>CAIQOJ010000109.1 GCA_903873395.1 uncultured Acidimicrobiaceae bacterium
GGTGCGCTCGGCAGGATTCGAACCTGCAACCTTCTGATCCGTAGTCAGATGCTCTAATCCGTTGAGCTACGAGCGCTTGTTGCCATCACTCGTGCACGGTGCAGTCCAGTTCTTGAACTATCCCGCCCACGAGGACAGGCCGACACTCTAGCCGACCCGACCAGAGCCCGACCAAGCGGCCGTGACCTGAGCCAAAGGGAAGCCGCTCCTCTACACTCACCTTGCCAGGAACTGCCCATCGGGAACAGGCCTGACCCCTCATCATCTCGATCCCTGACGGCCCAATCCGACCCCGGAGAACTCATGCCCACCAACGCTCCTCTTCACGGCATCCGCATCCTTGAGGTCTCCGCCCTCGGACCGGCCGCCATTTCGATGCCCTTGATCGACCTCGGCGCCGAGGTCATCAAAGTCGAGCCAGCGGCCGGCGACTACATCCGAGAGATGACCTGGCCCATTGTGGACGGCGTGTCGCTCATGCACCTCCATCTCAATCGAGGGAAGCGCTCCATCGTCATGGATCTGCGCAACCCGGCCGATGTGGAGATCTTCAAGGAGTTGGCCGTGACCTGCGACG
The DNA here is from genome assembly GCA_903873395.1 of uncultured Acidimicrobiaceae bacterium. Taxonomy (GTDB): domain Bacteria; phylum Actinomycetota; class Acidimicrobiia; order Acidimicrobiales; family RAAP-2; genus Bog-756. The sequence continues at coordinate 578 of CAIQOJ010000109.1, forward strand.
TGGTCGTCGAGGCCGGTCGGCCTGGTGTTCTGGCCAAGCGGGGTGTGGGGTGGGACGACCTCTGTGCCCTCAAGCCCGACCTTGTGTTCTGCACCATCTCGGGCTACGGCATGACCGGTCCCTATAAGGACCTGCCCGCCCACGGCGTGGCCTTCGATACCTGGGCCGGCATCGTCTCCCCAGAGGTAAACGAACAAGGATTCTCCTACCTGCCTGAGCATGCCTCCATGGGCATCCACGCCGGACCACTGTTCGGTGCCCTCGGGATCCTGGCCGCCGTGGTCCGGGCCAAGACCACCGGCGAGGGATCCTGCTTCGAGATCGCCCAGTCCGACGCCGCTGCCGCCATGGACTGGTATCGGTCGGAGACCTGGCGGGCCTATGAGCGGCCCGAGACCGAGGTCACCGGCAACAGGTCTGACGACTACGCCCGCCGTGACCCAGGAACCTCGGGCATGATCCACGGCGTCCGCTACCAGGTCTACGAGGCCGCCGACGGTCGCTACGTGCTCTTCATGGCCTCCGAGCAGTCACTGTGGAAGAACTTCTGCGAAGCGGTCGAGCGCACGGACCTCTTTGAGCGGTGGCCGGGCTCCAAGTATGCCGACCATGCCGTGGGCAACCTCGAACTGCGTACCGAGTTGCGCGACATCTTCCGCACCAGGACCGCCGAAGAGTGGATCGCCTATGGCGTCGAGCGCAACTTCCCGGTAGCCCCGGTCAACTCTCCGAAGACCATCGCCCACGACCCACAGTTCCAGGACCGCTTCTCGTGGTATCCGGTCGAGCAACTAGGTGCTGAGCAACTCGGTACCCCGCTCAAGTTCATCGGCGAGGAGCTCCCCACCCCCAGCCATGCACCAACCGTGGGCCAGCACACCGACGAGGTCGTGGCCGATCTTTTGGGGTGGGACGATGCTCGCCTGTCCGAGGCCAAGGCCCGCGGCGCACTGGGTGGAACGCCAGAAGGCTGATCGCCTGGTGAACCATGCGCTAGCCAGACGCCGGGCCAGCCCCGTTCCTTCGACGGCCCCGGCGAGCCCCAACCACCAGCGCGCCTTACTTGACCCAGGTCCCCACCGGGGGCGACGTGCTTGGGCATTCCGTCAAAGGACCCGTTGAAGCGCACTCGTCGGGTGGGCACTGGAGGGATCTTCCAATCTGGGCCGATCCTCACGTCACCAGAGTGGGCCCGAGCAAAGGATCGAGATTAAACCTTGTCCATGATCGGATCAGCGTGCCACCAACTGAGAAACCTCAGCACGTTCGTTAGGCGTAAGCACCCACGAGCCAGCCCGGGCATTCAGGCGGATCTGGTGGGCATTGGTGGCTCCAGCGATGACCGAGGCCACTCCAGGGGTGGCGGCCAGCCACGCGAAGGCCAGATCGAGCAGCGTGTGCTTGCGGGCCTCGGCCCAGGCCGTCAGCGCATCGAGCACATCAAAGTTCTCGTCGGTCAACGAGGCGTCGCCCCAGATGGCCAACCGGGTGCCATCAGGCGGTGCCTGGCCCCGGACATACTTGCCACTCAGTAGGCCACTGGCCAGTGGAAAGAAGGGCAGGTAGGCCACGCCGGTGGCTACGCACTCGGGCAGGACTTCAGTTTCGTCTCCCCGCTCGAGGAGGTTGAAGTGGTTCTGCAGGCTGACGAAGCGGGCATCGTCGGGCCCTACAGCGGCCTCGGCCTCACGCAGTTGGGCGATCGAGAAGTTGGAACATCCGATCTCTCGGACCTTGCCTTCAGCTACCAGTTCGTCGAGCACTCCCAATGTGTCGGCGATGTGCGTCTCGGGATCGGGTCGGTGCAGTTGGTAGAGATCGATGCGATCGGTGCCCAGCGCCCGCAGGCTCCGCTCGACGGCGTGGCGCACGTAGTCCGGATGAGCCCCGCCCGTCCCGTCCTCGCCTACCGGGCTGCCGAACTTGGTGGCGATGACCACGTGGTCGCGTCGGCGGCCCAAGGCCTGGCCGAGGCGCACCTCGCTGTCGAGATAGGAGTCAGCAGTGTCGAAGAAGTTGATCCCCTCTTCGATGGCGGCATCGACCACCGGCGGCACCGCGCCGGCTTGCATGAAGAAGCCGAAGTTGTTGGTTCCGAGCCCGACCACCGAGACGTCGAGACTGCCAATCTTGCGCATTTCCATGGGCGCATGGCTACCACGCCAGGTGGGTGACCAGAGAACCCGTGAGAGCACTCCCTTGGTGGTCAAGCCGTGTGTGAACCCACAGACGATGAGCCCAGGGTTACCGGAGCGGGTGCCATGCATGCTCCCGATGTCGCACTGATGACCATGGGCGTGAACCGCAACGGCCAGGTGACCATCCACAAGGAACTCCGAGATCGATCGGGATCCACAGCGGGTCCATGATGTTTCTCGAAGGTGATGGTGTCTTTCGAAGGTAACTGGGTGTCTGTCGAGGTCGACAGGGATGCCCTCGTCATCCGGCAGCATGTCGGGGTCAGTTAATGGCCCAGCACATGCGGAGTTGCGGCGACATCTCGATGATCGTCGACGAGATCATGGCGCTGACCCGGCCAGCCTGATCCACGCTCCACGCTGGGGATGTGGCACCACCCCTCGGTGAACCTCCTCTCGTCCTGGTTTCTGACGGTCCGTTAGGATCCCCTCATGTCCACGGCCAAGACCCGCGTGCCCGCCATTGAGGGCTGGTTCACCCTGGACGAGGACGCCCCTGCGCTTCTCGGCTCTGCGTGCACCAGCTGCGGGAACATCGCCTTTCCCAAAGAGACCTACTTCTGTCGTAACCCGGAGTGCCAGGGCCGAGAGTTCGCCGAGACGCCGCTCAGCCGCACCGGGAAGGTCTGGTCCTACACCGATGCCTGCTACCAGCCGCCCGATCCTTACGTGCCGGCCGATCCCTACGTGCCCTTCGCCCTCTGTGCGGTCGAGTTGGCCGCCGAGCAGATGGTGGTCATGGGCCAGGTCGTCCCCGGCATTGGCGTCGACGACCTCACCATCGGCACCGAAGTCGAGTTGGTCCTCGACGTCCTGCATGAAGACGACGAGCACGAGTACATGGTCTGGAAGTGGCGCCCCGTCGGCGCAACGAGCAGTGAGACGAGCGAGGGAGCGGCCGGTGCCTGACGACAAGAGAGTCGCCATCCTGGGTGCAGGCATGCACCCCTGGGGCAAGTGGGGCCGGAACTTCGTGGAGTACGGATTGGCCGCTGCTGGCGATGCTCTCGCCGAGGCCAACCTGCCGTGGACGTCCATCCAGTACGTGGCCGGGGCCGACACCATCCGCAACGGCTACCCGGGCTTTGTGGCCGGAGCCACCTTCGCCCAGGCACTGGGCTGGACCGGAGCGCGAGTCTCCTCGGCCTACGCAGCATGCGCGTCAGGTGCCCAGGCCATCAACAACGCTCGGGCTCAGATCCTGGCCGGCCTGTGCGACGTCGCCCTGGTCATCGGTGCCGACACCACTCCGAAGGGCTTCTTCAAGCCCGTCGGCGGTGATCGCAAAGACGATCCAGATTGGCTGCGCTTCCACCTGATGGGAGCGACCAACCCGACCTACTTCGCCCTCTACGCCCGTCGGCGCATGGAGCTCTTCGGTGCCACCGAAGAGGACTTCGCTGCCGTCAAGGTCAAAAATGCTCGCCATGGCTTGGAGAACCCCTACGCCCGCTATCGCAAAGAGGTGACGGCAGACGAGGTTCTGGCGTCGCCGATGGTGGCCGACCCGCTGCGGCTCCTCGAGATCTGCGCTACGTCCGACGGGGGTGCAGCCCTGGTGCTCTGCTCGATGGAGTTTGCCAAGCGCCATGCCGGCAACAAGGACCTGGTCACCATCGATGCCGTGTCCACGGTCACCCCTCGATTCCCCCAGGCCATCATCGAGATGCCCAACTTCTCAACCGACTCGTCGGTGGCCGCGTCCTCGGTGGGCCCGACCTTCAAGAACTCGATCGCCCTGGCCGCCTACGAAGAGGCCGGCATCGGCCCCGAAGACGTGAGCCTGGCCGAGGTCTATGACCTCTCCTCGGCGCTCGAGCTCGACTGGTATGAGGATCTCAACCTGTGCAAACAGGGCGAAGCCGAGAGGCTCCTGCGCGACGGCGACACGACGCTCGGCGGTCGGGTGCCGGTCAACCCATCGGGTGGTCTGTCCTGCTTCGGCGAGGCCATTCCCGCGCAAGCCATCGCCCAGGTATGCGAGCTCACCTGGCAGCTCCGTGGCCAGGCCACCGGTCGCCAGGTCGAAGGAGCGCGCGTCGGGATCACGGCCAACCAGGGCCTCTTCGGTCACGGCTCCTCGGTCATCGTCTCCCGTTAGGCGACTCTTCCTAGCGGACGGCGCTCGGCGATTGAGCGAATCCAGAGGGGCTCGGACAGGGCCTTCTCTGGCGGACTGAGCTGCTCAGACGACCAAGACGATCTTGCCGAGTTTGGCTCCCGAAGCGAAGCGCTCGTAGGCCGCCGTGGCCTCTTCCAAGGGATAGGTGGCCTCGACGGGAACCGACAACGTTCCCTCAGCCAAGAGAGGCACCACCCGGTCCTCCATCAGGCGCGCCACTGCAGCCTTTTCCTCGATCGAACGGGCCCGCAGCGTCGAGCCCCCTACGGTGGCCCGTGCTCCCATCAACGCCAGCAGGTTGATCTGAGCCTTGGCTCCTGCGCCAACACCGATGACGACTACCCGGGCACCGGGAGCAAGGTGAGCCAACACAGCCTCGACGCCGGCGGCACCGACGAGTTCGAGAGAAACGTCATAGGGCCCGTGATCACCAACGGCCTCGGGCACGATCACCTCGTCGGCTCCGAGTGCAGCCACGGCGGCATGGTGATCGAGATTGCGGACACTGGCCACGACATGAGCCCCGACGGAGTGAGCCAACTGCACAGCCGCCGTTCCGACCCCACCGGCTGCCCCGGAGATCAGGACCCGGTCACCGGCAGACAACCGACCTTGGGTGAGCAGGGCATCGGCCGCCGTCGAATACGCCTCGGGAGCCCCTCCAGCCTCGGCCGTCCCCAGTGCGGCAGGAACGGGCAACAGATGGGATTCAGGAACCACCACCCGCTCGGCCTGCCCCCCTCCGCCGGTGATGGCCATCACCCGATCACCGATGGCACATCTGCCCATCGTGTTCGGCCCCAACTCCAGGACGCGCCCGGCGAACTCCAGGCCAGGGATGTCGACGGGCGCCCCGGCCGGAGCCGGGTAGAACCCACGCCGCTGCAGCAGATCAGCACCATTGATGCCCGCAGCGACCACAGCGACCACCACCTCCCCCGGTCCCGGGACGGGATCCGGCCGTTCGGTGACGACCAGTTCTCCTGCAACAACGGTGACAGCACGCACCTATCCACCGTACCGGTCGGACCAAGGTCGTCCATACGATGCCGTTCGGCCCGTGATGCGGTGACACCCGGTGGGGACCCTGACTTCACCAGGCCCCGGCCGTAGTCTGAGGTCAGACATGGAGATCACTTCCAACCCGATGACCCACGGCGGCGACCCAGGGTCCGAGCAGACCTCAGAGGCCTTCGTTGCCGATGGGCTGACCGACCCGAGCGCGGGCATGGTCCTCCATCGGGTCCTGGCTCTGTCGGCTCGAACGTTCCTCATGAACGACCTCGGCACCGAACTCGTCGACGAGCGGCGCCGAGCTGGGCTGTCCGATGCGCTGGCCACAGTGCTCGCCGCACCACCGGTCTGGGACAGCGCCTCTCTGAAGCGGGGCGGCCTGACACCACCAGCGCGGGGCGAAGATCGCATCGAGCGGATCCACCAGAGCAGGGTGGCGATGCGGCGCATCCGTTCCAACCTGCGGACCTTCCGACTGCTTCTCGACCCCTCGTGGGAGACGACCTTGCGCGCCGAGTTGGCGTGGTACGGCAACGAGCTGGGACGAACCCGGGACCTCGACCTACTGGCCGATCTCGTCGACCGTCAGGGTCCCGACGTCCTCGATGATGCCGACGTGGCTGCACTTTCCGACGTGGTCGATGAACGTCGAGCCGGTGCCATGGCCCGCATCAGCCGCGAACAGGCTGGACCCCGAAGGTTCGAGCTGACCGAGCAGATGCTGGTCCTCTGGGAGGGTCCAGCCTTCAAGTCCAAGGCGGCACGGCCAGCGGACGAGGTACTCCCCAAGATGCTCGGGCGAGCTTGGCGTGACGTCCGAGGGGCCGCCCGCACGGCCAAGAAATCGACGACCGAGCTGCACCTTCACCAGCTACGCATCCGGCTGAAGGACCTCCGCTACGGCTGTGAGACGGTGGCCTTGGTGGCTGGTGGGCCAGCCCGCAAGACCGGCAAAGCAGCCGAGCGACTGCAGGCCAGACTTGGTGACCTGCACGATGCCGCTCTCAGCATCGAGTGGCTTGAGGCTTTGGCCACCGAGCGACCCGACCTGGCTGCACCGGCTCGGCGGTTGGCCGATGCCCAACGTGTCGTGGCCGCCTCCACCCGCAAAGGATGGAAGGACGACCTCAAGGACGTCGAGCGCCGATGGCGTTCCTGGCAGGGCTGATCCGTCTGGCGCCAGCAGTGACCCGCGACGGGCCGCTAATGACTCAGGCTGGCGGCTTCGGGGCGTCAGCACCCGGGGTCTTGGGGTCCCACAGTCGGATGCCCCCGAGGATGCCCGCCGTGTTGTCCACGATGGTGATGTCGTCAGCCAAGCTGTGCCGTGGGATGCGCCGGGAGTTTCCTCCGCCGAGATAGAGGTGATCGAAGGCGAACAGCGCTCGCATGTTGGCGATCGCCTTGTGGACCCGCTTGAGCCAGCGACCCTCGCCGATCTCCTTGCGGGAAGCCTCGCCCAGTTGGCTGTCGTAGGTCTCGCCCTTGCGGAACGGCTGGTGGGCGATTTCCATGTGGGGCAGAAGCCGGCCGTCGAGGAAGAGTCCCGTACCAAACCCGGTACCCAACGTGATCACCAACTCGAGCCCTTGTCCGCTGACCACGGCGGCCCCTTGCACGTCGGCGTCGTTGGCCACCTTGGTGGGTATCCCGAACTCCGCGGTCAGGACCCCGGCCAGGTCGAAGTGGTCCCAGGCCTTGACGAGTGCGGGGTCGATCTCGGAGCCGGGTCCTGACTTGGTGATGAAGTGCGGCGTGGTCAGCACGACACCGTCCCGGACCATGCCTGGATAGCCCACCGAAGCCCGCTCCGCCTGAGGAAGCGGGGCGATCAGACGCTTGAAGTCGGCCACCATCTTCTCTGGTGGAAGCGGGTAGGTGGTCGGGATCTTGACCCGATCGGCCACCATGACGCCTCGAGCGTCCAGCACCGATCCTTTGATGCCCGTTCCGCCCACGTCGATGGCCAGAGTGAACGGGTGCTCAGGAGGCGTAGGCGGCTGGGATTCACCCTGCTGGGATTCACCCTGCTTGGGTGCCACAGCGTCGTCAGTATCGGCGTCAGAGGCGTGCGTCATGTCCCACACGCTAAACGGTACGGGGACTGGTGGGGGTAGGTTCACCGCATCGTCAGCCGATGTCGTCCGAGCGATCCGCTGAGCGAGTGGGCCAGCCGGTTCAATGAGAGCACCAGGAGGAACCATGGAGCAGCGCACGCTTGGGGCAGCAGGGCCGGTCTCGGTCATCGGTCTGGGCTGCATGGGGATGTCCGGCGCCTACGGCCCCGCCGACCGCGCCGAGTCGATCGCCACCATCCGCGCCGCCACCGAGGCCGGTGTGACGTTGCTCGATACCGGTGACTTCTACGGCCAGGGCCACAACGAGCTCCTCATCCACGAAGCCCTGGCCACCAGCAATCGCGAGGACGTGGTGCTGTCGGTCAAGTTCGGAGGCCTTCGTGGTCCCGACGGTGCCTGGCACGGCTTCGACTGCCGGCCGGCCGCGGTGAAGAGCTTCCTCGCCTACTCACTGAACCGCCTGGGTGTCGACCACATCGACATCTACCGGCCGGCGCGCTTGGATCCCGACGTACCCATCGAAGAGACGATCGGTGCCATCAGCGAAATGGTGGTAGCGGGCTGGGTGCGCCACATCGGTCTGTCCGAGGTCGGCCCCGAGACCATCCGCAGGGCGGCGGCGACCGCTCCCATCTGCGATCTGCAGATCGAGTACTCCCTCATGTCACGTGGCATCGAGGACCAGATCCTGCCCACAGTTCGCGAACTCGGAATCGCCGTCACCGCCTACGGCATCCTGTCGCGAGGCCTGCTCTCGGACCGTTGGTCCGCCGACCGGCACATCCCGCTCAGCGACTTCCGGTCCCACGCCCCTCGTTTCACCCGATCCAACCTTCCGACCAACCTGGCCCTCGTCGAGGCGCTGGCCGAGGTGGCGGCGGACATCGGTGGCTCGGTTGCCGAGGTGGCCACGGCCTGGGTGCTTTCCCGTGGACAGGACATCGTGCCGCTGGTCGGCGCCAAGACACGCCAGCAACTGGCCACAGGACTCTCTGCGGTGGCACTCGACCTACACGCCGAGCAGTTGGCCGCCATCGAAGCGGCGGTGCCCGCCGACCAGGTCGCTGGCACGCGTTATGCCCGACCTCAGATGCGCACCCTCGACTCGGAGCGCTGACACACACCGTCCAGACGCCCTGTCCAGACACCCTGTCCAGACACCCCATAAGGGCGGTCGAGGGCACAGATGCCCCAGGCTCGCTACCGTGTGCGCCATGAGCGAACCGTGGACCGATGATGCTTGCGCCCTGGTCGATGCCTTCCGGGCCAAGACCCTGAGCCCCACCGAGGCCCTCGAGGCCTCGCTGGCGGCCATCGAAGCCTCTGATCTGAACGCCGTATGCCACCTCGATGTCGAGGCCGCCCGAGCCCAAGCATCCTCTGCTGACGTCTCCCTTCCCTTCGGAGGGGTGCCCATGGGCATCAAGGAGCTCGAATCGGTAGCTGGCTGGCCCTACACCGAGGCCTCGCTGGTGTTCGCCGACCGCCAAGCCGACCACGACTCGACCCAGGTCTCGCGCCTTCGGACCGCCGGAGCCGTCATAGCCGCCCAGACCACGGCGTCGGAGTTCGGTGGCACCAACTGCACGAGCACCAAGCTCCACGGAGCTACCCAAAATCCATGGAACCCCGAACGGACACCTGGTGGTTCATCGGGTGGGTCGGCAGCTGCAGTGGCCGGTGGTCTCCTGCCCATCGCCAGCGGTGGCGATGGTGGTGGTTCCATCCGCATCCCCACCGGCTTCACCGGCCTCTTCGGCCTGAAGGCGACCTATGGCCGCATCCCTCGTGGTCCCTCCACCCTGCAGCCTCCGCTGACCGTCACTCTCGGCTGCACGGCCCGATCCGTGCGAGACACCGCTCGGTGGTTCGACGTCTGCAACGGCTTCGACCGGCGCGACACGCTCAGTCTGCCCCGCGTCGACGGATGGGAGATCGGTCTCGACTCCCACGAGCTGGCTGGCAAGCGAGCCGTCATCTCGGTCGATCTCGGGGCAGCCGTGGTCGAACCACGGGTGGCCGCCATGGTGACCGAGGCTGCGGAAGCACTGATCCGTGATGCCGGACTCTCCCGTGTAGACGTTGTTGTTGCCCTTCCCCAGGGAGGCTTCGAGTGGGCCCTGTCGAACCTGGTCGGCCTGGTGGGCGAGCTCGACGACCGCTATCCGGCGTGTTCTGACGACCTCACCCCCGAGATCCAAATCGGTATGAACCTGGCCGAGCACCACTACTCCATCAAGACCGCTGCCCAGGCTGATCTGTTCCGCATCGCTCTCAACGAGCAGATGGCTGACGTGTTCGACCAAGCCGATTTCGTCTTCTGTGCCACCAATCCCGATGTGGCCTTCGGGGCAGCGGGACCGATGCCCACCACGGTCGGCGATATCGACCTGATCGCCACCTACGGGTTCGACAAGGCCATCGGTAACAACGGGGCCCTGACCATTCCCGCCAATCTCACCGGCCAGCCCGCCATCTCCATCCCGGCCGGCACCATCGATGGTCTCCCCGTGGGACTCCAAGTGATCGGACGACACCACGAGGAGCAACTCCTTCTCGATCTTGCCCGCATCGCCGAACGCGAGCGCCCGTGGCCCCTGGTGGCCCCATCAGCTCGCACCTGACCAACGATGACCCCGTCCGACCAGTTGCACCCCATCACGTCGCCCACGCCGAACGGAGTTCGTCATGCCTGATGCCGTCCCATCTGATTCCGCCGCATCTGCACGCGTCGTCCTGATCACCGGCTGCTCGTCTGGCATCGGCCTGTCCACTGCCGTGGCCGCGGCCAGCGCAGGCTTCATCACCGTCGCCACCATGCGCGACCTGGCCAAGGACACCGCCTTGCGGTCTGCCGCTGAGGCCGCAGGAGTGACTCTCGACATCCGGGCCTTGGATGTGACCGACGTCCAATCACTTGGCACCGCCATCGATGCGGTGGTCGCCGATCACGGCGCCCTTGACATCTTGATCAACAACGCCGGTCGGGGTTACGTCGGCACCGCTGAGCAGATCCCCATCGATGACCTCCGAGAGATCATGGAAGTGAACTTCTTTGGAGTGGCCGCTGCCACCCAGGCTGCTCTCCCTCATCTACGCGTTTCTCAGGGCCGGATCATCACCGTGACCAGCGTCGGGGGCATTGTCGGCCAGCCGTTCAACGAGGCCTACTGCGCGGCAAAGTTCGCCGTCGAGGGCTACATGGAGTCCCTGGCCCCAGTGGCGGCCACTGTCGGCGTGGACGTCTGCGTCGTCGAACCCGGCCCCGTGGCCACCGAGTTCGTCAACAATGTCGGAGTCGACATCGAGGCCATGTTTGCCAACGCCGGCGACTACCTCAGTGCCATGCAGAGTTATCTGACCTATGTCATGTCCCACTTCATCGACGGCAGCGCCCAGACCGGTGACGACGTGGCCGCGGTGATCCTCGAAGCGATGACGGCAGACCAGCCGGCCTTTCGTTATCTGACCTCGGCATGGGCTGAGGAGTTCACTGCGCCGAAACTGGTCGATGGCGATGGCCACGCCATCCAGGCCATCACCCGCTCCTGGGTCGGCTAGACCTCCACCGAACGCCGAACCTCGACTCAGCCTGGAGCGACGACGCTGACCGCCGGGGTGGCCTTGCTGTGGCGGCCCTTGGCGTTCCACACCTTGACCTTGACGTTGTAGGTCTTGCCCGGCTTGAGACCAACGACGGTGCAGGTGAAGCTCATGTCGTTGCATGCCGACCAGGACTTGGCTGGCACACCCATGAGGTCGTAGTCGGTGATCACGTAGGGAAGCGTGACACCGAAGCGATTCACCCAGTTGCCGTTGTAGGCAGGCGGTGCCCAGGTGACAACGACCGTGCCTGCCGCCTGCCCGGGCACGGCTTGGACGAACTGCACGGGGCTGGGCTGCTTGCTCGGCGCCTTCCCCTTGGCCGGAGCCGGTGGGGCCGGAGCCGGTCCTGAGTTATGAACGACCGGAGCCAGCGCCACGTCGGTGGCTGCGGTGGCCGTGGTCGATGCGGAGAGAGCGAGGATGCCCGCTCCGCCAAGGATGACTCCGGCGTGCACTGCTCCCCATGTCAACCGCCGGATCCGATGCCCACTCATTGCCCCTGCTGCCCCTTTCGATCGCCCGCTCATTACTGCGCATGGCGTTCGCTCATCAACCACCTTGTGCACCGTTGTGCAGTGGTCGGCTCGTGAGCCGACCCAAACAGCGTTCCGCGTGCAGCCCTGCCTGTCAAGCCGTCTGGCACCCACGATCCAACCACTCTGCTCCCGGGACGACACCGTCCCCGACCGCCAGGCATGTCACACCCGGTGCCTAGCCTGGGAACCTTGTCCGATGCCCGACCGCAGCCCCGGTCGGTCCTACGTCGTGGTGCTGGCGGCATCAGATGTCATCGGACGGCGCACGCATCGGGTCCTGGTGGCGGGCAGCCGACCGGACCCCTGAAGGAAGGCGGATCGATGGAGAACACCAGAATCAGCATCACCCAAGGCGAGTGGCAGCGGGTCTACCAGGACATCGCCCCATTCACCCAGGACGACGAACAGCGGGCCTCGGGCCATGTCCTCTTCACTGCCAAGGGCGGCGCCCGATCCTGGGTCGCCACCGACGGGAAGTGTCTGGCCGTCCTCGAATGCGACGGTGCTGCCGGCCCGGACGTCGAACTCCTCATCAGCCCCCGCCTGGTCAGTGCGGCGTGCGCCCTGAGCCAGGCGGCCGACGAGTCGGTCGATCTCGTGGTCGATGCCGACCGTCCCGGGGTGGTGTCGGCCAGTGCGGGTTGTGGCTCGGTCACCCTGCCGGTCTTCGACGGCGACGTGCCCGCCTGGCACGACGGCCTGGCCATCGCCCGAGCCCGGGCTTCCAGCACTGCGGTGGTCGCCCGAGACGCCATCTGGAGCGTGATGGCCGAAGCTCGACGGGCCCCTCAAGGGATCGATCTCGAGGCCGTCAACCCACCGTTCTGGCTGGCCAGCGAGCCCGGTGTGGTGACGGCCACCGTGGAGTGGCCCCGGATTGGGCCGTCGCTTTTCGTGGTTCCCGTGGCTGGCGGCTCATCGGCCAGGGTATGCGTCAACCCACGACGCCTGGTCAATCTGGTCTCTTCAGCCGCTCCAGGTGACATCACTCTGGCCCTGCCTGATGCCCCAGACGGTCCGGTCCTGGTATCCGACGACACCGGCTGGAGTGGGTTCTTGATGGCGGTCGACCGGGTCGAAGAAGAGCTGCGGCCCGCCCTCGAAGCCACCTTGACCGATGCCTTTGGCGATATCCCCTTGGTCCGTGACGAAGACGGCGACTACGTCCTTCCTTTCGGCACCGTGCCTGTCTACGCACGTCTGGTGGGTGGTGACTCACACCGCGTGCAGGTGTTCAGCGTGGCCGTCACCGACATCCGCACCTCCCGCAAGCTCCTGGGCGAACTCAATGATCAGAACTGCCGGATCCCGTTCGCCAAGGCCCTGTGGTTCGCCAGCCAGGTCCTCTTCGAGACCGAGCATGAGATCGACCAACTTGATCCCGAATCTCTGATTGAGTCCTGCAGTCGTGTGGCCGAGTTGGCCTCACGTCTTGGTCCGCTCCTGGCCATGGCCTTTGGTGGCCAGGCCACCGCTGGCGATACGCCCTGACTGCGTCAGGCCTTGTTGCGGCACGGCCTGTGCGGCACGGCCTGTACGGCATGGCGACCGCCAAGACACCGTCTCGAGGAACGATCCTCGGTACGATTGGCACTTGATCCGCGGCGCACGTCCTCGGGTGAGGGCAGCCGACGGGCAGGCCAGGGAGGCAGCAGACCCACATGGACAGGCCCACCGTGCACCAGCCCACCGTGCACCAGCCCACCGTGCACCAGCCCACCGCCATCTCACGACACCCGTCGCCATGAGCGCCTTGGAAGCCAGCACCGCTACACCCCACGGCACGGTCGTCATCCTCGGAGCAGGCCGCCAGGCCCTCGAGACCTGTGGCTACCTGCAGAGCCAAGGCATAACAGTCGCCGCTCTGATCGAAGAGCACGCGCCGGACTATCCCCGAGACCCCGATCTGTTTGCCGCACCGATCTTCACCATGGCCACCCTGCCTGACGTCATGGGATCCCTGCCTGTGGTCACCGCCGTCGGTGACTCCGACCTCAGGCGAGCCCTGGTGGACCGGTTCCCTGGGGTCGCCTTCACCAGCGTGGTGGCTCCTGGGGCATGGATCTCTCCGACAGCCACACTGGGCGCCGACGTGACCGTGGGACCCCTGGCCATCGTGAACGCCCGAGCCCTGATCGGCGATCACGTCCTCGTGAACTCCGGGGCCATCGTCAGCCACAACGTCCGACTCGATGACTACGCAACCGTCGGGCCGGGAGTCCGCATCGGTGGCGACACTGGCATCGGGGCGTCGACCACCATCGGTATCGGGGCCACGATCATCGACCACTTGCGCATCGGATCGCACGTCGTCGTGGCCGCCGGAGCGGTCGTCGTCAGCGACGTGGCTGACGGCACCACGGTGATGGGCGTGCCAGCCCGACCGGTCGACCGATGAGCCCCGTGACGAAAGCGACTCCGTTCCTCGTCCCGACCTTTCCGTCCCCCGAAGCGTTGGCCGCTTCGTTCGTGGAAATCACGGCCTCGGGGATCTTCTCCAACAACGGACCCGCCTCTCGGGAGTTCCGAGCTGGATTAGCTGAGTGGTTGGACTGCCCGGCTGACCAGATCGCCCTGGTCTCGAGCGGAACCACCGGTCTCCATCTGGCCATCCAAGCCCTCGTCGATCCAGCCCGCACCGATGTTCTGGTGGCCTCGTTCACCTTCGCTGCCGGTCCCCTGGTCATCACGGCCGCCGGCCTGCGGCCGATCTTCCTAGACATCGAACCATCCACGTGGCAGCCCAACTTCGACCAAGCCGAGGCCTGGTGTTCCTCGCATGGGTCGTCGCTGGCCGGCATCCTCTTGACCAGCACCTTCGGTGTCGCCGTTCCTGACATCGCTCGATGGGAAGCACTGGCCGCCGAGCACGGTGTTCCCCTGGTTGTGGATTCGGCCGCCGGCTTCGGCTCGACCCACGAGGACGGCGAACCGGTCGGACTCCGAGGCGATGCCGAGGTGTTCTCGTTCCACGCCACCAAGACGTTGGCCATCGGCGAAGGCGGAGCGGTCCGTTGCAGGAATGCCTCGGTGGCGGCGACCATCGAACGGCTGGCCAACTTCGGGTTCGACGACCAGCGGCGCAGCATCGCCTTAGGCACCAACGGCAAGCTCGACGAACTGTCGTCGAAGATCGGGTCGCTTCAGCTGGCCAATCTTGAGGCACGCTTGGCGGCACGCCAAGAAATCTTGGCTCACTACCGGGAAGGCTTGTCCAGCCTGGGCGTCACGTTCCAGCCCGGGGCCGAGCGCTCGGCGCTCCCATTCGTCTCCGCCGCCCTTCCCGACCCTGACCAGCGAGATGCGGTCATGGTCGCCCTCGCCGCCGGAGCCATCGAGTCACGCAGCTATTACAACCCTCCCGTCCACCTCCACCCGGTCTTCTCCGAAGCCACCTCGCTTCCCATGGCCAGCACGGAGGATCTGTCGTCCCGGATCATCTCCTTGCCCATGAACGACGCGTTGGCCCCATGCGAGATCGCCCGGATCTGTGCCATCGTCGGCGACGTGATCGGACCATGCACATGACCGACCCGGACGGCCCCTTCGTCTTCATCCTCAGCTGGGAACGGCCTGTCTATCTGTGGGCCAGCCTCGACTCGATCTTCCGTCGGACCCAGACGCCCTGCCGGTTCGTCCTGGTCGACAACGGCTCGCTCGACCCACTGGTCCGGGAGGTGATCGCCGGTTTCCAGCGCCGAGGCATGTTCCATGCCGTCCACCTCATGGAGACCAACGAGCCCGGGAATCTCGCTGCCGTGCTCGACGACTATCTCCCGCAGGTCGGTTCCCACTTCGTCTACATGGAGTCGGACATCACCATCGAAACTCCGGTCGAGGGCTGCTGGCTCGCCACATTGCTCGAGTTGGCCGAGGTCGACCCGCTGCGAGCGATGATCGGCTCCTATTGCGATCCCCGGGACTTCCCCGACATCGAAGGGACACGCCATCTCTTCCCCGACATGGATGACGAGGCCTACCTCCGGCTCGTCAAGGCCTCGAGTCCCGAGCGGACACTGTCCGTGGTTCCGCCCGCGGAACCCCTGATCTCACCGTTCAACCCACCGGGCCGCCTGCTGCTCTTACGTACCGAGGCCATCGCCCCCATCGGCATGCGTGCCGATGCCGAGCTCCACCAGACACTCGTGGCGCAAGGCTGGACCACCGGAATCGCCACCGCCGTCCGACATCGCCACCTCTCCCTGCTGCATGTCTTCGACGAGCCCGCCTATGACACGGCCGGCCGGGCGGTCTTCTTCGAGCAGTTCAGCACCGCCGGTGCCGAACGAGCAGCACCATCCACGACGCCCACCGCCCCCGAGGAGGGCGCTGCGCATCCCTCACCAACTCGTCGCTCACTCTTCCGACGTGGCTCGTGAACGGAGCCAGGGCTCGTCGAACCACGTCCGCAGCCTGATCCGGGCCGGAGCCAGGTCGCGGTAGACGAGGACTCCTGTGCCCGACGGCAGTCGTCGCAAGGCATCTGGGGGAGCAAGTCGTCTCACCGAGGGAGAGCGGGTTGTGCTCGAGCCATGGGGACCGCCGGCGGTCACCGCGGACTGGTGGCGCTCCTCGTCTCCGATGAGATGACTGGCGTAGTCCAACGTGCCCGGGTCAGAGATACCGGACAAGAACAGTTTGGCTCGGTGATTGTTGACCACCGTCGTCGCTCGAGGACCGAAGCGGGCGGTCATCTGAGCCAGATCGTGCCAGATGGTCACCAGCTGGATGCCATGGCCCGCCGCCGTCGAGGCCAGGGCGTCGAGATCAGGCACCGGGGCGATATTGGCGGCCTCGTCCAAAACGACCAGCAGCGGTGGATCGAGTGGCCTGCCGGTGCGGGCCACCTGGTCATAGGCGTGATCGAGCACGCTGCGCAGCACCCCAACGAAGAGCGGCGTGAGGCGACGCTGGTCGTGGGCAGGTGCCGTGAGAAAGAGGGTGCCGGATCCGTCGAGCAGAGCGGCCGGATCGACCACCGGGAGCGGCACGGCGTGCGGCGCCGCCGCACCGAACGGCTCCAGGAGTGTCTCCAAGGTGGTCACGATCGAACTCCGTTGTCGCTCCTCTTTGGCAAAAGCGGAGCGAGCAGCATCCACAGCTGGGGCGACCCCGGCCCACGTCAGCAGATCGAGCACCTCGTTCTCCTCCCCGGTCTCCACCCAGCGGACGACGTCGGTCATGTCACGTCGGCCCAAAGCCGCAGCAAAGAGCAGCGGGGCAAGCAGTCGCGAGGCGGTGGCGAACCAGAAGTCTCCGTCGGCCATGCCGCCCACCGATCCCCGCCCGACCTCAGTCAGGGTGGCGGCAGAGCGTTTGGCTCCGGGCCAGGTGGTGCTGGCGGGAAGTGGTGACCACGTCACATCACCGCGGCCGGTGATGCCCGATGGATCGAAGCAGGACACCAGGCCCCCCTGTGAGCGGTGATGGATGGTGTGGTCGAGCAGGTCGGTCTTGATGCTGGCCGCCAGAACCGGTCCCTCCCATCCCAAGATGGCCGGCACCGCCAGCCCGGTGGTCTTGCCCGACTGTGTGGGCCCGAACACGATCAGCGAACTGGCCTCCTCGCCGGCCAGCACGTGGCCGCCGCCCCAGAACGGAAGCCGGCCGATGCCACCACGGTGGCTCGTTTCGGGATGCCCGAGCACCAAGCGACCCGGTGGTGGCGGCCGGTGACCCGGCACCACGAGGGCAGCCACGTCCGCCCGACGGGCCCAGCGAGCGGTCTCGCCCGCCCGGCCCGACCCGCGACCCATCCACCGGGGGTGGGCAGAAGCACCGATGGCTCCAACAGTGGCCCGGGGCCCTCGCCATCCCCGCTCACGCACAGGGGACTGGCGCATTCGGGTCTGGCGCATTCGGGTCTGGCGCATGGACAACGGACGCGACGACGGTTTCGCCTCGGGACCTGGCCCTCGTTCTCCCGTTCCTTCGTTTCGGCCCCCGGCTAACGCCGCCACGACTGCAGCCGCAGCGACCAACTCGAAGACGACGGCGTTCACCCGACATCCCCCGGCAGAGGACCTGTCGGCGACATGGCTCCGTCGGTGTCCACCAGCCACCGCTCGTGGCTGGAGAGGTGATGTTGGACCAGGAACGACCGTCGGCCGACCTTCCAAAGTGCGGTGCCCCGATGCAACTGGGTGACCAGCGCCGCCTCGGTCGAGGTGAGACCGAGGAGGTCTGCACTGCGGGCAACCTCGCCGTGAGGCTGGGCATAGATCACGCGTGTCTCCGAGTCCGACAAGAGACCCTGGGCCAGACCCACCTGCTCCGAACCTGCAGCACCGACCGATGCCAGGTCGCTCAGGCGATGAAGTACAGCCATGTTGGCCACGCCGAAGGCCCGAGACAGCTTCCAGGACGACTGCAACCACCGAGCCACCCCCAGGTCGCCCAGGATGGCCCATGCTTCATCGACGACCAGCAGAATGCGGTTGCGCCGTGCGGCCGTCACTGCGCTCTGGAGCCAGGCCGCGGCACAGGCCATGAGGATGCCCAGCGCTGGCGAGTGGTAGACGGCGGAGAGGTCCAGCACGACCAGAGGGCCAGCCAGATCGATGCCTGGTGTCGTCGGGCCATCGAACATCCCCCGCAGGTCGCCATGAACCAGACGGCGCAGTTCCAGGGCCACGTCCCTTCCGTCCTCGACCAAGGCTGTTCGGGTCGTGCGCAAGGTGGCCGCCGCTTCGGCCGTCGGATCGAGGAGCGCATCGACCACCTGAGGGAGTGTCGGCGCTGGCCGGCAGGTCGACTGGCGTGTAGCCCGGGGTGTCGGGTGGGGCACCGAGCCACGTTGCTCACCGCCGCCTGGCGGCCCCACGGCAGCCAGAGCAGCATCGACCGCTGCCCGCTCCCGAGGCAGCAGATCGCGGCCCAGGCAGGACACGGCCAACGACACGCAGAGGGAGGTGCGACGCAGGGCCGCTCCGTCGTCATCCCCGGAGGCCGGCCCGGTATCGAGGGGATTGAGCCGAATAGGTCCTCCCGGTCGAAGTGTCAGCGGGGTCGACCCCCAGGCTGCCGCCAGTGGTCCGTATTCGCCTTTGGGATCGATCACCCAGGCGCTGCGTCCGAAGACAGCTTGGCGCCACAGATAGGACTTGACGAAGGCGCTCTTGCCCCGACCGATCTGACCCAGGACGATCATGTTCGGGTTGGTGATGACACCGTCGCCATAGAGAGCGAAGGGGTCATAGGCGAACGAGCCACCAAGAACGTCGCGACCGACGACGACACCGGCATGGCCCAGGCCAGCCTCGGACACCATCGGGTAGGCGGCGCAGAGATGACGGGTGGTGGCCACGTGCGCTGGAACCACGGGACCGAGCCTGGGAGTCGGGCCTCTCATCTCCGGCTCCTCATGTCAGGCCTCGTCCCAGAGGAAGAAGGCACAGCAGTGCCACGTCTTGTTGGCCCAAGAGTCGACGGACTTCGAGTCGAGCATGACCAGCCGCCTGCTCGAGAGCGGCACAAGCACCTTCGAGTTCACCAGCTGATGCTTCCGTCACTCCGACGAACCCCGAGTAGCGGAGCTGCGCGTGGCCGTCGGCCAACTCGACGTCCCGAGCGTCCACGCTCTGGCGCTCACGTTGGTGACGTGCGGTGGCCAGGAAACCTCCGCGCCGTCTGAGCTCGGCGTCGGCCAGTCCTGCCGTGCGGGACTGGGCCACCTGGCGCGCTGCTCGGGCGGGATCGATGGGCTCCAGGACCATCGATAGCGTCCGATTCAGTGGTGCGAACAGAAGGGGGCCGAGGAACTCTGGCGTGACGTCGACCCGGGGCCACTCAGACACCCAATAGATGGCATGCCAGGACCGGTCCGTACGGACCGCGTCCCACGTGGCCTCGATAGCCACGGGCCAAGGTCGCGAGACATCAAGGACGTGATCCTCACGACCCGGGTCGACCCTAGGCCTGCTCCAAGTGACGTCATCGAGACCTGTAGCCAAGGTCTGAGCCAACGCCCCTCGGCCCAGCACGCCTTCCACCTCCAGGTCAGCTGACGCCAGGGCTCGCGCCACCGAGGCCACCTCACCAGCCAGGACAGCTCCTGCGCCATCGAGGCCACCTCCGTGGCGCCGGACGGCGCGGGCCGATCGGCCTCGATGGATCGTCACGGCGATGAGGACACGGTGACGCCGCGTCACCGGGGCCACCTCGTCAAGGAGCGCTGCATACGAGCGGGCAGCCATGTCCTGCCCATCGAGCACGCCATGATCGGCCAGATGCCCGCGGACACCACGACCATCGTCAGCACGGCAGATCTCGAGCCACTGCAGGCGGTGGACCGCTGCACCTTCTCGGGCCAACGAAGCCAGGACTCGGGCCCAGGCTCCGACCCGAGCCTCCTGGTCGTCTGGACCCAGCAAGGCGAAACTTCCTCCGGCCACCTGCAGCACGGCGGTCAGCGTCCTGGCCGGTCCGTCGATGACTGCTCCCATCCCCTCGACGCCAGCGTCACTGGCAACGTCGACGACCTCGAGGCCTGCGAAGACCGAGACCGGTGTCCGCCCAGGTCGCAGATCAGGATCCAACTGCAGTCGGCGGCCCATGACACCCGCCCAGGCCCATCGAGTCACGATGGGGATCCACTGGTCGCCGGTTCGTCCTGACAGCGGCCAGAAGGCAGTGGCCGCCCCAACTCCGACAACGGCAACGGCGATGGCGACGCCACCCACGTTGGGCCGACCTCGGACAGCCAGCACGGCCAGAACCAGTGCCGTCGCCACTGATGCCAACTGCCCAGCCCGCCATCCAGCCACCACCCCTCGACGTTCGAGCGGCGGGAAGCGATAGCGGGTGCGCCCCTCGCCGGTCTCGCTGGTACTCACGATCCGTCCCCTTCTTCGTCGAAGAGGTGATGGCCGAGGAGCACCGGACCCATGGCGTCTCGGCCTAGATGATGACGTCCACTCGTGCCACTGGCCTGGGCCAGAGGACCGACATAGGCGACACCATCAGGTAGGCGAGCACCGGGTCGCATCGGCGGAGGTGCTGGCGAAGGGGGCGACGAGCGTGCTGACTGGGCCTCGGTTTCCTCACCGGTCCACGTGCTGGCCAGTCGGGCCGGGAGCTCGTGGTCGTAGAGGCCTGCCTGATAGTCGTCCATCGAGAAGTTGTTCCAGGCTTCGGTGGCCGCGGCATTGGGCTCCATCATGGGGATGCTCGAACCGGGGACCCATCCGGACCACGATCCGTCATCAGCACCGCTGCCACCATCACCCGTGCTGCGGATGCCGGAGCGCCCGTTGGATCCACCCGAGCCCTTGGTGGGCAAACCATCGGCCATGGATCCAGCCATAGGTCCAGACATTGATCCAGACATTGATCCAGACATGGATCCAGCCAAACCACCGGGTCGAGAGCCGGAGCCAACCTTCGAGCCAACTACTGGCCCGATCACGCCGATAGGTCCGGCCACCGCTGCAGCAGCAGCTCCGGCCGCATTGGCCCGAAGGGCCGCCGAGGCAAGGCCCTTGGCCGGTGCCGCCATGCGGTGGCGAGCTCGATCAGCCAGGCCCTCCAAGTGTCCGACGGCACCGGCCTCGATGAAAGGCAGCAGCCGAAAGAGCGACCACGGGGCGAATGCAGCCAGCAAGAGCAGTGCGGCCCCAGCCAGTACCGAAGAGAAGCGGCCATCGGCCGCGGGCGAGCCCGCTGGCGTCGATCCCGTGCCTCCGGCCAGAGCCCCGGCCGCCAAGGACAGCACGGCCACGATCACCACCTTGCCCAAGACCAGCGCGGCGAGGGTGTCGGCCAGCCGACGGCTCCAGTGGGCGATGGCCGGCCAGGCCAACGAGGCCAAGGCCAGCGGGAGAAACAGGACGGCCACATAGACAGCAGCCGAGCGGACCAAGAGCTCGACCCACACCATCAAGGCACCGAACACCAGCACGATGCCGCCCAAGAAGACCACGAAGCTGGGTGCGCTGGGCTGGCCAGCCAGGGCGGAGGTGGGTGCCAGGGCGGCAGCCACACCGGCGAGAACGTGGCCGGCATCGGTTCCTGACCCCTTGGCGATGGCCGTGCACATCCAATCCGTCACGGCGATTCCGGTGCGCACCAACGAGACAGCCACACCGGTGAGGACGAGTGAGAGCGGTACGTGCACCAGGGCCGATCGGATCAACATGCCGGCACTCTGACGATAGACGGCCTGGATGATGCCAAGGAGAAGAAGAGGGACGACCACCACCCCAGCAAGGGCAGCCATGGTTGCGTAGTGGGCTCCGAACCATGGGGCCCCCAAATCGATCGACGTCGACGAACCGAGTACACCGCCAAGTTGACCGAGCAACCACGCAGCACCTCCGGTCACCCACTCACCGACGCCGCCCAGGACCGAACTCACCCCCGATCCCACCAGTGACCCCACGACGTCGGACACCGCACCGCCAGCTGCCGAGGTCACTCCGCCCAGCACGCCGTTCCCCGGCGCAGGGTTCGTGCACACGGTGGCTGGGCCAGCCGTGCCCAGGGCGGCGGCTGCAGGAGTGCACGCGACGGAGGGGAGGGCAGGGAGGCTGAGGAGGGAGTGTGACGGCATGGCGGGTCCTGACGATCGGTGACTTGGGCGACGGTGTCGCATGGCATCGACGACGGCAGTGCTCGAGATGCACGGCGATGTCGACAGCGAGATGGACGACGCAGTCGTCAGCGAGATGGACGACGCAGTCGTCAGTGCACGCTGCGTCCAGCGGCAAAGAAGAAGTTGACGATGGCCGGCCCTGCCCCGATCAGCAGGGCCGCCAACCCCGAGATCAGCACAGCTCGCCGGCCGGTGAAGGACTGCTGGTAGTTACTGCCATGGGAGCCGACCGCCCAGGTGGCTGCACCCACGAGCAAGCCAGCCAGGGCCAGGATCAAGGCCCAGCCACCTAGACCGTTCATCAAGTGCTGGAGCACCTGGCCACCAGGCAGTGCCGTGGGATCCGGGCTCAGCGTGACGTCCACCAGGTGGAGTGCGTCGGTAGTCGCCCTGTCACCGACCCATGGCACCGTTGTGGTCGCCGGGCCAGACAGGGACAAGGTGGGGACGGCGTGCAGAAAGGTCATGCCGGCAACCGTAGGGAGGGCCACGCCGCATTCCGCTGGCTGCCAGGAGATCGGATGGTTCCTGGCAAGGTTCCAGCCAAGTGGATGCCCCGAGGCCATCAGCCTGCCAGACTGGCAGCGTGAAGCCGTATGTCATCGGGTACATCGCCATCGGTGTGGTGGCCGTCGTCGCCATCATCGTGGCCGCCCGCCTGGGTCGTCGCGCCGGTCGGCGCAGCCTCCAGCAGCGGCTGACCGCCCTGTCGAACCGACTCGGAGTCGAAGCACCTGACGAGTCAGGCATGGAGCCCGTGCTCAGCCACCTCGAGAAGGTGGCTGGCGACGCCGCCGAGGCAGTAACCGAGGCGAGCGCCGATGCCATCCGCTTGCGTCGGGCCCTCGACACGTTGTCCCAGGGGGTCATCGTGTGCGACGAGAACGGCGACGTGGCGTTCCGCAATGCCCGAGCCGCTGCGCTCATGAGCAACCGCCATGGTGATGCCCTGGCCGCCCAAGCCGTCACCGAACTGCTCGAGAACGCCTGGCAGGGGGGCTCGGCCGAGCGCACCGTCGACCTCTACGGTCCGCCTCGCCAGACCTTGGCCGTGCGGACACGGCTCATCGACGACGGACGTCGTCCGCTCGGTGTGATCGCCATCATCGACGACGTGTCTGAGCGGCGACGTCTCGAGGAGATCCGTCGCGACTTCGTGGCCAATGTGAGCCACGAACTCAAGACGCCGATTGGGGCGCTTGGCCTTCTGGCCGAGACGCTCACCGTGGAACCGGACCCCGAGGTCTCCCATCGTCTGGCGTCACGCATCCATACCGAGGCCTTCCGGGTCAGTCGCATCATCGATGACCTACTCGACCTGAGCCGCATCGAGTCAGAAGAGGCGCCACCTCGGGAGCCGGTCATGGCCAATCTCATCTTGGCCGAGGCCGTCGAGCGAGTCCGCAGTGCTGCGGAGCAGCGCAAGGTGCACCTCATCCTCGACGAGCCCGAACCGCCCATCCATCTTGTCGGTGATCGTCGCCAACTCGTGTCGGCCATCCATGCCTTGCTTGAGAACGCCGTGGCCTTCTCCTACGAGGACGGCACGGTGCGCATCTCGGGTAGCGAGGCCGACGGCGAGGTGCGTCTCTCCGTGGCTGACACCGGTGTCGGCATTCCCACCCGAGACCTCGAGCGCATCTTCGAACGTTTCTATCGGGTGGATCACGGCCGCAGCCGCTCCACCGGAGGCACCGGCCTCGGGCTGTCGATCGTGCGCCACGTCGCCTCCAACCACCAGGGCCGAGTCGAGGTCGACTCACGGGAAGGCGAGGGCTCCACGTTCACTCTCGTCCTGCCCAGTCCGCCGGATTACACCACCTGAGCCAGGGCAAGCAGGAAGAAGTCATGTCGAAGAAGAACGATGCAGCACCAAGCATTCCTGTGCCCACCCAGACCCGGGTGCTCCTCGCCGAGGACGACGAGTCGTTCGTCGATGCCCTCGTTGTGGGTCTCGCTCGTGAGGGTTTTGACGTCACGGTCGCCACGGATGGGCCCGAGGCACTTCGCCTCTTCGCCGAAGTGCAGCCCGACCTGATCCTCCTCGACCTGATGCTGCCTCGCCTGTCAGGCATCGACGTCTGCCGGTCCATCCGGGCCCATTCGTCGGTGCCCATCATCATGGTGACGGCCAAGGGAACAGAGATCGACACGGTGGTCGGCCTCGAGGTCGGTGCCGATGACTACGTGACCAAGCCCTACCGGCTCCGCGAACTCGTGGCCCGCATGCGCGCCGTCCTCCGCCGCACCCCTGGGGACGAACCGGAGATCAGCTCCCAGCCAACCTCCACCGCCAAGAACCAACCGAGTCAGGAGGCCGCGCGCGCCAACGACACAACGGTGCTCGAAGCCGGAGGGATCCGTATCGACGTGGACCGTCACCTCGTGACCATCCGGGGCGAAGAGGTCCACCTGCGACGCAAGGAGTTCGAGCTCTTGTCGCTCCTCATGGAGAATGCAGGCCGGCTACTCACCCGGGATGTGCTCATTGATCGAATCTGGGGTTCGGACTACTTCGGCGACACGAAGACTCTTGACGTGCACATCAAACGCCTTCGTACTCACATCGAAGAAGAGCCGTCCAAGCCGACCCTGATCGTCACCATCCGTGGTGTTGGCTATCGCTTCGATGCACGCCGCACCGCCAGCGACCAGGACTGACCCTGTCCGGCTAGTTCGTGCCGGTTCACCGATTCCGGCAGTGATTACCGATAACGATTGCCGATAGTGATTGCCGATAGCGATTGCCGTTACTCGTGCCCAACTGTCCCATGTGTGTCACCAGCCTGTCTGTGTGTCAGCCAGGCGCGTCGACGACGGTCCGGCCTCCGAGGTAGGGAGCCAGCACGTCGGGAAGTACCACCGAGCCGTCGTCTTGTCGACCTGTCTCGACCAGTGCAGCCCAGATCCGGGCCCAAGCCAACGCTGAGCCATTCAACGTGTGCACGAAGACTGGGCCTTTTCCTTCCTCGGGCCGATAACGGATGTTGGCTCGTCGAGCCTGATAGTCCGAGCACCACGAGACCGAGGAGACCTCCAGCCACATGTCGACACCGGGCGAATAGACCTCAAGGTCGAACGTGCGAGCGGCCGACAGACCGATGTCGCCAGCACACAGATCGAGCACCCGATACTGCAGGCCGAGCGCTTGGAGCAGGTCCTCGGCCCGGGCCACCATGGCCTCGTGCTCCGCAGCGGCCTGGTCAGGCGTGCTGTAGGCGAAGAGTTCCACCTTCTCGAACTCGTGGACACGCAACAGGCCCCGCGTGTCCCGGCCGGCCGAGCCCGCCTCACGTCGGTAGCACGACGTCCCCGCGGTGAGACGAAGTGGGAGGTCGGCCTCGTCGAGGATGTCGCCCCGCCACATCGAGGTGAGCGGAACCTCTGCGGTGGGGATCGCCCACAGGTCGTCCCGCTCGAGGTGGTAGGCGTCTTCCTCGAACTTGGGCAGGTGCCCGGTGGAGACCATGGTCTCCGTCAGGACCAGAGTGGGCGGGCGGATCTCTTCATAGGCATCGGCATGACGGTCGAGAGCGAAGGACTCGAGAGCACGAACCAAGCGCGCCCCCATGCCTCGATAGAGAGGGAACATCGACCCGGACAGCTTGGCCCCTCGCTCCATGTCCAAGAGGCCGAGAGCGGCTCCCACCTCCCAGTGTGGAACGCGCTGGTGGTCGCCGTAGACCGGGGCGACCTCGGGCCACGACCGGGCCACGACGTTGTCCTCAGGCCCCGCACCGTCAGGGGCATCCGCGCTGGGAAGGTTGGGCAGGACCAAGAGGATGGACCGGACCTGGTCTTGGATGTCGGTGGCTGTGACATCGAGTTCGCGTTCGCGTTCCCCGGCATCCCGGCTCTCCTCGGACAGCGCTTCGGCGCGTGCAGTGTCACCGTCTCGACGGGCCGCACCCACCTCTTTGGAGATGGCCTTGATACGGGCTCGCACCTCGTCTCGTGCGCCTATCGAGGACCGGGCCTGAGCATCAAGCGCCACGAGGCGGTCGATGTCTGCCGGGTCGATCCCGCGGCGACCCAGGGCCGCCTTGATTGCCTCAGTGTCGTCACGGACCAGTCGGATATCGATCATGTCGGGCACAACGGTAGCGTGGCCATCCATGCATGATGCCCACACTGCAGGTAGCACCACCGGACCTGACTTCGACGCAGGTCCGGCCGTCGAGTGTCAGGCGGTGACTATCCGCTACGGCACCACCACTGCGGTCGACGGCCTGTCGTTCCAGGCTGCCCGCGGCGAGGTGGTGGCGCTCCTCGGTCCCAACGGGGCAGGCAAGACCAGCACGGTCGAGGCCCTCGAGGGCTACCGACCCGTCCAGGGCGGCTCGGTCCGGGTGCTCGGACTCGATCCACGGGCCGACCACACGGCCCTGGTGGCCCGCATTGGCGTCATGCTGCAAAAGGGAGGCGTCTACCCCACCCTGACGCCTGTTCAGGTTCTCCATCTCTTCAGCGCCTACTACCCCGATCCCGAGGATCCCGATGCCCTGCTCGATGTCGTGGGGCTGACCCGGGCCCGCCGGACGCCCTGGCGTCGACTCTCGGGAGGCGAGCAGCAACGCCTTGCTCTTGCCCTCGCCCTCGTCGGTCGGCCCGAGGTCCTCTTCCTCGACGAGCCGACAGCCGGTGTGGATCCCGAGGGACGCCTGATCGTCCGCGATCTCATCACTGCCCAGCGTGATCTCGGTCGGTGCGTCCTGCTCACCACCCACGAACTCGGTGAAGCCGAGCGATTGGCTGACCGAGTGGTGATCATCGACCACGGACGCCTGCTGGCCGAAGGGGCGCCCGCCGACCTGGCAGCGGGAAGCGCGGACGGATCGATTCGGTTCACGGCCGAAGCCGGACTCGACATCACGGGCCTGGTCACCGCCCTCGGCGCAGGCGCACAGGTGACCGAGGAGCGTCCTGGCTCCTACCGTTTGACCCTTCCCACAACGGCGGATACACCAGCCATGGTGGCCGCACTGGCCGGATGGCTGGCCGCCAACGGTCACGCCCTCGGGGATCTGCGAACCGGGCAGTCGCTCGAAGAGGCCTACCTGGCCATCACGGGAAGCCGAGGTGAGCCCGAGACCTCCGACGATGGCTCAGGATCTCATGGCCGGCGTGGTCGGGGCCGACGGTCGGGCCGGCGTGGCAGTCGGAACGAGCAACAGACAGGAAGCGACGGACAGTCACGGAGCGAGGTCGCCTGATGCGCCCGCTCATCGCTCAACTCCGTGCCGAGGTGACCATGGTCGCCACCAACGGCGAGACGCTCTTCCTCACCTTGGGGATTCCCGTCGTGTTCCTGCTGTTCTTCGCCACCGTCCACGTGCTGCCGACCGGTGTCGACCATCCGGTCGATTTCTTGGTTCCCGGAATCCTCGCCTTGGCCGTCATGGCTACGTCGATGACGGCACTGTCGATAGGCACCGGATTCGAACGCGGCTACGGCGTCCTCAAGCGGCTGGGTTCGACCCCGCTCGGCCGGCCACGCCTCCTCGGGGCCAAGATCTTGGCCGTCTTGGGCATCGAGCTGGTGCAGGCCGGCGTCCTCATCGCCGTGGGGGCCCTGCTGGGATGGCACCCCGGAGGACCTGGAGGATCAGCCTGCATCGGCTGGGCAGTGGTGGCCATGGCCCTCGGCACCCTGGCCTTCGGCGGGTTCGGTCTCGTACTTGCCGGCGTACTCAAGCCACTGGTCAACCTCGCGGTGGTCAATGCCCTCTTCGTGATCCTGCTACTGCTGGGAGGCATGTTGGTGCCGCTCGACAAACTTCCCTCCTGGCTGGCCGACATCTCCAAAGTGCTGCCCGCAGCCGCCCTGGCCGATGCACTGCATGCTGCCTTGGGCCAAGGAGTGCCTCCGACGGCATCCGACTGGGTGGTGCTCGTCATCTGGGCGGTGGCCGCCCCGGTGGTAGCTGCACGCACATTCCGCTGGGAGTGACCGACGGGTATCGCTGTGCCCCACGGCGGGCATCGGAGGCCACTGGGCTCCACATCGTCAGTTCTGACCAGCCACTTCTGTTCAGAAGGTGCTGATCAGCCCTTCACACCGCCCAAACGGTGGAGCCAGCGATTGAGTTGGCTTTCTGTCACCGGACCGATGGTGTGGCCGACAACGATGCCCGAGGCATCGATGAAGAAGGTGTTGGGCTCGCCGCTGAGCCCATAGAGGCCTTGGGTCACTCGGAACGTCGAATCCTGGCCGACCGGATAGGTGATCCCGGACTGCTGGATGAAGGCAATGGCGTCTTGAGGTGGATCCGCCCCATCGACCCCGACAAACTGGACCACCGACCCTTTGGCTGCTTCAGCTCGGGCCGTCGACGCCAGCAGAGGCGTCTCTTCTCGGCACGGAGTGCACCAGGAAGCAAAGAAGTTCAACACGACCGGCCGATGGCGATCGACTCCCAGGGCATGGAGATCGACCGGTGGACCTCCGACGACCGAGGGGAGCACAAACCCGGGTGCTGGATCACCCACGCCGACCACCGGGCCTCCGCCCGTGGCCTTTGGTGATGAGGTGGAGCCCAGCACCACGAAGAGCAGGATGGCCAGGGCGGCGGCCAAGACCACGCCGATCAAGAACGCTCGGAGCCGTCGAGGACGGCGAGTCACCGGTGTCGGGGAGGCTGGCGTCCCAGAGGTGGGCCCGTCGGCATGCTCATCGACGATCGCAGCCTGGGCATCGGAATCGAATGATGGTTGGGTGTCTTCCCCGTCGGATGACGGTGGGGTGTCGGTAGTCACCCGGTGACGAAGACGTCGACCGCCATGATCACGAAGAGCAGCGTCAAGTAGGTGATTGAGTAGCTGAACAGCTGCATCGACGCCTTCGGTGTGGCTTTGACCCACAGACGCAGGGCCATGGCCAAGAACCCTGCCCCCAGCACCGCTGCCGAGACAATGTAGAGCCAGCCCAGATGGGCCACCGGGGCCAGCACGAGGGTCAGGCCCACCATGACGACCGTGTAGACGAAGATCTCGATAGAGGTCCGGCGAAAGGTGGCCACCACGGGCAGCATCGG
Organism: uncultured Acidimicrobiaceae bacterium; assembly: GCA_903873395.1. Lineage (GTDB taxonomy): Bacteria > Actinomycetota > Acidimicrobiia > Acidimicrobiales > RAAP-2 > Bog-756. The sequence goes on from CAIQOJ010000109.1 coordinate 29,757, forward strand.
CACGTTGGCCGCTGCGTAGTCGTCCTTGTACTTGAAGGCCAGCGCCCAGAAGTGAGGCGGCGTCCACACGAAGATGATGGCGAACAGCACGATGGGAGCCCAGGTGATCGTGTTCTGGACTGCTGCCCACCCGACCAGGACCGGCACTGCGCCCGCCGCTCCACCGATGATGATGTTCTGGCTGCTCGTGCGCTTCAGCCACAACGTGTACACGAAGACGTAGAAGAGCGTGGCCGATACGGCCAGGACGGCCGAGAGCAGGTTGACCCAGGCCCACAACTCGATGAACGCCACTACTTCGAGAGTGATGGCGAAGATCAGGGCATTGCGGGGTGCAACGGCCCCGGTCACCAGAGGACGCTTCGAGGTCCGATGCATCAGGCGGTCGATGTCCCGGTCGACGTACATGTTGATGGCATTGGCGCCACCGGCAGCCAGCGCTCCACCCAGCAGTGTGGCCACCATGAGCCAGACCGAAGGGAGCCCACCCTGGGCCACGACCATGGTCGGCAGGGTGGTGATGAGCAGCAGCTCGATGATCCGCGGCTTGGTCAGGGCCACATAAGCGCTGACGCGCTCCATGAAGGTCAATCTCTGCGGGGCCTCGACGGCGGACACTGCCACTCCCTAATGCTAGCCCTGCTGGCCCACAGGCCCCAGCGGGCCTCGTGACGGTGACTGGATGGGCCATGACGAGCCCAGCCCGATACCATCGGGAAGCGGTGCCCCGCGTCCTTACTTCTCCCCGTGCCGTACTGATCCTCTCGTGGGCCTCCCTGGTCACCGTCATCCTCAATGTGGCCACCGGGGCTGCGGTCCGTCTGTCGAACTCCGGACTGGGCTGTCCCGACTGGCCGACCTGCGCACAGCGCCAGCTCACCCCACCGCTGTCTCTCCACCCAGTGGTCGAGTTCGGCAATCGGATGGTGGTGGTACTGCTCGTCGTGGTCTGCGGCGCCACCTGGGTCGCCGCCATGATCCGTCAGCCCAAGCGCAGAGACCTGCGTTGGCTGTCAGGCGGTCTGATCCTCGGGGTGATGGCCGAGGCAGTCTTTGGGGCCGTCGTCGTCTACACCCACCTCAACGCCTATGTCGTCATGTCTCATTTCATGATCGGCATTGCCTTGCTGAGCGTGGCTGTCGTGTTGACCCTGCGAGCCAACGAAGGGCCCGGCCGAGGCGTACCGGTGGTCGGCAACGGGGTGCTGTGGGCCACCCGGGCCTACCTCGTCCTCTTGACTCTGGCCATCGCTGCCGGCACCGCCACCACAGGCGCTGGACCCCATGCCGGCGGTCCAGACGCCAAGAGGGTGCCGATAGCTCTGTCAGCAATGTCTCAGATCCACGCCGAGACCGTCTTGGTCACTGGCGGGCTCCTGCTGGCAATCCTGTGGGTCCTGTGGCGCGCCGATGCTCCTGGCCGAGTCCAAGATGCCGGCCGAGTCCTGCTCGCCGCCATGGCCCTGCAGGGGATCGTCGGCTACACCCAGTACTTCACACACCTGCCGGCCATCTTGGTGGGCATCCACGTCCTGGGATCCTCGATCGTCTGGTCGATCGCCCTGTGGTTCCACCACCGGCTCAGCGACCATGCGCCCGAAGTACTTCCGCCCTCGGGTGGACCCGATGCCGATGAGTCGACCACGCCGGGCACCGAGCCCGTGAGCGTCTCCGCATGAGTCCACTGCTTCGCCGAGCCCAGGCGGTGGTTCCTCCCGACGTTCTGCCCCGAGAAGACGTGGACACCGTCCTCGGCCAGGACATCGACACCGATCGCCCCTGGCTGGTGATCGTCTGGAACGACCCGATCAACTTGATGTCCTTCGTCACCTTCGTGCTCCAGAAGCTCTTCGGCTACTCCAAGGAGAAGGCCACCGGTCTGATGCTCGACATCCACCACAAGGGTCGTGCCGTGGTGACGTCGGGCACCAAAGAACGCGCAGAGCTCGATGTCTACCGCCTGCACGAGCATGGGCTGTGGGCCACGATGGAGCAGGCCTCGTGACCCTGGTGCCCACGTGAGCGCCCCCGTCCGTCGGCGCCGTGACGGTCGCTACGTCATCCGCCTCGATGCCAACACCCGGGCAGTCTTGGGAGATCTGGCCCTGCAGGTCACTGCGACCATCGACGACCGGGGGCCGGCCACCAGGCGTCTCTTTCCGCCTGCCTACCTGTCCGTCGAGATGGCCGAAGCAGAGGCCGACTATCGATCCCTGGTCGACACCCCATTGGCCAACCACCATCGACGCTCGCTCGAGGTACTGGCCACCACTGCCGAAGCCGACACGCTCAGCGAGTCCGAGTTCCACTCCTGGCTGGATGGGATCGGGACGATGCGCCTGATGCTCGGAACCCGCCTGGACGTAACCGAGGACATGGAGACTCCAGGTCCGGACGACCCCCGAGCTGCCGAGTACGGCCTCTACCTCTTCTTGTCCGAACTTCAGTATCTGATGGTGGAGGTCCTGGCGGCAGAACTGCCCGCCAAGGGACGTCCAGAAGACATGCTCTGAGGGTCTGCTAATGTCGGGCAGCCCCTAGAGGGAACGAGCCCCCATCGTCTAGCGGCCTAGGACGCCGCCCTTTCAAGGCGGTAGCACGGGTTCGAATCCCGTTGGGGGTGCGTGGCGCCCCAGCATGCATTTTTGCTGGTTGGGGACCTGTGGTGCAGTTTGGAGTGCACGCCGCCCTGTCAAGGCGGAGGTCGCGGGTTCAAATCCCGTCAGGTCCGCTACCTCGGGAGACCGAGGCTTGGTCGGGTAGCTCAGTTGGTAGAGCGCGCGCCTGAAAAGCGTGAGGTCACCGGATCGACGCCGGTCCCGACCACCAGGGAGTCGCAGTACGGAGCACTGCAGGGGGCGGTAGAGCCCCTTCGGGCCTCTGGTCCGTGCCCACTACGTGCCCAGAATGCTGGGGCGATGGTGGTGAGATCGACCGCGATCGCCAGAGTCGGTCAGCCTCAGACGCTGAACCCGAGCCGGCGATCTGGGACACCCGCCGGGAGCAGAAGGGGCTCATGAATGCTGACCCTGAAGCAGGAACTTCCCGCTCCACCAGCCTGACACCTGAACTGAAGGCGCTTCTGTCATTCTGAAGGCGCTTCTGTCATTTCAACGTGCCCTCCTCGGCTGCGTCTCGCTGAACGTTCGTGGCGCTTGCGTAGAAGTTGGTGACGCGACGGTAGACCTCATTTGCTACGTGAGGCCCGAGATCACTGAAGACGAGTCCGTGAACCTGAGGTGCGCGGAAACAGAAGTGATGGCCGACTATCCGCCTGATGTCACCGTCGGGCTGCGATCTGTCGTTGTATCCGATCAATCGGAGCCATTACCCACGGTGGGACGCTGGGTCTACCTTCAGCGAGGTCTCAGAGTCACGTCGTGACTCTGTTGTGCGTGGGTCACCTACCCGACGTTCTTCAGGTGATCCCAGCTGGAGGGTCAGAGCGCGAGATGAAGCCGAAGTGCCTCATCCAAGGCCGCCACCAAGTCAGTGGGCAGCTCACCGACCAGTCCTCCGATCCTTTCAACCGCCACCGCCCTGACCTGCTCGGCTTGAGCCTTCGAGTCCTGGCGCAGCCCAGTCCTCGATGCAGGCAATAGAACTTGGAACGGGTACACCCGATCGGTCCTCGGGGTCACCGGCACCACAGTGAGCACACCTCGCCCGAGGCGTTCGGCGGTGCTGTTTGCTCCGTCGTTGCTGACGATCACTGCCGGAAGGCGTTTGCTGGCCTCGCTACCGCGTACGGGATCCAGATCGACGACGCGCACCTCGCCTCGTCGCATCAGGTGAGACCGTCATCGACCGTCACGTTCCAGTCGTCGTCCAGGCCCCCAGTGGCCCACTCCTTCCACGCGTCCTCGTAGGCACCTCCGAGTCCTGATGCGCGGAGGAGACGCACCGCCTTGTGAAGCACGGCTGAGCGGGAAGTGATGCCCTGGGAATCGGCGTAGGCGTCAAGGAACTCAACATCCTCTTCAGGGAGACTGACACTGACTTTCATACTTTGATGCTACCAGTAGTAGTACTACAAGCGGACACGAAGTGGCCGTGCGGCAGATCAACGGCGCATCGGATCGAATATGCGCGATTCCTTGATCTTTGTAGAGGAAGTCCTCACACACCTCCGAACCATCGCTGATCTGGACAAACGCGAATCCGGCCCACAATGTGAAGTGGCAGCCGGCGGGCACCGAAGGCAGACCCGCCGGCTGCCACAGCAATCCATGGAGATCAGGGGATGTGCCCTGGTCGATAGTCCGATCGGCTTCTCTCTTGTCGAATCTGCCCGTTCGTCCGTGCCTATGCCACCATCACGGGGTGGGACGGCCGGGGACGTGTGATGGGCCAGTGACAAACAGAAGGATTCCGGAGTCCGCCGTGTACGGGACTCGATCTTTGCGACAGATCAGGACCCGGCTACCACCAGCCGTCGAGGAATCCTGACGATCTTCGACTCCACCACCATCGTGGAGTGCGATCCCCACTCCGGGGAGCGACGCATCTTCGTCGATCCCTACCAGCCCATTGCCGGGCCGACGCGCCGGGTCCAGGGAGGGAGCGCAGCTCCCAGAGAGGAGAGCCGGCCAGTTGACGGTCGGACTGATCGAGTGAGATCCGGTGGGTCTTCTCACGGCCCTGTGGGTTACCCTCTCGGCATGCGGACCTTCTTCTTGCGAACTTCAGCCCTGGCGGCAACCTTGGTGACTGTCACTGCCCTGAGCGGGTGCGGCTCGTCGTCGACCGACTCAACCACCACAACGAAGCCAGGCTCGCCTGCAACCACGACCGCCAGCGACCTCCCGGCCACGGGTAGCGTCGACGGTTTGATCCTCCAAGTCACCTCGTCGCCCCGGACCGGCACCGTGGGATCCACCACGATCAAGGTCACCGCAACGCTCAAGGGGACCGTCGGCGCGGCCACCCTGCACTTCCAGGTGTCGAACGCTCCGTCGGCCAGCCAGGGACAGCCTGCCACTGATCAGTCCGTCAAGGTCACCGGACCTGGCACGTTCACCATGCCCAAGCCCTACTCCCCGACCAAGGCCGGCAACTGGGCCGTCACCGTCACCTACGTGCCCAACGACACCGGCAACTCGACGCTGAGCGTGTCTGGTCTCCCGCCCGTCTCCGGGTCCAAACCACCGTTCCCCCAGTTGGTCACCGACGTCACCAGCTGAGGTCTCACTCGGGATCGAGCCCGAGTGGCGGTTCCCCTAGCGGCTGCGGCCGTGGAGAATCCCCATCACCTTGGCCACGCGAGCCGTAGCGTTCTCGGGCCGAGCAAAGCTCGTCAAGGGGATGGGCAGTGCGAACCGCTGGGAGGTCACTGCCTTGGCCCGGGTGAACTCACGCAAGCCATCGGGGCCATGGATCCGACCGAACCCCGACTCGCCCACCCCGCCGAAGGGCAGGCCGGGCACCATGGCAAATGTCATAATCGAGTTGACCGAGGTCATGCCGGACCGCAGGCGGCGGGCCAACTCGATTCCTCGCCGACGCGACCGGGTGAAGACGGCCCCTGCCAGCCCGTACTCGCTGGCGTTGGCCAGATCCACAGCCTCTTCCACATCACGGACCTTGGTCACCGTCAGGGTCGGCCCAAAGGTCTCCTCCCGCACCGCAGAGGAGTCCTCAGGCACGTCCACCAAGATGATGGGGCCGATACCTTCGGTGCTGATCGACTCGGGGCCACCGACAAGGGCTCGAGCACCTTCGGACAGCGCATCCTCCACGTGACGGCGGACGACGTCGACTTGGGACGGCATGGTCGGCGGGCCCCACGAGGCACCTTGCCCTGATCCGGGGCTCAGATCCTTGGCTTTGGTGACCAGAACGTCGAGGAATCGGTCATAGGCGGCTTCGGCCACATAGACCCGCTCGGTCCCGATGCACGTCTGCCCACCGTTGGCCATCCCGCACCACAGCGCAGCATCGGCGGCGGCATCGAGATCAGCGTCGGCATCGACGATCAGGGCATCTTTTCCACCGCACTCCATGAGGACCGGGACAAGGTTCTCCGCACAGGCAGCCATGACACGGCGTCCGGTAGCTGCCGAACCGGTGAAGGCGATCTTGTCGACGCCCGAGCGGCACAGAGCCGCCCCGGTCTCTCCCATCCCGGTCACCAGCACGAAGGCGTCCCGAGCCTCGGGCACGGACGTCGCCCAGGCGTCGACCAGCCACGCCCCGATGGCCGGGGTGTACTCGCTTGGCTTGAAGACCACAGCGTTGCCAGCGGCCAGGGCGTAGGCGATGGAGCCCATGGGAGTGAAGACCGGGTAGTTCCACGGACCGATCACCCCGACGACGCCGAGCGGCTGATACTCGACGGTGGCCGCCGAGTTGGCTGCCATCAGCCCGGTGGAGACCCTCTTGGGACCCAGCACCTTGGCGGCATGGCCAGCCGCCCAGTTCAGGTGGTCGAGCACCAGGGTGATCTCGAGCACGGCGTCGGCATGGGGCTTGCCGTTCTCCCGATGGATCAAGGTGGCCAGTTCGTCGATGCGCCCGGCCAACTCGGACTTGTAGCGCTTGAGCAGCCGAGCTCGCCCGTCGAAGCCCAGTGCCGCCCACCATGTACTGGCGGCTCGGGCCCGATCCACGGCTGCCCCCACGGTGGCCGCGGTATCGACCGGAAGTGTGGCCACGACCTCGCTGGTGCCGGGCCTGACGGACTCGAAGGTCTCCTGGTCAGCATCCAGAGGGTCGACGGAATGGAGGGAGTGCACGGTTGCCATGACGGAGAGGCTAGCGAGGGATACGACTAGCCGCCCGGGTAGCAAGTCCCTAGCCATACGGGGAACTTCCCGAGTCCCCTCCGCCGGTCCGCGCCCCATCGGGACAGGGGTGCCCTACCCCCCCAACCTGTGCGTCCTACCCCCACCAGAAGGCAGTGGCGACGATCGCATAGAGGCCGAGCAGACAGACTCCCTCGAACCACGTCGACTCGCCATCGTCGACCACCTGAGTCACGACGAAGGCGGCCAAGACCAGAGCGATCAGCAAGATCGGCGAGAGCACCAGGGTGAACGCACCGTGGCCGGTGGCGGCCGACCACAGCACCAGAACCGGGAAGAGCACATAGATGATCTGCAGGGGGCTCTGGACGATGACGGACACCGCATAGTCGGGCTTGTTCTGCGCAGCCAGACGCACGCCGACCACGTTCTCCACGGCATTGGAGGCGATGGCCACCACGACGAATCCGGCAAAGGCCTCAGACATGTGCAGCACGTGGATGGCCGGGGTCAGGGCCATGACGAACCAGTCAGCCACGAACGCCGAGCACACCGAGGCGACCAGGAGCACGCCCACCACCAGCCGCATGTTCCACACGCCTCCACTGTGGACCTCGACCTCGCCGGTCGCACCCTGGGCCGAGGCAGGGATGGAGAATGCGAACAGCACGAGGAGGACCAACGAGGTCACCAGGCTGAGCGCCCCTTCATGGTTGGCCACGGGAATGTGAAGGTTGGCACTCAACGAGGGCACCGCAAGAGCGGCAGTGGCCAGAGCAAAGAGGGTGGCCAACTGCCTCGGGCCGACGTTGTCGAAGCGCTGAGGCCCGTGACGTCTGCCACCGACGACGAACGCCAGTCCGAGGACGGCCAGCACATTGGCCAGGATGGAGCCGACCAGTGCGGCGCTCACCACGGCGGTGAGACCGGCCCGCAACGCAAAGATGGCGAAGAACAGTTCAGGCAGATTCCCTAGGGCCGACTGCACGATCCCCGTGACACCGGGACTGGTGCGGGCCCCGAGGTGGTCGGTGGCACGACCCACCGCCGAGGCCAACGCCGCCAAGGCCAGGGCGGTGACCGCGAAGCGAGCCAGCGCGGGGGCGTGGGCCAACTGACAGATGAGCGCTATGACGAAGAGGGTGCCTGATGCCGCCAGTGCGATCCGGTCACTGCGGGTAAGTCCTGTTGTCGTTACTGAAGTCGCCTCAGACATGGGCGTCACCCTACGGCTCAGGCGCCCTCGTAGGGGAAACCGAGATCCGGGGCGGTGAGAAGTGCCCGGAACTCGAGTCCCTCGGCGGCGGCCATGGCCGCGCATGTGCCGCCCCGATCGACCACAGCCACCAGCAGCACGGGGGTGGCTCCCGCCTCGATCACGGCATGGGCCGCTTCGAGAAGGGACGTGCCACGAGTGACGGTGTCCTCAGTAATGACCACCCGATCACCCGGGTCGAGAGCGCCGGCGATACGCCCACCGCCGCCATGGTCCTTGACCTCCTTGCGGACGCTGAATGCCTTCAGCATCCGACCTCGGGTGGCGGCCACGCCTGCGGTCACGAAGGCCACCGGGTCGGCCCCCATCGTGAGCCCTCCGATGGCGGTGACGCCGTCAGGAATGACGGACAGGATTCCGTCGGCAACGAGGGTCATCGCCTCCGGTCGGCACACCGTCTGCTTGGAGTCGATGAACCACGAACTCTTGCGGCCCGATTTGAGCGTGAAGTCCCCACGCTTGACCGAGTGGTCGAGCAGATGGTCGCGCAGGGCGGTGAATTCAGTAGCGGGCAGGGGCTCGGTCAAAGTTGTTCCTCACTGAACACGATCCGTCGGCTGAAGGGGCACGTTGCTGTATCGACAACGTGCTCGGCATGCGCAGACTGCCACGAACACCGGGTCGGTCGCACAGTAGGCAGGAGGGCGGGCAGGAGGGCGGGCGGAAAGGAGGGCGGGAACCTTTGTGGTCAACACGCCAAGCAACTCGACGGGCTCTGGACGTTCAGGCATCCCATAGGGAAGGTCCGACCAATGAGCACCCACGCTCGCCAGCCTCGACATGGCCCACCACTCCGGCATCGATACCCGCCGCAGTAAGGGCAGCTATCGCGACCTCGGCGGTGTCAGCCGACACCATCAGCACCATGCCCAGGCCGCAGTTGAACACCCGGGTCATCTCGTCGTCATCGACGGGCCCCAGGCGGCGGATCTCCTGGAAGATCCGGGGCACCGACCACGTCCCCCGTTCGACAACGGCCCGGCACCCCTCGGGAAGCGCCCGGGGAATGTTCCCCTCGAAGCCTCCGCCGGTGATGTGGGCGGCCGCGTGCACCTCGGCGACTTCGATGGCCGAGCGCACCCCTGGCGAGTACAGCACCGAAGGCCGGAGCAGTTCGTCGGCCACGGTGGTCGTCGCTCCCTCCCACGCCGGTGCGTCGAGGTCCAAACCCGCTCGCTCGAGCAGCACGTGGCGGGCCAGGGTGTACCCGTTCGATCGAAGCCCGGGCGAGCCCAGACCGACCAGCACGTCCCCTGGCTGGACCCGAGCAGATCCCAGCACTGCATCCCGGTCGACCACGCCCACCGCGAAGCCGACCAGATCAAACTCGTCTGCCGCCATGACCCCGGCATGTTCAGCCATCTCCCCGCCGAGCAGCGTGGCCCCGACCTGACGACATCCTTCGGCCACCCCACTGACCAGCTCAGCCATGCGTTCAGGCTCGACGGCCCCGGTGGAGATGTAGTCCAAGAAGAACAGGGGCTCGGCCCCCTGACACACGAGGTCATCGACACACATGGCGACCAGATCGATGCCTACCGTGTCGAGCCGGCCAGCCAACCGTGCCACCTCGAGCTTGGTTCCCACCCCGTCCGTGGCCGCCACCAGAACAGGTTGGCCATAGCGGGCGGTGTCGAGAGCGAAGAGTCCACCGAAGTCGCCCAGACCGCCGAGAACCTCGGGGCGTCGCGTGGAGGCGACCATCGGCTTGATCAACTCGACTGCGGTCTCACCGGCATCGATATCCACGCCGGCTGCGGCATAGGTGGCAGGCACCGGCGCCCCATCGTTCACCGTTGCGCTCACGCCCGGTCGGATGCGGCGGCAGGCACCGGAGACGGGTCGGCCAGTTCGATCGTCACCGGCACGGGCACGGGGTAGTTGCCGGTGAGACAGGCATCACAGAACCCGGCACCAGGAGCATCGATGGCCTCGACGAGGTGGTCAAGGGTCAGGTATTCGATGGAGTCGACCTTCAGATACTCGGCGATCTCGTCAGGTGTCTTGATGGCGGCCAGGAGCTCACTGCGGTCCGGGGTGTCGATGCCATAGAAACAGGGCCACCGGAACGGTGGTGACGAGATGCGCAGATGCACCTCGGTCGCTCCCGACTCCCGCAGCATCGTGACCATGGCCCGGGTCGTTGTCCCACGGACGATGGAGTCGTCGACCACCACCACACGCTTGCCGGAGATGTTCTCACGCAGTGGATTGAGCTTCCGGCGCACGCCGAGCGCCCGCTCCGCCTGGGTGGGGGCGATGAAGGTCCGACCGATGTAGCGGTTCTTCACCAGGCCCTGCCCATAGGGGATGCCCGCTGCGAGCGCATAGCCCTCGGCTGCCGGCACACCCGAGTCGGGCACGCCCATGACCATGTCGGCCTCGACGGGACGCTGGGTGGCCAGGAGCTGACCCATGCGTCGACGGGCGCCATGGACCTCGTTGCCATACAGGGTGGTATCGGGTCGGGCGAAGTAGACGAACTCGAAGATGCAGAGCTTGGGGTCGAGACGCTCGGCGGCGAAGGGCCGCTCGGAGCGGACCTCGGTGCCGTCGATGATCACCATCTCGCCGGGCTCGAGCTCGCGTATGAAGGTGGCACCGATGACATCGAGCGCTGGAGACTCCGAGGCCAGGACCCATCCCACCGGAGCGGTGTCGGTCGCTTCGAGCCGGCCCAGACAGAGGGGTCGGAAGCCGTTGGGATCGCGCACGCCGATCACCCGGTCGGCATCCATCAGCACGAACGAGAAGGCTCCTTCGACCAGAGGAAGGATTGCCATGAGGGCCTGCTCGAGGTCAAGAGCGTGATCGGCACGCGTGCGTTCGGGGTCATCGGCCGGGAAGGCCTGCCCGAGCAGCTCGGCCACCAGATCACTGTCCGAGGAGACCAGCCCAGGCAGCATGGATGCCGCCTCGGCCAGGGCTGCGGTGTTGGTCAGGTTCCCGTTGTGAGCCAGAACGAAGCCGGCTTGGCCGACACCACGGAAGACGGGCTGGGCGTTGATCCAATCGCTCGAGCCGGCCGTGGAGTAGCGGGTGTGCCCGATGGCCAGATGGCCACGCAGACCGGAGAGTTTGCGCTCGTCGAACACCGTTGTGACGAGGCCCATGTCCTTCATCACGGTGATGTGGTCGCCGTCAGAGACGGCCATGCCTGCCGACTCCTGGCCTCGATGCTGCAAGGCAAAAAGCCCATCGAACGTGAGATGCGACACGGTACGCCCCGGGGCAAAGACCCCGAAAACGCCACACGCTTCCTTGGCATCCATCATCGGTCGGTCACCACACACACCGGGGGTCGTCGGACACGCTCGTATGGCCCTGGGGACAGCCCCCGAACCGCGCCCTCTCACCCTAGTCCCGCTCACCGGGGTGCTGCCCGAGGGGCCGATCGCTACAGAACGAGGTCGATCGATGCGTGTGGTGGTCACCCAGGCGGCGTGCCTCGGGCCGGCTCCGGGGGTGCACCCGACCCCTGTCGCCGCGTCGCACCACGCCGATAGCGTCGGGGCCATGATTGATCTCCACACCCACTCGACCATCTCCGATGGGACTGATACGCCTCGTCGCGTCGTCGAGTTGGCCGCCGAGGCGGGCTGTTCAGCTGTGGCCTTGACCGACCACGACTCGTTCGCTGGCCTGGCCGAGGCTCGAGCGGCCGCCGATGCCGCCGGCATCCGATTGGTGCCGGGATGTGAGGTCTCCTGCCTCCCGTCGCCGGCCGGTGGCGGAGTCCATGTCCTCGTCTACTTCGTCGACGACCCGTCGGGACCCCTAGGTCTCGAGCTTGCGGCACTCCGCAACGATCGGGCCGGTCGCAACCAGGCCTTGCTCGAGCGACTCCACGAACTCGGAGTCCCCATCACCTGGGAACAGGTGCTGGCCAACGCTGGCTCCGAAGCTGGGGTCGGTCGGCCCCACTTCGCCAACGCCATGGTGGACGCCGGGGTGGTGGCCACGGCCTCTGAAGCGTTCGATACATGGCTGGGCAACGATGGCAAGGCCTACATCCCCAAGGCCCGTCTCACCGTGGGAGATGTCGCTCGCCTCGCTCGCGCATCCGGTGGGGTGGCTTCGCTGGCCCACCCCTTCACCACCCGTCTCGAAGGACGAGCGTTGGCTGACTGGGTGGCCGAGCAAGCCGAGGCCGGGCTGGTCGGCCTGGAGTGTTACTACGGAGCCTCATCACCCGAGGATCGGCGAGCGATGGTCGACCTCGCTCGACGGCTGGGCCTTGTCCCCACGGGAGGATCGGACTACCACGGGGCTCGCAAACAGGTGGCAGTCGGCACAGGCAACGGCTCGCTCAAGGTCCCGAACTCTGTTCTGGACGAACTCGAGGCTGCCCTGCTGTGAGCAGGACCTGATAGGTCCGTGGGCAACCGGCAGAAGAACGGGCCGGCCGACTCTTCGCTGCGCTGGTTGGCGACAGTTGGTGCTGGCGAACGTGGTTACAGGCAACAGTGCCTGCCGGCGAAACGGCTAGTTGGTCACCGGGGCAACGCTGTCGAGCAGATCGGGCAGGCGACCCCGCCAGGCTGCCGTGGCCTCTGTGACGGCCACGTCGACGAGGCCATCGATGGTGATGCGATCGCCCCCCGTCGTACCGAGCACCCGGAAAGCCACGCCGGCATCGGCGGCTGCTGCCAGCAGGTCGTGGCTGCGGGTGGTGCAGACCACGACCCGGGACGGTCCTTCGAAGAAGAGTTCGCGGTGGCCGTCGATTCCCGAGACCGTCACGCCTATTCCCGACCGCATGCTCATTTCGGCCAGAGCGACCCCCAGGCCGCCACCAGACACGTCGTGGATACCGTCGACCACTCCCTGGCCGCCGCCCACCGTGGTGGCCACCATTTCGGTCACGAATGTAACCAGCCGTCCGTGAGCAGCCAGGTCGAGCGGAGGCAGGGTGCCATCTCGGTTTCCCCGGAGCTCGACGGCCCAACGTGATCCCGCTAGTGATGGGGTGACCGCACTCGAGGCCACCGCCCGGGGGCTGGCGTCGAGTAGGACGATGGTGGCATCTTCGACCAAGGTGATCCCCGGCGGACGAGCAGCCAGGTGGTCGATTACTCCAAGGCCGCCGATGACCGGGGTGGGGTCGATGTCGCGACCGTGGCTCTCGTTGTAGAGCGACACGTTCCCGCCGATGACGGGCAGGCCGAGGGCCAGACAGGCCTCGCTCATGCCGTCGATGGCCTCGGACAGCTGCCACATGACCTCAGGGTGTTCGGGGTTGCCGAAGTTCAGGCAGTTGACGACGGCCTTGGGGACCGCTCCCGAGCAGGCCAGGTTGAGCGCCGCCTCGGCCACCGTGGCTGCCGTGCCCGCCCGGGGGTCGAGTGAGCACCAACGGGGATTGGAGTCGGTGGTGAGGGCGAGGCCACGTTGGCTCGAGGGCAGTCCAGGTGCAGCGAGACGCAGCACGGCACTGTCGCCGCCCGGGCCTTCCACGGTGTTGAGGAAGAGCTGATGGTCGTATTGGCGGTAGACCCAGGAGGGATCGGCCAAGAGGGCCAACAGGTCCGTGGTGCAGTCCGAAGGATCGGGAAGTGAGCCCGGTCCATTGGCCAGACGAGCGTCCTGGTCGGCCGGACGGGCGAGCGGGCGGTGATAGAGCGGAGCATCCTCAGACAGTGCAGCCGCGGGCACGTCGCCGAGTACGGGGCCGTCGAAGCCGTCCATGATGCGCAGACGTCCCAGGCCGTCAGCCGGTGCCTCGGTGACCCTACCGACCACGGCGGCTCGAACCTCCCAGCGGGCACAGACCTCCTCCACCCGGGCCAGGTCCGCCGGCGTCACGATGGCCAGCATCCGCTCCTGACTCTCCGAGGTCATGATCTCGTAGTCGACCATGCCCGGCTCCCGCCGGGGCACGGCGGAGATGTCGACATCCATGCCGACGCCGCCCCGCGCTGCGGTCTCGCTGGTGGCACACACGAGGCCGGCGCCACCGAGGTCCTGGATGCCCACCACAAGCTTGGCATCAAGCAGTTCCATGCACGCCTCGATCAGACGCTTCTCCTCATAGGGGTCACCCACCTGCACACTGGGGCGCTTGGCCGCCTCTTCGGCATCATCGCCGCCGCCGAATCCAGCCGAAGCCAGCACGCTGACTCCGCCGATCCCGTCGCGGCCGGTGGCCGAACCCAGGAGAACGGCCAGGTTGCCTGGACCAGATGCTTGGCCCAGCACGAGGCGCTCAGTGGGCAGGACGCCCATGCACAACACGTTGACCAGCGGGTTCTGGGAGTAACAGGGATCAAAGGTGAGCTCACCTCCGATGGTGGGCACGCCCACCGAGTTCCCGTAGCCGGAGATTCCGGCGACGACTCCTTCGACCAACCACTGCTGCTTGGCTTCGGTCGGGTCACCGAAGAAGAGCGGGTCCATCACGGCGATCGGACGCGCCCCCATGGTGAAGATGTCCCGGAGGATCCCACCGACCCCGGTGGCTGCCCCTTGATAGGGCTCGATGCCACTGGGGTGATTGTGAGACTCGATCCTGATGGCCACAGCGATGCCGTCACCGGCATCGATTACTCCGGCGTTCTCCCCCGGCCCGACCAGGACGTGTGGTCCCTCGGTGGGCAGGCGCTTGAGGTGCACACGTGACGACTTGTAGGAACAATGTTCACTCCACATGACCGAGAAGAGCGAGAGCTCAAGGTGGTTAGGTGGGCGTCCCAGGATGGACTCGACTTCGTCCCTCTCCCCATCGGTCAGGCCGAGGGCTCGATGCAGGGGCTCCCCCGTATCGGTCACCAGCACGCCGTCGTCGGATCCACTGCGCTCCATGGCCGCAGCGTACCCGGCTGGACAGAACGCCTCGGGACCGGACGGGTCGTTGCGCCCCAAGCACTCGGCGTTTGCGTCAGTTATTGGTTGATGTCAGGCGTGTCGGCCGAATGGGGGTGTGTTTGAGGTTCGGCTTGGCCTGTCGGAGGTGGATGAAACCCCAGCACAGAGGCCAGAAGCTGGGCGCCGGCGAATGCAAGCCGATGTGTGGCGAACAGTCTCTCCGAGATACTCCCACTTGCCACCGTGGGCTAGTTCGATGCCGTGGGGGGTAGAGGAGGATCATGGGACCCCAATCGGTAGAGACTGACAGCCGGAGTCGGGCCGTACTGCCCGGGCACGCCAATCAGCGCTTCTTGGTCCGAAAGAACTCTGACGGAAGCATCCTGCTCGAGCCGGCCCACATCGCGAGCGACGCTCAGCACGAGTACGACAACTCGCCCGAGCTCCAAGAGATGCTCGCCCGGGCCGCTGCGTCGCCCCACTCGATCTCGCGTCGCAGTCGGGTCTAGGCGGAGCCGTCCTACTCCGCCGTCGCCCACGAGCAGGTCGACCATGAGCAGGTCGACCATGTGCAGGCTTCAGGCGATACCGAGCTCTACAACGCGCTCGTCACCGTGTGTGAGTTCATCTTGGGCAACCCTGCACCGGCACAGCGCACTTCGGCGGCCATCACGACCGACGTAGGGATCCGCCTGCGCTACGCCGTGCCTGGTCACGCTCCGTACAAGGTGTTCTGGGCCTCGGAGGGGCCGACGATCGAGGCGGTCTTCCCCTTCCCCACCTGAGCGTGAGAACTCGTGAGGCGTACCGGTCAGCGACTACATGGCGACCTTGGGGCAGCGACGGTCTGCGTATCAACCAAAAGCTGGCTCAAACGCCGAGCGCTGTGCCCCATGACCGCGCCACGTCTGGCGAACGTGGCCGTAGTCGCTCATTCGGAACATGCGACCCAGAGTTGATCACGACTACCAGGGCGCCAAAAGGGCCATGAATAAACCTGCGAGAGTGCTCGTCCACGGCCTTCTTCTCTTCCACTGCAGTCCGGACCAAGATATCGGTGCGATCTTAAATTGCGACATTCAATCGCCAGTGGATAGTCACGAGATTCGTCGGGTGATTCTGCAATCATGGATCGCTCAATCCAGCCGATAGGGCCATTAGTCCCTGGTAGTCAGCATCCGACGGGCCAAGATCACCAATCAATGCCGCGGAAGATGTGGCCTCCCAGTTGTCAATCAGACATCATCGGTCTGATCTATCGTTGTCAATCACTAGAGCAGAAGTACCTGCTTTGCTTTCTATGAATCGTTCTGTAATGATGACCATCCATGGCAACAAAGACACGTAAGAAGACGCCCATGAGCCCCGATCACAAGGCGGCTTTGGCCAAGGGACGCGAGGAAGGTCGCATTGTGCGCCAATATCTCGAAGCCCTCGAGTCCACCAAACCACGCCGTGGGCGCAAGCGGACCCCAGACTCCATCCGCAAGCGCCTCACCACCATTGAGACCCAGCTGCCCGAGGCTGATCCGCTGACCCGCCTGCACCTGGTGGAAGAGAAGCAGCGTCTCCAAGCTGAGTTGGCAACGGTCGGAAACTCGGTAGATCTCGAGGCCCTCGAGAAGAACTTCGTCAAGGTGGCCCGCCAGTATGGCGAGCGCAAGGGCATCTCGTATTCGGCGTGGCGCACCGTTGGCGTCAGCGCCAATGTGCTCCAGCAAGCCAAGATTTCTCGCTCGAGCAAGTCCTGAGCTGGCTAGTCGAGAACGAGGTTCCCGCAGTCTTCCTCGGACTCCGAGGCCTCTGCGTCAGAAGTGATCAACGGCCCGGCACCCATGGTGCCGGGCCGTGTTCGTGTCCTTTGGGGTAACTGGCGCATGAGCACGCCACTGGCTCACGTCAGCCCGACAGGCAGGGCCTGCAGCTGCGTGGCTTCCTAGACGCCTACGGCGGAGCTGGCCGAGCGAAGGAGGGCTGCGAGGAGGACGATCCCGTCCTCCGAACCGAGCAGAGGATCACACGCTCGCTCGGGATGTGGCATGAGGCCGACCACGTTCCGGCCCTCGTTGCAGACCCCAGCGATGTCATCGACCGACCCGTTCGGGTTGTCGACATAGCGAAGCACGACGCGGTCCTCGTCACGGAGGCGAGCCAGCGTCTCGGCGTCACAGGTGTAGTTGCCTTCAAAGTGGTTGATGGGGATCGCCACCTCGGTGCCGACAGCCACTCCTTCGGTGAGGGCGGTGGCGCCTGTCTCCACCCGAAGCAGCACGGTGGTGCACAAGAAGCGCAAACCCCGGTTCTTCTGCAGCGCACCGGGCAGTAGTCCTGCCTCAGTCAAGACTTGGAAGCCATTGCAGATTCCGACCACCGGTCCTCCCGAGGCGGCGAACTCGGCAACCGCACCCATGACCGGGGAGAACCGGGCGATGGCTCCTGGCCGGAGATAGTCCCCGTGGGCGAACCCGCCAGGCAGGATCAGTGCGTCATAGCCTGATGCCGTGGTTGCTCCGTGCCAGACCAACTCGGCTTCGGCCCCGAGACGCTCGACTGCCTCGATGGCATCGTGCTCGCAGTTTGTCCCCGGGAAGAGGACGACTCCGACTCGGGTGGCCATCAGGCGTCGGTCGCCGGCACGACGACTACCGTCGACTCCTCGATGACCGGATTGGCCAGCAATCGATCAGCAACCTCCGTGGCCTGGGCCAAGGCGGAGGCCTCATCGACTGCGGTCAGGTCGAAGCGGAACGACTTCCCGGTCCGCACGCCATCCACGCCAGCGAATCCCAGTGCCGGTAGTGCTCGTTCGATGGTGGCACCTTGAGGATCGGCGATGCCGCTGCGGAGCAGCACCTCCACCTGAGCGGACCAGCGAGTGGTGTCAGCGGACATGGTCAGGCACCGTACCAGTCGACCAGCGATCGGCCGCAGACCCGCTCATAGGCCGCCACGTAACGGGTCGAGGTCTCGGTAACGATCTCGGCGGGCAGGGCCGGAGGTGGGGCCTGCTTGTTCCAGTCTTGGCCTTCGAGCCAGTCCCGCAGTGGCTGCTTGTCGAACGAGGGAGGGTTCGTCCCAGGGGCGCAGTCGTCTGCAGGCCAGAACCGCGAAGAGTCCGGAGTGAGGACCTCGTCACACAAGGAGAGCTTCCCGTCGATGAAGCCCAGCTCGAACTTGGTGTCGCAGATGACGATGCCCTGCTCTTGTGCCCGAGCCGCAGCACGGGCGTAGGCCGCGAGGCACAGTGCCGCAGCAGCTTCTGCTGCTTCTTTGCCGACGATGTTGATGGCCTCGTCCATGCCGATATTGAGGTCATGGCCTTCCGTGGCCTTGGTCGAGGGAGTGAAGATCGGCTCAGGCAGCGCCTCGGCGTGGAGCAGGCCGGCGGGCATAGCCATGCCGTGGACGGTGCCCGAGGCCTGGTACTCCTTGTACGCGGAGCCAGCCAAATAGCCACGAACAATGCACTCGATGTCGAGCATCTCGGCCTTGTGCACGAGCATGGTGCGCCCAGCCAGGTAGTCGAGTCCACCGGGCAGACCAGCGGCCCCCTCGGGAAAGTCGGACACATCGGCACTGATCAGGTGGTTGGGAGCCAGGTCGGCCAACTCCTCGAGCCACGCCGCCGTCATGGCCGTGAGCACGCGCCCCTTGTTGGGGATGGGCTCGTCCATGATCACGTCGAAGGCCGAGATCCGATCCGAGGCCACCATGAGCAGGCGACCTGCACCAGCGTCGTAGAGCTCACGGACCTTCCCGGACGACAACAGGGGCAGGGTTGGTGCAGACATGATCAGTACTCCTCCAGGGCATCGACGAAACGGTGGACTCTGCGCAGGGTACGCGAAAGATCGAAGGCGTCGTCCAACGCAGCCGCATCCAGCGTGACTTCGGGGTCCTCGTCCAAGATCTCTCGGAAGCTCCGGCTCTGCTCCCATGCGGCCCGAGCATCACGTTGGACAATCCGGTAGGCCGCATCACGGGACAGGCCCCCGCTGACGAGGGCCAGCAGGACCGACTGAGAGAACACGAGGCCATAGCTACCCTCGGTCAGGGTGGCCAGTGCCCGCTCGGGATGCAGGACGAGTCCTTCAACCAGGCCGGTGGCCTTCTGGAGCATGTAGAGGGTCAGCGTGCTGGCGTCAGGTAGCACGACTCGTTCCACCGAGCTGTGCGAGATATCCCGTTCGTGCCAGAGGGCCACGTCCTCAAGGCCAGCCGACAGATAGCCGCGGAGCACTCGGGCCAAACCACACAGCCGTTCGGACAAGATCGGGTTGCGCTTGTGCGGCATGGCCGAGCTGCCCTTCTGGCCGGGCTTGAAGGGCTCTTCGACCTCACCAAGCTCGCTGCGGGCCATGTGCCGGATCTCCGTAGCGATCTGCTCGATGGTCGCCCCCACCGAAGCGCACGCCCACAGATACTCAGCATGACGGTCCCGTGCCACCACCTGAGTAGCTGGAACCGGGGTCAGACCCAGAGCCGCGCACACGTGGGCTTCGACCTGGGGGTCGATGTTCGAGTAGGTGCCGACGGCCCCAGACAACTTGCCAACCGCCACCCGATCCCGAGCTGCCCGCAGCCGCTCGACGTCGCGGCCCGCCTGGAGGGCCCACAGGGCGAACTTGGCTCCGAACGTGGTGGGTTCGGCATGCATGCCGTGGGTGCGACCGGTCACCGGGATATCGATGGCCTCCCGGGCCCGAGCGGCACACGCCCGCTGCAAGCCCTCGGCCGCCGAGATCAAGAGGTCGGCGGCCCGGGTCAACGTGGCACACAGCGCCGTGTCGACGACGTCCGAGGAGGTCAGGCCATAGTGGATCCACGATCCTTGCGGCTGGCCGATGGCTGTCTGGACGACGTCGACGAATGCGGCAACATCGTGATCGGTCACGCGTTCGCGCTCGGCCACGGCCTCGACGAAAGCAGCATCGACGACCGGGGCATGCTCGTGACACCAGGCGGCATCTTCTGCCGGCACATCACCGATGGCCACCCAGCCGTCCGTGGCCAGCAGCTCCACTCGGAGCCACATGGCGAAGCGGGCTTCGTCGCTGAACAGCGCAGCCATCTCCTTGGGTGCGTAGCGGGGGATCATCAGGGGGCCTCTTCTTTCGGTGCGGTCTCAGGGGAGAAAGGTTGGGTGGCTACGGGTGGAACGGTGGGCACATCGAGGATCGAGATGACCGATGCGGCCGCCTCGGCGATATCGGTCCGGCGATGCAGTCCGTCCCACGAGATGCGGTCGGCAGCGGCATACGCCCGGCGGCGGGCATCGGCCAACGTCGGTCCCAACGCGGTCACGCCGAGTACCCGACCACCGGCGGTCACCAGCCCCGTGGCGGCAAACCCTGACTGCGGTTCTGAGGTGGGATGCACGCCAGGATCCACGGCGGTGCCGGCGTGGAAGACCGTCGCGCCCTCCGAGGCGGCCGCGTCCAGGCCGCTGATCGGGTCACCGGTGCGAGGAGATTCGGGATACCCCGGGGCAGCCAGCACCACGCAGACGGCTGCGTCGTCGACGAACCGCGGTTCTGTGACCAGTGCCCCGGCGGCCACTTCGGCCAACAGCGCCGTCAGGTCACCGTCGAAGCGGGGAAGGACGATCTGGGTCTCGGGGTCTCCGAAGCGGACGTTGAACTCGAGGACCTTGGGCCCTTGGGCGGTCAACATGAGACCCGCATAGAGCACACCCCGGTAGTCGATTCCCCGAGCCTGCAAGGCGGTGAGCAACGGGGCGACGGCCTCGTCCACCAGACCCTGGACCATCGCCGCATCGACCCCAGGCACCGGTGAGTACGAGCCCATGCCTCCGGTGTTGGGACCGCCGTCAGCATCGTCACGGCGTTTGAAGTCCTGGGCCGGAGCCAGAGCAGCCAGGCGAGTTCCGTCGCACAGCACCAGCAGCGAGCACTCCGGTCCGTCCAGGTACTCCTCGATCACCACGGTGGCTCCGGCCGAACCGAAGGCGTCCCCGGAGAGCTTGGCCGCCACATCGGCTTCCGCCTCGTCCAGGGACGCCGTCACCAGGACGCCTTTGCCTGCAGCCAGCCCATCGGTCTTGACCACGTACGGCCCGGGCAGCGAACGCAGGAAGTCGAGAGCCGGAGCCAACGCATCAAAGGTCCCGAATCGGGCTGTCGGCACTCCGGCCTCGGCCAACAGCTCTTTCATGAATGCCTTCGAGCCCTCGATCCTGGCTCCGTCTGCCCCGGGCCCAAAGACGAGGCGACCCCTGGCCCGCAACCGGTCGGCCAGACCATCGACCAAGGGAACCTCGGGGCCGATCACGTACAGGTCGGCCTCGATCTCTTCTGCAGGAACCGAGACACAGAAAATGGTGTGGCCCTCGGGTGATCTCCCTGGCATGCCCGGGTTTCCCGGGGTGACGATGACGTCGGCGGTGCGGGCCAAGACGGAAGCCAACGCATGCTCACGTCCTCCCGATCCCACGACGCAGACAGTGCGGATCGGCGATTCTCCGGGGCTGGCCCCGTCGTCAGCGGCGCCGCTCATCCGGCAAAGCGGACGAACTGTTCACGACCCGGGCCGACGCCGACGAGCCGCACAGGCACACCGATCTGCTCGGCCAAGAACCCGACGTAGTCGCGGGCGGCCTGGGGCAGGTCGTCTAACTCGGTGGCCTCGGTGATATCCGTCTGCCATCCCGGAAGCTCTTCGTAGACCGGGGTGACCTGGTGGAACGTCGACTGGTGATAGGGCGGGTGGGTGAAGCGCTCGCCATCGGCCTCGTAGGCCACGCAGACCTTGACGGTGTCGAAGGT
Source organism: uncultured Acidimicrobiaceae bacterium (assembly GCA_903873395.1). Taxonomy (GTDB): domain Bacteria; phylum Actinomycetota; class Acidimicrobiia; order Acidimicrobiales; family RAAP-2; genus Bog-756. The sequence continues at coordinate 51,365 of CAIQOJ010000109.1, forward strand.
ATCGAGGACATCGAGCTTGGTGAGTGCCACCTCGGAGAGCGAATTGAGCCGGACCGCTTGGCGCAACATCACCGCATCGAACCATCCAGGTCGCCGGCGCCTGCCGGTGTTAGTACCGAACTCGTGCCCACGATCGACCAGTGCGTCACCGATCTCATCGGTCAATTCGGTGGGGAAGGGGCCCGTGCCCACTCGGGTCACATACGCCTTGGCGATGCCGATGACCTCGTCGATGTAGCGAGGCCCGACACCGGCTCCGATGCACGCACCGCCAGCCACCGGGTTCGAGGAGGTGACGAAGGGATAGGTCCCATGATCGAGATCGAGGAAGGTGGCCTGAGCGCCCTCGAGCAACACGTTGGATCCTGCATCGAGAGCGTCGTGGACGAGGCCCACCGTGTCACCGACCATGGGCGCCACCTTGGGCGCCAGCTCGTCGAGGTACTGATCACAGATTGTGTCGATGTCGAGCGGCAGGCGGTTGTAGACCTTGGCCAGAACCTGGTTCTTCTCCTTCAACACCACGTCGAGCTTCTGACGGAAGATCTTGGGGTCGAGAAGGTCTTGGACTCGCAGTCCGACCCGAGAAGCTTTGTCGGCATAGGTCGGGCCGATTCCCCGCTTGGTGGTGCCGAGTTTGTTCTTGCCGAGATAGCGCTCGGCCAGCTGATCGAGCTCGTGGTGATACGGCATGATCAGGTGGGCGTTGCCGCTTACCCGGAGCTTGGCTGTCGAGATGCCCTTTGACTCGAGCATGGCCACTTCGGCAAGCAGGACCACCGGGTCCACGACCACCCCGTTGCCGATCACCGGGGTGATGTGCTCGTAGAGGATGCCCGAAGGCACCAACTGGAGGGCGAAGGTCTCGCCGGCCACCACGATGGTGTGGCCGGCATTGTGGCCGCCTTGATAGCGGACGACCATCTCCATGTCCTTGGCCAAAAGGTCGGTCAGCTTCCCTTTGCCCTCATCACCCCACTGGGTTCCGACCACAACGGTTGCCGGCACGCGCTTCTCCTCCGAACTGGTAAATCGGATTACGGGAAAGTGTACCCCGGCAGCGGTGACCGTCTTGAGCCTTCAGCACATGGTGCGGACCCAAAGCGCCCCGTGGAACCCTCCCGGTCGTAGGATCGGGGCTCCGATGCCTCGCCACATCCGCCGACCCAAGGCCGCCACTATCGCTGTGCTTGTCGTCATCGGCACGCTCACGGCTGCGTGCGGTGGAGAAGCCAGCACCGTCTCGGGCACCTGGTCTGCTCCCGTCCACCCCTACCCGGCCGGCACCACGGCCGACACCACCTCCATCTACGGGGTCTCCTGTCCCACAGAAGCCTTCTGTCAGGCCGTCGATGAGCAAGGCGGGGTGACCACCTGGAACGGTCGGACCTGGTCTGCTCCCCAACGGGTCTCACAGGGTGGCACCTTCAACTCCGTCTCCTGTCCCACCCCGGACTTCTGTGTGGCCATGAACAGCCAAGAGGCACTGACCTGGAACGGCACCTCATGGTCGGGGCCCACACCCGTCGGACCAGCCCCGGTCGGGCCGACGGGTGGGCAGTACCAGGTCTCGTGCACCTCGGCCTCGTTCTGCGCTTCGGTCAACACCGCTGGGGTGGTCGACCTGTGGAACGGAACCACCTGGGGCCAGACAGCGGTCGCCGCCACCGGCACAGCCTCACAACCTGTGCAGACGATCTCGTGTGCCACGACCTCCTTCTGTGTGGTCGTCGGGGCCTCAGGAGTGATCTCCACCTACCGAGGGTCGTCATGGAGTCAGCAGCCCGCCCCCGGAGTCTCGCTGCTCCATTCGGTGTCCTGCCCGACGGACCAGTTCTGCATGGCCCTCGACCTGGCTGGCCGAGCCGTCTCGTTCGACGGGACCTCGTGGGCATCGGCAGGGGTAATTCCTGGTTCATCCGCGCTGACCTATGCCGTGTCATGCCCGACAGCATCGATGTGCGCCGTTGCTCGCTCCGACGGCTCGGTCTCCTGGTGGAACAAGGGAACGTGGACGACCGGCACCTCCGTGCTCCATGACGGAACACTGGCCACGGTCACCATCTCGTGTCCGACGACCCGGTTCTGCGCCCTCGGTGCTTCAGACGGGGCACTCGCCACCTGGCGAGCGTGACCCCTGCGCCTGCGCTGGGAAGGAACATCTTCGTGCGCTCAGCGCAGGAGCACGGCTCCCTCGTCTGCGTCCACGATCACGGTCGAGCCCTCGGGGTAGCGACCCTCGAGTAGCGCAAGAGCCAAGGGGTCCTCGACATCGCGCTGGATGACCCGCCGGAGTGGTCGAGCCCCGAAGTCAGGGTCGAATCCCGCATGGGCCAGCATGGCCTCGGCCGCAGGGGTCACCTCGAGGGTAAGGCGGCGCTCTGCCAGCCGCCCTCGCAGACCCTGGAACTGAATCGTGACGATGCGACCGAGATCGGCTTCGGTCAGGGAGTGGAAGCGGACGATCTCATCGATGCGGTTCACGAACTCCGGCTTGAAGTGGGCCACCGGCTCCCCGGGGATGTTGGAGGTCATGATCAGCACGGTGTTGGTGAAATCGACCGTCCGACCCTGTCCGTCGGTCAGCCGACCGTCTTCTAGGACCTGAAGCAAGATGTTGAACACGTCCGGATGCGCCTTCTCCAACTCGTCGAGTAGGACAACGGCATAGGGGCGACGACGCACAGCCTCGGTCAGCTGCCCGCCTTCCTCATACCCGACGTAGCCAGGAGGAGCACCGACGAGGCGCGACACGGCGTGGCGCTCCATGTACTCACTCATGTCGATGCGCACCATGGCCCGGCTGTCATCGAAGAGGAACTCGGCCAACGCCCGAGCCAGTTCGGTCTTACCCACTCCGGTCGGCCCCATGAAGAGGAACGATCCGATGGGCCGGTTGGGATCGGACAGACCGGCACGGCTGCGGCGAATGGCGTTGGACACGGCCGAGACGGCCTCGTCTTGGCCGATCACCCTGGCGTGCAGGGCGTCCTCCATGCGGATCAGCTTCTCCACCTCGCCTTCGAGCAGGCGACTGACGGGAACACCGGTGGCACGAGAGACCACCTCGGCCACGTCTTCCGCATCGACCTCTTCTTTCAAGAAGCGCTGCTCACCCTGCAGCCGGTCGAGGGCCTCGGTGGCTGACTCGATCTTCTGCTCCAGGCCGGGCACGACGCCGTAGGTGATCTCCGAGGCTTCAGCCAGATTTCCTTCTCGGCTGAGCCGCTCGGCGTCACTGCGCTTGGACTCGAGTTGGCCCTTCAGGGTCTGGATGGTGGTGATGGCCTCTTTCTCGGCCTGCCAATGGGCGGTCATGGCCGCCGACTCCTCGGTCAGGTTCGCCACCTCTTCGTCGAGTCGTTCCAGGCGCTCGACCGAGGGAGTGTCGCTCTCCTTGGCCAGAGCCATCCGCTCGATCTCGAGCTGGCGCAAGCGTCGGGTGACGATGTCGAGTTCGGTAGGCATCGAATCGATCTCGATCCGTAGGCGGCTGGCCGCTTCGTCCATCAGGTCGATGGCCTTGTCGGGCAGGAACCGACCGGTCACGTAGCGATCAGAGAGCACGGCGGCAGCAACGAGGGCGGCATCTTGGATGCGCACCCCGTGGTGGACTTCGTAGCGCTCTTTCAAGCCGCGCAAGATGGCGATGGTGTCGGGCACCGATGGCGGAGGCACGAAGACCTGCTGGAAGCGGCGCTCGAGCGCCGCATCCTTTTCGATGTAGGTGCGGTACTCGTCGAGCGTGGTGGCTCCGATCAGCCGGAGCTCGCCCCTGGCCAGCATCGGCTTGATCATGTTGCCAGCATCCATGGCGCCTTCCGAGCCACCTCCGGCACCGACGATCGTGTGGAGCTCGTCGATGAAGGTGATGACCTCGCCCTCGGCGTCGCTGATCTCCTTCAGCACAGCCTTGAGCCGTTCTTCGAACTCGCCTCGATACTTGGCCCCGGCGACCATCGAACTCATGTCCAGACTGATCAGCCGCTTGCCCTTCAACCCTTCGGGCACGTCGCCCTCGACGATCCGCTGGGCCAGGCCCTCGACGATGGCCGTCTTGCCCACGCCCGGCTCACCGATGAGGACCGGATTGTTCTTCGTGCGCCTCGACAGCACCTGGATCACCCGGCGGACTTCTTCGTCCCGCCCGATGACCGGATCCATCTTTCCCTGCCTGGCCTGGGCGGTGAGATCCCGTCCGAACTTCTCCAACGCCTGGAACGTCTCTTCGGGATTTTGACTGGTCACCCGGTGGCTGCCTCGTAGTTCGCGCAATGCTCCGAGCAGGGCCGCATGGTCCACGCCCAGCCGATCGGCCAAGGCCAGCAGCAGATGCTCGACCGAGAGATAGTCGTCACCCATGTCGCCCCGTTGGCGATCAGCAGCCTCGAGGGCATCACGAAGTGCCCGGTCCATAGTCGGCTCCGCACCGCCATAGGCCTTGGGGAGACGGTCGAGATGCTCGGCGATCCTGGCACGCACAACAGCGGGCTCTACCCCCAGCCTGGTGAGGATGGGCCCGGCAATACCGTCCGACTGATCGAGGACGGCGGCCAGCAGGTGCTCGGGAGCGACCTCGGCATTGGAAGCCGCCTTGGCACGTTCGACGGCACCGCTAAAGGCTTCTTGGGTCTTGAGGGTCCAACGTTCGGGGTTCAAGGTCATCGAGCACCTCCTTGGCTGCTGCGACGTTGCGGGCGGGTGGGCACGGGAAGTTGATTCAAGGGGACAAGGTCTCGGCGGTACTGGCGGTGGGTGATGGCCACGGCCTCTCGGGCAGCTGTGCGGGTCGCCTCCAACTCGGCGCGGAGATGGGCGACCTCGGCCTCGAGTTCAAGCACCCGACGCACGCCCTGGAGATTGATGCCCCCCGTGGTGAGGGCCTGGATATGGCGGAGGCGATCGAGGTCCTCTTCAGAAAACCGTCGGCTGCCACCTTGGGTGCGAGACGGGTCGAGCAGACCCTTGCGCTCGTAGACACGGAGCGTCTGCGGGTGGACCCCGGCCAACTCGGCGGCCACCGAGATGACGTAGACGGCGCGGGCGCGACGGTCGTCCGTGGTCATGTCACCCCCAGCGTGTCCCGTGAGGGCGGTGCCATCACCTGTGCCAACGCCTCGACCGCGGACCGTTGCTCGTCGGTGAGCTCAGAGGGCACATCGACGTCCACAGTGACCAGCAGATCTCCCCCCGCTGCCTTTTTGCCAGCCGGCACTCCTCGGCCTCGAACCCGGAAGGTCCGTCCCGATGGCGTACCCGCGGGGATCCGGAGCGTCACCGAATCAGAAAGGGTGGGCACGGTCAGCGTGGTGCCGAGTGCGGCCTCGGTGAAACCGACCGGCACGGCCAGCGTCAGGTTGCGGCCCTTGCGACCGAAAACGCTGTGTCGGCCCACTCGTGCGATGACGTAGAGGTCGCCCGCAGGCCCACCTCCCCGACCAGCCGCTCCCTTGCCCTTGACCCGAATCCGCTGACCGTCCTCGACGCCGGAAGGCAAGCGGACCTTGACCGAGCGGCTGCGCTGCTCAGTGCCGGTGCCTCGACATGTCGGGCACGGATCGGTCACTACCGTCCCCCGACCGGAGCACGAAGGACAGACCTGGCTGAGCGAGAAGAGGCCTTGATCGTCTTGAAGGGTCCCGGTGCCACCGCAACGGCCACACGAATCCGGGCGGGTGCCTGGTCGCGAACCGGAGCCCTTGCAGGACGCGCAGCGAGCGTCCGTTGTGAGGTTGACCGAGGTCGTGACTCCCGAGACGGCGTCCTCAAAAGACAGGTGGAGTTCGGCCTCGACGTCGGTGCCTCGCTGAGGGCCAGAGGAGCCACCTCGACGTCCTCTGTTGAACAGGCCACCGAAGATGTCGCCGAGGTCACCCATGTCCTCGACACGGAAGGTGGTGCCCCCCGGATCACCGGGGAATCCGCCCCCGCCGAAGCCTCCGCGACCACCGCCGAAGCCGCTCGCTGCGGGACCCATGGCCCGGACCTCGTCGTACTCCTTGCGACGCGCAGCATCGCCGAGAACGTCATAGGCCGCGGTGATCTCCTTGAAGACCTCGTCGTCCCCCGGATTGGTGTCGGGATGGTGCTTCTTGGCCAGCTTGCGATAGGCGCTGGTGATCTCCTTGGCCGTTGCCGTACTCGGCACGCCAAGCGTCTTGTAGTAGTCCTTCTCGAACCATTCACGCTGCGGGGCCACAGTGCTTCTTCTGTCTCAACTTCCTGCGCTCATGCGCCTTGCTCTTCGTCTTGTGGTGTGTGGCTTCGTAGTGGTCGTCTTGTGCGCTCAACATTTGAGCGACGACCGCCCGAGTCAGCCTCGAACGGTCACCATGGCCGGGCGCACCACGGTGCCATTGAAGCGATAGCCGGCCCGCATGACTTGAGCCACTACTGGGCCATCCTCTGCGGATTCGTCGTCTCCCTCAGGTGCTGCCTGCCCGACGGCCTCGTGAGCGGTCGGATCGAACGCCTCTCCGGAGGGATCGATTTTCTCCAGGCCCTGGCGAACCAGGACCCCTTGGAGCAGGCCAGCCGAGGCCACAAGGGCCTTGGCGTCAGCCGAGTCGGGATCGGCCATATGGTCGGTGGCCAGATCGAGAGCATCGAGCACCGGCAGGAGTTGGTCCACCAACGAGAGCGCTGCCCTCGACACCTGATCGGCCTGCTGTTTGGCCACCCGCTTCTTGTAGTTCTCAAACTCGGCCTGCAGACGGCGGAGGGCATCGAGATACTCGTCCCGCTCGGCCTGAGCAGCAGCGAGCGGGTCGAGCTCGATCGCCTCGACTACGTCGTCTTCGACGGAGATCTCGTCGACCAACTCGCCTTCGACGATGTCACGCTCCACCACTTCATCGACCGGGGTGCCGGCGACAGAGGCCTGATCGGCCCCTGTCCCGGTCCCCGTGCGCTCGTCACCAGTCATGGCGATCAGCCCTCGTTGTCGACGATTTCGGCGTCGACAACCTCGTCGTCGTTGACCTCGTCGTTGACCTCGCCACCTGGTGCGGAAGCCGACTCCTTGGACGCCTCCTCATACAGGCGCTGACTGAAGGACTGGCTGGCCGTGAGCAAGGTCTCCGTTGAGGTCTTGATGGCCTCGAGGTCGCTGCCGGCCAGCGCCTCTTTGAGGCTGGCCAACGCCCCTTCGACCTTCTCCTTCTCATCGCCCTCGAACTTCTCGCCTTGGTCCTTCAGGAGCTTCTCGGTCTGGTAGACGAGACTGTCGGCGTTGTTGCGCACCTCGGCCTCCTCCTTGCGACGCCGGTCGTCTTCGACATGTGCTTCGGCATCCTTGACCATCCGCTCGATGTCATCCTTGGCCAGCGACGACTGACCGGTGATGGTCATGGACTGCTCCTTGCCGGTGGCCCGGTCCTTGGCCGACACGTGGACGATGCCGTTGGCGTCGATGTCGAAGGTGACCTCGATCTGCGGCACGCCGCGAGGGGCCGGGGGCAGGTCCACCAGCTGGAACTTGCCCAGCGTCTTGTTGTACATCGCCATCTCTCGCTCGCCCTGGAGGACGTGGACCTCGACCGAGGGCTGGTTGTCCTCGGCCGTGGTGAACACCTCGGACCGCTTGGTGGGGATGGTGGTGTTCCGCTCGATGAGACGGTGCATGACCGCGCCCTTGGTCTCGATGCCCAACGACAGCGGGGTGACATCGAGCAACAGCACGTCCTTGACCTCGCCCTTCAGCACGCCGGCCTGGACGCTGGCCCCGATGGCCACCACTTCGTCAGGGTTGACGCCCTTATGGGCTTCCTTGCCCGTCATGGACTGCACGAGTTCTTGCACCGCAGGAATGCGAGTGGAACCACCGACGAGGACCACGTGGTCGATGTCGGACGTAGCCAGCCCCGAGTCAGCGATGGCCTGCTCGAAGGGGTGCTTGCACCGCTCGACCAGATCGGCTGTCAGCTCGTTGAACTGGGCCCGCGTGAGCTTGAGGTCCAGGTGCTTGGGACCCTCGGACGTCGCCGTGATGAAGGGCAGATTGATCTGGGTCTCTTGGACCTGGGACAGCTCGATCTTGGCCTTCTCGGCTGCTTCCTGGAGGCGCTGGGTGGCCATCTTGTCGGCTGCCAGGTCGACGCCTTCGGTGTCCTTGAAGGACTTGACGAGCCAGTCGATGATCTTCTGGTCCCAGTCGTCGCCGCCGAGTTGGGAGTCTCCCGAAGTCGACTTCACCTCGAAGACACCGTCGCCGATTTCCAGCACCGAGACGTCAAATGTGCCACCACCGAGGTCGAAGACGAGAACGGTCTGGTCGGCACCTTCCTTGTCGAGGCCGTAGGCCAGGGCGGCCGCAGTGGGCTCGTTGATGATGCGGAGGACCTCGAGGCCAGCGATGGCACCAGCCTCCTTGGTGGCGGTGCGCTGGGCATCGTCGAAGTAGGCCGGCACCGTGATGACGGCTTGGGTGACGCTGTCACCCAGGTACGCCTCGGCATCCCTCTTGAGCTTGGAAAGAATGCGGGCCGAGATCTCCTGGGGCGTGTAGTCCTTGCCGTCGATGTCGACGGTCCAGCCCGTACCCATGTGGCGCTTGACCGACCGGATGGTCCGGTCGGGGTTGGTGATGGCCTGGCGCTTGGCCACTTCGCCGACGAGTACCTCACCAGACTTGGCGAAGCCGACGACGGACGGCGTGGTGCGGCCGCCCTCTGCGTTAGGGATGACGACGGGCTCGCCGCCTTCTAGTACGGCGACGACCGAGTTCGTCGTCCCGAGATCGATTCCTACGGCCTTGGCCATGGTGGTTCCTCCTGCTCCGGGCCCTCTGCGAGCCCGGTTCGTTGCTGATTCTTCGTGTGATGCGGAGATCTGTCCGTTGATTCCAGAGACCAATATAGCAAAGTTGAGTGTGTATGTGGCAAGTTTTCTGATTTCTTATGATCAGGTACGACTGGTCACAGCGGAAGTACGCTCAAGCCATGCCTACGCTTGTCCTCCTGCGCCACGGTCAATCCCTCTGGAATGCCGAGAACCTCTTCACCGGGTGGTACGACGTCGACTTGACCGCCCAGGGCGTGGACGAGGCCCGGGCCTCGGGCATGCTGCTGGCCGAAGCCGACCTCGATCTACGGGTGGTGCACACGTCGCTCCTGACTCGGGCCATCCGCACAGCGAACCTGGCCCTCGTTGCCGCTGGACGTTCGTGGCTCCCCGTCGAGAGGCACTGGCGGCTCAACGAGCGTCACTACGGCGCGCTGCAGGGGCTGGACAAGAAAGAGACGACGGCCCGGCACGGCGAGGCTCAGGTCAAAGAGTGGCGTCGCAGCTACGCCACACCACCCCCCACGGTCGAGCGCGGAGACCAGCACGACCCGTCTGGGGACCCTCGCTACCGCGACATCCCAGCCGACTCGCTACCGCTGAGCGAGTGCCTGGCCGACGTGGTGGCCCGCGTGGTCCCCTACTGGGGCGACGCCATCGTGCCCGACCTCTTGGCCGAGGGACGTCGGGGCGGAGCAGTGTTGGTCGTGGCGCACGGGAACAGCATCCGGGCCCTGCGCAAGCACATCGAGGGCATCGGCGACGACGACATCGTCGGCCTCGAGATTCCGACCGGCATCCCCTTCCGCTATGAGCTCGACGAGGACCTCTCGGTGATCAGCCAGGGATTCTTGGGTGATGCCGACGCCGCTGCAGCGGCGGCTGAGGCCGTCCGCCGCCAGGCCGGCTGAGGAAGAACTCCCAGCAAGACCTGCTCGCCCGCGTCTGTTCACAAAGCCGAAACGATCGGGCAACAGCAGGGAAACAACGTTGCTCCACACTGGCCTCCGCCGCCCAGGTCCCTGACGCGGTGTGAGCGAAGGAAGGAGTGACATGCACATCAACTCGGGCGATACCGCCTGGATCCTGGCGAGTACTGCACTTGTCTTGTTGATGACCCCAGGTCTGGCGCTGTTCTACGGAGGCATGGTTCGAGCAAAGAATGTGCTCGGCATGATGATGCAGAACTTCGCCGCCATCGGCGTCGTCAGCCTCGTGTGGGTATGGGTGACCTACAGCCTCGCCTTCGGACCGGACTGGGGTGGCCACGGCATCATCGGCACCCTCCACTTCTTCGGGCTGAACAACATCGGCGATAACCCCCCGGGCTACTCGTTGACCATCCCGCACGTGCTGTTCATGGCCTTCCAGATGATGTTCGCCATCATCACCCCGGCCCTGATCACCGGTGCCACTGCTGACCGGCTCAAGTTCGGCAGCTTCATCCTGTTCATCACCATCTGGTCGGTCATCGTCTATGCCCCGGTCGCCCACTGGGTCTTCGACCCCAATGGCTGGCTGTTCAAGAAGGGCGCCGAGGACTTCGCCGGTGGCACCGTGGTGCACATCAACGCCGGTGTGGCCGGCCTCGCTGTCGCCCTGGTGGTCGGCAAGCGCAAGGGTTGGCCCAAGAAGGCCATGCCGCCCCACAACGTGCCGATGATCCTCTTGGGTGCTGGTCTGCTGTGGTTCGGCTGGTTCGGCTTCAACGCTGGCTCTGCTCTGAGCGCCAACCTCTTGGCCTCGAACGCCTTCGTGAACACCAACACGGCGACAGCTGCAGCCCTGCTCGGCTGGATCCTGGTGGAGAAGCTCCGGGACGGTAAGCCCACCACGCTCGGTGCGGCCTCCGGAGCCATCGCTGGCCTCGTCGCCATCACGCCGGCGTGCGGTTACGTCAACGTGGCCGGTGCCACCATCATCGGCTTGGCCGCTGGCATCCTGTGCGCCCTGGCCGTCCGCCTGAAGTTCGCCCTGAAGATCGACGACGCTCTCGATGTCGGTGGCGTCCACTTCATCGGTGGCGTGATCGGCGCACTGCTGATCGGCTTCTTCGGCACCAAGGCCATCGGCGGCGTCAATGGCATCTTCCACGGTGGTGGAGCCAGCCTCCTGGGCAAGCAAGCCTTGGCTGTCGTCGTCGTCGCCGTCTACTCCTTCGTCGTCTCGTGGCTGCTGGCCATGGCCATCCACAAGACGATCGGCTTCCGGATCACCGAGGAGCAGGAGTTCGAGGGCATGGACACGTCCCTGCACGCCGAGACGGCCTACGAGTTCGGCCCGTCTTTCGGAGCGCCGTGAGCATGCCGGCTCGCCCAGAACCATCTACGTTCGAGAACCCACAAGGGAGCGCACAGTGAAGTTGATCGTGGCAATCATCAAGCCGTTCAAGCTCGACGACGTGAAGGACGACCTCGCCGAGGCCGGACTGCACGGGATCACCGTCTCGGAAGTCTCGGGCTACGGCAGGCAGAAGGGGCACACCGAGGTCTACCGGGGTGCCGAGTACCAGGTGGACTTCGTCCCCAAAGTCCGGGTCGAAATCGTCGTGAGCGATGAGATGGTGGCTCAGGCCTCCGACATCATCGTCAACGCCGCTCGAACCGACAAGATCGGTGACGGCAAGATCTGGATCCTTCCTGTCGAAGAGGTCATCCGGATCCGAACCGGGGAGCGGGGAGACGAAGCTCTCTAGGCTTCGCCACAGCACCCGTCTGCGACCACCTCGGTGGTCATGCCAAGAGCCGCCACCTTCGGGTGGCGGCTCTTGCGCGTCTAGTCAGGGATGGAAGGTGTTGGACCCAACTGCATGCTCTAGGCAGCCAGCATCGGCACACCATCATTCGTGATGATCGGTCAACGGGCCGGGCTGCCGGGTAGCATCGACTGCATGGCATCCGGTCCGTCCAACGCCGATCTCAAATCGATCTGGCTGTTCTCGAGTTGCACAGCCACCGAGCTCCGGAAGATCCGGGCGTCACTTGATGCGACTTCGGTGCCCGCAGGCAAGGTGCTGGTGGACGAGGGCAGCTTGGGGCGCGAGTTCTTCATCATCGTGGAGGGCACCGCAGCGGTGACCCGGAATGGGAAGAAGATCACCACGCTCGGACCAGGGAACCACTTCGGAGAGATGGCCATGCTCGACCGTCGGCCCCGCTCGGCCACCGTGACCTCGGAGACGGGCATGGACCTGTTGGTGATGTCCCAGCGTCAGTTCTCTGGCCTGCTCGAATCTGTCCCGACCATCGCCCTCAAGATGCTCTCTGCCCTCGCCACACGTCTGCGCGAGGTTGATGCCATCGCATTCGGCTGAACCACGCGCTCACGAAGCACCTAGCGGCACAACAGTTCCGACCTGAGGCAGATGGACGAGGTTGGCCGGTGCATCGTGCTGATACCTCGCCGCCTCCAGGGGCGTTGCCGTCTGAGGCGGTTGCCCCCTGAGACGACGCTGCTGACTCAGTGCCGGCGCTGACTCGGGGACGCTGCTGACTCGGGGACGGCGCTGACTCAGAGCTGGTGCAGACTCAGTGTCGCTGGTGACCCAGTGCCGCTGGTGACTCAGTGCCGCTGCTGACCTCAGACACCCTCGTGTCCTCACAGGCCTCGCTGTCTGCAGTGCCCAGGGATCGCATCACGCGATGCACGACCCCTGGGCACCGGCAACGACCTCACTCGTCGGCGGCTGGCTCCTCGGTGGCCACGGGTGCACTTGCGCCCACGCCCGCCAACTCGTTCATCGACTCCTCGAGCAACTGAGAGACGTCCATGACCCGGACATCGTCCTGGCGAGCATTGGCCTTCACGGCATCGTCCAGCATGATCATGCAGTAAGGGCAAGCCGTCGACACCACATCGGCACCGGTATCGATTGCCTCGCCCGTCCGGTCCATATTGATCCGGGTACCGATGTTCTCTTCGAGCCACATGCGCGAGCCGCCGGCGCCGCAGCAGAAGCCCTTTTCTCGGCACCTCTTCATCTCCACTTGGTTTGCACCAGGAATGGCGTCGATGACACTCCGCGGCTCGTCGAAGATCCGGTTGTGGCGACCCAGGTAGCAGGGGTGGTGGTAGGTGACCGTGCCCTTGTAGCCGCCACCGGGGGTCAGCTTGCCTTCAGCCACCAGGTGGCTGAGGAGCTGGCTGTGGTGGATCACCTCGAAGTCAGCACCGAGATCCGGGTACTCGTTGGCCAGGGCATTGAAGCAGTGCGGGCACGAGGCGATGACCTTCTTGACCCCGGCCGCTGACATCGTCTCGATGTTCTTCTGGGCCTGCTCCTGATACAGGTACTCGTTGCCCAGGCGACGCACTGGGTCACCGGTGCAGGACTCCTTGGGGCCGAGGATGGCGAAGGTAACTCCCGCTCGCTTGAGCATGCGGGCGGTGGCCTGGGTGCCCTTGCGAGCCCGCTCGTCAAGGGATCCGGCACAGCCGACCCAGTAGAGGTACTCGATGTCGTCAGGAATGGTGCCAGCAACCACTGGGACCTCGAAGTCGAGGTCGGCAGTCCAGTCGGTCCGCTTGGAGCCACCGAGGCCCCATGGATCGCCCTGGTTCTCCACGTTGCGCAGCATGAGGTTGGCTTCCGGCGGGAAGTCCGACTCCATGAGCACCTGGTAGCGACGCATGTCGACGATGGTGTCGATGTGTTCGATATCGACCGGGCACTGCTCCACGCAGGCACCGCAGGTCGTGCATGACCACAGCACATCGGGATCGATGACCGAACCGATCAGGCTTTCGACCTCCTGGCCAGCCTCACGGTTGCGGGCCATGACCCGATCCGCATTGGCGAACAGGTTGTCGCGGAGGTCCATGATCAGGATCTTGGGGCTGAGAGGCTTGCCGGTGTTCCAGGCTGGGCACTGGGACTGACAGCGACCGCACTCCGTGCAGGTGGCCATGTCCAGCATCTGCTTCCACGAGAAGTCCTCGATGCGACCAGCACCGAAGACGGGCTCGTCATCCTCACCGACATCTTCGAGCGTCATGTCCGGAGTCGACGCCAACGCACCGAGGGCCCGGGGGCGACGAGAGGCTGCGACATTGATGGGGGCCAGGAAGATGTGGAGGTGCTTCGAGTAGGCGACGAAGACCAAGAAGCCGGTGATGATGGCGATGTTGAGGAGGAGAGCGACCGTCACGATGACGCTGTTCACGCCGGTGCCGAGGGGCTCGAGAAGCTTCGCCAGTCCATGAGAGGCGAACGCACCCCAACCGAAGGGGAAGTTGCCGGTGTTGACCTGTGCGGCCCGATAGAGGAGCAGCGAAGCGATCACGCCGAAGATGGCGAGGAGCACCAGCCAGGCCGCCCCGGTGTGGGAGCCGTAGAAGCGCGAGTTGCGGTCCTTGGTCTTGGGGTTGTTCTTCAGGCGGATGATGGAGAAGGTCACCAGCGACAAGAGGACCGCCACGGCGAAGAAGTCCTCGAGGAAGCCGATCCAGTTCCAGGTTCCGATGCCCGGGATGTGGAAGTCCTCCTGGAAGAGGCATCCGTAGGCCTCGATGATGGTGAGAAGGAGGATGGTGAAGCCCCACATGGTGAAGAAGTGGGCGATACCCGGGATCGTCCACTTGAGGAGCTTCTTCTGGCCTGCTACTTCGACGACTTCGGCTTCAGCCCGCTTGGGGACGTCGCCGAACCGGCTGGGGACGGCGGAGTGGCCCGACGACAGCAACTGGTAGAGCCAGAAGAACCTCCGTCCGGCAATAGCAAACATCACCACGGTGATACCGAGTCCGAGGATGATCCTGAGGGCCACTGCTTCCTCCTGGGTTGGGGTTACCGCCGGGTAACAAAACCTAGACGGCGAAAGACTACGGGGTCAGATCTGCAGGTCAGACGCGGAAGTTGTCCGCATAACGGCTTGGCGTGGGTCCGCGTTGACCCCGGTACTTCGAGTTGAGGCCATCCGAGCCGTAGGGACGGTCAGCCGGCGTGGTCATCTCCAAGAAGCTGATCTGGCCGATCTTCATACCCGGGTAGACGGTGATGGGCAGGTTGGCCACGTTGGACAGCTCCAAGGTCAGATGCCCGTCCCAACCCGCATCGACGAATCCAGCTGTCGAGTGGATGAGCAGGCCGAGCCGACCGAGGGACGACTTGCCCTCGAGGCGAGCCACCAGATCGTCAGGCAAGGTGACCCGCTCGGTGGTCGATCCCAACATGAACTCACCTGGATGGAGGATGAGCGGGTCATCACCAACATCGACAAGCTCGGTCAGATCTTCTTGGTCCTCGCGGACGTCGATCACCCGGCTGGTGTGATTGCGGAACAGGCGGAAGTACCGGTCCACGTGGAGATCGACCGACGACGGCTGGATGCACGCCTCGTCGAGGGGGTCGATCTTGATGTGGCCGGCGGCAAGCGCCTCGCGTATGGAGCGGTCAGAAAGAACCATGACGACCAGACGATAGTAGGGAGAGCGGCACGAGTGACAGTTCACCGGCCGAGAGCACGTCGTATGCCGACTCAGAAGGCTTGGGTCTTACTCCTGGGACCCTCCAGAGAGGAAGTCCATCCGCTGTTCGCGGTAGGGTCTGGACCTTCTGCGGGTGTAGTTCAATGGCAGAACATCAGCTTCCCAAGCTGAATACGCGGGTTCGATTCCCGTCACCCGCTCTCGGGGGTCTTGGCAAAAAAGAGGCCCGCCCACTGGCAACATGAGCTATCCCCCATTGCAGCTGCCTCTGCGGTTTGTGGTCATTGCACTGACCGCCGGCGTCCCTTTCCGGAGTTGGTCGTCCCCTGCGGCTGCACGAAGTGGTCTCAAGGCTGTCGTCTGGTGGTTGCCAGTTCTGTCAACGTTCCATCGAAAGGCTCTCGGCGTGACTGATGAACATGGAGACGCTGCGCGTCCTCCAGAGATCGTCATCGTGGAGCCATCGGCCCACCGCCACTACGGCCATTACGCCAAGACCTTCGCCGAGATTGCCGATGGTTTTGTCGATATCGGCTGCCGAGTCTCCGTGGTGACGTCCCGAGGTTGGATCGACGATTACCCCGGTCGACGATTCGACCTATATCGATTCGGAATCGTGGGAACGGTCGCCAGTGGCATCGCTGGCGGGATCTGGCTGACCTCGACGCGTCTCAACGAAGGCGGTGGACTGCGACGCAAGTTGGGTTCGATTGGCCTCGAAGTGCACAAAGTCCTCTGGTCGCTCACCGTTGTCGGCGCCGCACGGGCCATGGTCCGCAAGCAAGGCCTCGATCCAGCTGGAATCTTGGTCTTGCCCCCCTACACGCGACCCGAACTCGTCGACCGCATGGCCGGCCGGCAACGATGGTTGTGTTCCCTCGGCAACCTCGAGGACATCCCGACAGGGCCTAGCCGGAGAAACTCCTCGGCCAAGATCGGCATCACAACCGCCAATGCCGAGTGGACCGACATCGCATGCCCCTATCCCTTGTTCCCCATTGGCTTGGCCACAGCACGACGGAGCACGAGCGACCACGATCACCTGCGACGCCAGTTCGGAGTCGACGACGGGGTCAAGGTGCTGCTGGCTGCAGGCATAGGACATCCAGCACAACGCCCGGATGTCATCGTCGATGCCGTGCGCGGACGCGCTGATATTCAGCTTGTCATTGCCGGCAAGATGTCCGACCGCATCGATCGATCCGATCTCGAAGGATGGAGTCGGCCTCCTATCGTGCGACCCGGTCACCTCGACTTCAGTGAGCTCGACGACCTCTACTGCGCAGCCGACGCGGTCATCGTGTCGATACGGCCGGGTTGGCCGCGGGACTCAGCCGTCCAGACCGATGCCGTGTCCCATGCCACCCCCATGCTCGTCTCGGCGCCGTCGCTGCCGGCCGACCGCGTGCTCAGCTTCAACGCCGGTGAGGTATTCGATGCAGACTCAGCATCGAGTCTCGGTGCCGCCATCGACCGACTCGATCTGGCCACCGCTCGACTCGGAGCATCAGCGATGCGCGAGGACCTAGCTGCCGACACCTTGGCACGGCGCTACCTGGAGGCTTTCGCTTCGTTGTAGTGGCAATGCTGACGTTCGGAAGCACTGATGTTGGGATGCACTGATGTTGGGACGCACTGACGAGCGACGACCGCCAAGGACTTCGCTCCTCATTCGTTGCGACAGACCGCCGTCATCATTCGACGAAGCCGCCCCAGCCACCCATGTACTCGACAAACACTGGCCCGAGGCCTTCGCTGACCAGGACGTCTTTGGTCACAGGAAGCTCCCGCATGGCGGTCGTCGGATCCCGCTCGATCTTTTGCGGGAAGTCGTGATCGGTGATGGCAGCCCGTCCGATGGCCACCATGTCAGCCCCAAGGTCGAGTGCCCGCTGCACGTCGGCACCTGAGTAGAGGTGGCCAGCCACGGCCAACCGGGTGGTGCCCCGGTCGATGGCCGTGAAGAGACCAAGAAGGGATTGGCCGGCGAACTCCTCGTCGGCCGCTTCCTTGAAGGTGTCCCACAACGACAGATCGACGAAGTCGACGTCGGGCGAGGCCACCAGGCGCTCATAGGCATCGACCATGTCGACCGTGGCCATGCCGAACCGCTCGGGCGAAAGTCGCACGCCAAGCAGGAAGTCCGGCCGGCATCGGGCTCGGGTGCCTTCGATGACCTCTTCGAAGATCCGGAATCGGGCGTCGCGGCTGCCGCCATAGGCATCGGTCCGGTCGTTGAGCTCGACGTTGAGGAACTCACACAGCAAGTAGTCATGTGCGCCGTGCAACTCGACGCCGTCGAAGCCAGCGCGATCACAGCGCACGGCAGCAGCGACGAAGGCCTCGATGACCCTGTGGACCTCCTCGGTAGTCATCTGCCTGGCCCCGGTCGACTCGTCTGATCCCGGCGCCACCGGCACCTCACCGGTCAGGTCGCCAGGTGCTCGACGTCCTGCGTGTTGGAGTTGGACCACGGCCACGCTTCCGTGAGCCTTGATGCCCTCGGCCAGCCGGGTCAGGCCGGGCAGGTGGTCATCACTGAAGCAGCCCAGTTGGCCGGGGAAGCCCTGGCCACTGGCCTGCACATGACTGGCGCATGTCATGGTCATGGCGAACCCACCTTCGGCTCGCATGGTCAGCCACCGGTATTCGTCGTCGGACAACGTGCCGTCTTCGTGGCTCTGCATATTGGTCAACGGGGCCAACATGAAGCGGTTGGCCATAGCTGGGCCGTGGTCGAAGGTGACGCGATCGAACGGGCTGGTCACTGGTCCTCCAAGGAGATCAATGGGAACAGGATGGCGGGCGGTCAGCCTATGAGGTTCAACTCCCCGGTCTCCGAACCGGGTGCATTGCTCAGAGCACTGAAGCGAGGTCCACGCCGAGGTCAGGGGTTGGACGCCCGGTGGCGAATCGGAAGATGACCGTGCGCAGGTAGAGATTGACCACGGAGAGGTAGATCGAGACGGCGAGGAGGACGACAACGCCCACGAACACGCTCAACGCTCCCAGGGCCGGGACCGGAGTCTTGGCGAGGAGCAGCACGCCACCAACGATCAGAGCCAGCGACAAGAAGAACCAGCCAGCAAAGAGGATGCCGAACCGAACCATGCCCCGAGCCACTGAGCCGAACTGCTGAGTCAACACGACACTCGACCGCTTGACGGTGGCAATCGGCCCGAGTCCCTCGTAGGCGATCACCGGGAGGGCCAGCCACGTGGCCACCTGCCATGCCGCCTCCCCCAGAAGGCTGACCAGCCACCCAGCGGGAACCTTGTCCTGAATGATCCCGAGCACGGTGCCGACCGCCGTCGATAGGAGGACCCACCCGAGAATCGCCCGGCGGCGGGTCCAGGCCTTGCGGAGGCTAGATCCCACTGTGGGATCACCACCCTCCATCCGCTCGGTCGCTGCGAACACCACGGCCACCGAGCACGTGATGGTCACGAAGGAAGCCAGGAAGAGTCCGAAGATCAGGCCGATGATGACGAACCACGACTCGGCACCCTGGGCCACAAGGGCACCTATCCCAGCGAAGACACCGGTGACCAGAGCGAGGCTGACGACGAAGCCACCCGTCGCCACCACAGGCAGGAGCACGATGCTCCGGTCTTGACGCACCAGGGCCAAAGAGGCCTGGAGCAACTCCTTGCCCTTGGGATTCTTCTTCGGTCCGGTCATGCGCTGGGTGGCCACGTTGCTCCTAGTGATCGGCTTGCTCGCCGAAGCGTAGCGACCACGCGTAGCGCTTCTGTGGCTACTCGGACACCCAAGACGGGCTCAACCTTGGCGCTCCGTGGCGGCCAGCCATTGGCCGAGGGCCTTGTTGTAGGCCTCGGGGATGTCTTCTTGGAGGAAGTGACCCCCGCCCTCGAGGATGACGTGAGGCTGACCGTCCGCTCCCGGAATCCACTCGACCAGGTTCTTCCACCCATCAGGGGCCACGATGTCCTTGTCCGA
>CAIQOJ010000110.1 GCA_903873395.1 uncultured Acidimicrobiaceae bacterium
CCGCCTGGCGACCTTGCCGACCATCCATGGGGAGAAGGTGGTCATGCGGGTGCTCGACAAGTCGAGCGTGGTCCTGGGTTTCGGTGACCTCGGTTTCGACGAAGAGATGCTGGCTGTCTATGAAGGCCTGTACACCAAGCCCTATGGGACGATCCTGGTGACGGGGCCGACCGGATCGGGCAAGTCGACCACCCTGTACACGACACTTTCGGCGCTCAACTCGCCCGAGAAGAACATCATCACCGTCGAAGATCCGGTCGAGCTTCCCCTGAAGGGCGTCAACCAGATCCAGGTGAACGTCAAGGCGGGGTTGACCTTCGCCACAGCCCTGCGGTCAATCTTGCGAGCGGACCCTGACGTCGTGCTCATCGGAGAGATCCGAGACCGCGAGACAGCGGCGATCGCCGTCGAAGCGGCACTTACCGGTCACATGGTCTTGGCCACCCTCCATACGAACAGCGCTGCGGCCACGCCGATGCGGCTCATTGAGATGGGTATCGAGCCCTACCTGGTTACGTCGTCACTCTCTGGGGTGCTCGCTCAGCGACTGGCCCGCCGGCTCTGCGTGCACTGCAAGGAGCCGTTCGAGCCGACCGAGGCCGACATCCTGGCCGCAGGGTGGTCGATGGATGAGGTCACGCGCATCGGCGGGATCTCCAAAGTCCATCGATCCGTGGGGTGCACCGCCTGTGCGCAGACCGGCTATCGGGGCCGCCTAGCGCTTTCCGAGCTCTTGTGTATGACCGAAGACATCGAACGATTGATCATCGAAGGAGGATCCGTGGACGAGATCCATCGGCTGGCGGTGGCGCAGGGTATGTCGGGCCTGCGCTCAAGTGGCCTTGACAAGGCAGTAGCGGGCGAAACGACCCTCGAAGAAGTCCTGCGGGTGGTCGCATGAATCCGACCCGCACCGCGACGCGCAGCGACTGGTCGACCAAGTTGGCCCAAGCGCTGGTCCAATCCGGCTACGAGACTGACGCAGTGCTCAAGCCGGCACTGCACGAAGCGATTGCCACTGACCGCACGCTGGCCTACCTCGTCATCAGTCGAGGAATCGTGGGACCCAACGTCGTCATGAGCCTGTTCTCGCAACTGTCCGAGATTCCTGCGGTTGATCTGGCCCGGTTCACTCCGACGCCTGAGGCAGTGGCGGCACTTCCCGCTCCAGTCGCTGCCGAATATCAAGTAGCAGCCATCCAATTCGATGGCCGAATCCTGACGGTGGCCTTCGGCGAACCACCCGATCCCCACGACGTCGAAGGCTTGGCATCAGCGGTCGGCTATCGCATCACTCCGGTCCTCGGAGACCCGCTGCTCATCGAGCAGATGCAGGTCGCTGCCGCCGGCTCCGGAGATGAGCCAGCCCACCACGAAACGGTCGAGCAACTGCTCACCGATGGTCTGCCGCCCGTGCCGGAAGGTGCGCCGGCGCTCCACATCGACGATCTTCTCCGCTACGCCGTAGCTGTCGGAGCTTCGGACCTCCATCTCACGGCCTCGATGCCGGGCACCATCCGACTGAACGGTGCGATCCGCCAGATCGAAGGCTGCCCAATCCTCGACAACGACACGATTCGCGACATGGTGTTCGGCATCTTGCCGGGATCGCAGCGTGAGCGATTCGAAGAAGAGCACGAACTCGATACCTCTCACTCGATCGCCGGAGTGGGGCGCTTCCGTCTCAACGTGGCACTGCAGCGGGGCACGGTGTCGGCCGCCTTGCGCCCCATCCCTCATGAGATGCCGACGTTCGATTCTCTGGGGCTGCCGGACTCGATCCGGGCCTTCACGGATCTCCGACGTGGACTGGTGCTCGTCACCGGACCGACCGGTTCGGGTAAGTCGACGACGCTGGCATCACTCATCGACATCATCAATCGGACCAAGCCGCTCCACATCGTCACCGTGGAGGATCCCATCGAGTTCCTCCACGACCACAAGCGGTCGATCATCACCCAGCGTGAGGTGGGGGAGGACACCAACTCCTTCTCGGAGGCTCTGCGCCGAGTCCTCCGTCAAGACCCTGACGTCATCTTGGTCGGTGAGCTCCGTGATCTCGAGACGATCTCCATGGCGCTGACGGCAGCGGAAACCGGCCACCTCGTATTCGGGACGCTCCACACCCAGGATGCGCCCCAGACCATCGACCGGATCATCGACGTGTTCCCCACTAATCAGCAAGAGCAGATCCGGGTCATGCTCGCCTCGACGCTGGAAGGCGTGGTGACTCAGCAGTTGGTGGTCAATGCCGCAGGCACCGGTCGAGTGGCCTGTGCCGAAGTCATGGTCTGCTCATCGGGCATCCGCAACCTCATCCGCCAAGCCAAGACGCATCAGATCTACTCGATCATGCAGGTGGGTGCGTCCTACGGCATGCAGACCATGGACCAGGGATTGGCCAGGCTGGTCAAAGAAGGCGTGATTTCTGAGTCCATCGCCTACGACCGCTCGCAGAACGAAGACGACCTCCGGAACCACCTCGAGGCATGACACCCCAGACAACGGAGGCGCCAGGCGTGGCCTTCGACAGCTATCAGGCAGGCAGGGAGACATCGTGGCACTGACGTTCGACTACAAGGTCCGGGACAAGACGGGAGATCTCGTCGAGGGCACCCTCAGCGGTGACAGCATGGCGCTCGTCGTCCGGCGCCTTCGGGAGATGGGCTACATGCCCATCTCCGTGACGCCGCGCTCGGCCATCAACCTGAAGACCGAGATCAAGATCCCCGGGCTGTCTGGACGGATCAAGCTTCGTGAGATCGCCGTGA
Organism: uncultured Acidimicrobiaceae bacterium; assembly: GCA_903873395.1. Taxonomy (GTDB): domain Bacteria; phylum Actinomycetota; class Acidimicrobiia; order Acidimicrobiales; family RAAP-2; genus Bog-756. The sequence continues at coordinate 2,772 of CAIQOJ010000110.1, forward strand.
TGACTCGCCAGTTGTCGACCATGGTCGACTCGGGACTGTCGGTGGTGCGCTCGCTCGGGATTCTCGGAAGTCAAATCGACAATCCTGAGCTGGCACGGATCCTCACCGAGGTGCGGCTCGATCTGGAGCATGGCTCGTCTCTGTCGGCGGCCTGCTTCAAGCATCCCAAAGTCTTCTCTAACCTCTATTGCACGCTGATCCAGGCTGGCGAAGCCGCCGGCAATCTCGACGAGGTACTGAGCAGCCTCGCCGACACGATCGAGAAGCAGGCGCAACTGAACAAGACGATCCGCTCGGCCATGACCTATCCGGCCGTGGTGCTGGCCGTGATGCTGGTCATCTTCACCGCCATGATCGTGTTCATCGTTCCGGTCTTCCAGAACCTCTTCACCAGCCTCGGGGGCCAGCTCCCGTTGCCCACCCGGGTCCTGATCGGCATCTCCAACATCATCACGAGCCCGTGGATGTTGCTCATCATCATTGGGGTCATCGGTGGCATCGTCGCTCTGCGTCGGTGGATCCGCACCGACGACGGGCGGCGCACCTGGGACCGACTCCTTCTGCGCCCCCCGATCTTCGGACCCCTCTTCCACAAGTTGGCGCTGGCTCGCGTCTCGTCGACGCTTGCCTCCATGATCGGATCTGGCGTCCCCATCCTCGAGGCACTCGACATCAGCGCGGACACCGCCGGGAACCGCACGGTCGGCGATGTCCTCATCAGGGCCAAGGAAGGCGTACGAGAGGGTCGACCACTGGCCGACACTCTTCGCGACAAAGACGACATCATCCCGGTCCTGATGACCCAGATGGTCGAGGTCGGCGAACAGACCGGTGCTCTTGACGCCATGCTGCGCAAGGTCGCAGAGTTCTACGACCAAGAGGTCGAGGTGACGGTGAACAACCTGACCGCACTGCTCGAGCCCCTACTCACTGTGGTCATGGGCATCGGTGTTGGCATCATGGTGATCTCGCTCTATCTGCCGATGTTCAGCTACATCAAGTTGATCCACAACTAGGTTCGACAGCAAGGCGGGATGGGCGTGCGTACAACACACACCCGCACCTGTCCTCCGAACGGGGTCTAACCACTCGCCTTGCAGCTGAGCGACTACACCCCGTCCATGTTCTACGTAGTCGCCCCCGCAAATGGGCGACTACTGCGTGGTTCTGCCTTTTCGTCCCCACTGGGGCACACGGCCAGTGCCGCAGTGCCGCAGCGCCGCATTGCCGTATTGCCGCAGTGCCCGTGGGCACTCCGGTCGTCTCTGTCCTCGGGTCAGCGTTTCTCGTCTCCGGTCGTAGCCCGGCGACGTCCTGTAGTGATGGCATCGGCTGGACGGCTTCCAGCTTGGCCGCGAGCTGTCGCCTGCCCCCGGCTTCGATGGTGCGTGAGGCAGTGACGTCCCGGTCGAGGGACATGCCACAGGTGCTGCCCTCGGAGACCCGTTCCCAGAGATGCAGTTTGGCTTTCACTGCACTTCTCCCATCGGTCAGACGGGAGGAACAGGTCTTCGTAGAGGGGTAGAACCGGCCGACCACCGCCAAGGTGGCAGCACGGTCGGGAGACGTGTAGGTGAACGGGCGGCGGAACTCCCCAAAGGAGGCGTCAGCCAAGGACCGGCCAAGGTGGCGCTTCTTGGTGGCCATGCCCTTGACGTTCAGGTCCTCGATGGTCCCGGTCATGACGTTGATTGTCAGTCACGATGGCACGGTGCCCGATTTTGGGTACATGACGTCCCACCTCGCTGCCGAACTCATCCACAACTGATCACGACACGCCACAACTGATCACTACAAGTTGCGCATGGCGCTTCCTACGTTGTCGTTGGCCTCTGGGGCCGTTGGAATTTCGGTAGAGATTCGCGCTTCAGTTCTGATCGGAATCTGCCGATGCCGTTGTCATGGACGCCACCACGTGCTCTCTGCAGACCCGCCGCGTCATGAGGAAATTGTCTGCGAGCGACGTCTTGGGTGGTGACGAGCGGACCGACGACGGGTTCACGTTGATCGAACTCATGGTCGTGTTGTTGGTGTTGGCCATCTTGTTGGCCATCGCCATACCTGCCTACCTTGGCGTCACCTCGAGTGCTGCCAACCGAGCCGCGCAGTCGAATCTCAACCTGGCCCTCAAAGAGGCCAAGGCCTACTTCAATTCGAACGGTCAGACCTACGGGACAAGTGCGGTGACCAATGGTTCAACGGCGGTTGTCACAGCCATCGGTGCCGGTGAACCCAGCTTGGCGGTGACCGCGGGTTCCGTTGCGGCCGCACAGTCGGGCTCCACCGTGTCGGTCTACGCCTCGTCGGACGGCAACGGCATCGTGCTCGCCGCGTGGTCCAAGTCGAAGTGGTGCTGGATCCTTGCCGACAACACCAAAGCGATCAGTACGTCGACGGGAACCGGGGATAACGCTCCCTATGCCACAGGAGGAGTTCCGACGACGGCTGGCATCGCCTACGGCAAGGTGGCAGCCGCCACCGCGTCTGCCTGTGGCGCAGATCAAGCGTTGACCGCGTCGTACCAGACCAGCGGGTTTCCGGGCTGATCGGTACCGTTCTCAGAGCAACGGGCGTGCGGCTGGCGATGACGTTCGGGCACTCCGCACTCTTCTTGCATCTGGGCTGACAGGCTCCTCGACGATCATCTTGCGAGATTCCGGGCATTGCCCACATCGTCCATAGCCCCACGCCGGCAGTGATTACCGCTCGCTGAGCGGATTGCTTCTGTCCTGCACCCGTAGTGGTGGTGACTTCGTCAACGGAGTGACTTTGTGCCCTGGTTAGGGGCGCGACGGACGTGATCACCATGGAACGAGGGTGCTGGCGCGCCCACGGACGATGGAGACGCACGATGACAGAGCGAAACCGCCGAGATGGCGTGATGGACCGGATGCAGGCCAGGGCGAACACGAGTCACCTCGATGAAGGTTTTACGTTGATCGAGTTGATGGTGGTGCTGTTGATCTTGGCCATCCTGCTGGCCATCGCCATTCCCACCTTCCTCGGCGTGACGCAGTCAGCCAATGATCGTGCGGCACAGTCGAACCTCCATACGGCGTGGGTGAATGCCGACTCGATCTTTCAAGCCAACGCACAGTCCTTCCCAGCGGCCTCGACGCTGGCCGCATCGTTGACCGTGGCCGAGCCGGCACTGTCCTTCGTCAGCGGGACCGTCAATACGAGCTCGAACACACCCCAGACCTCAGTGGGCGTGGCCGTCTCCAACGATGGGCAGGCCGTCATGTTGGCCGAGATGGCCAAGGGCACGGGAACGTGCTGGTATCAGGCAGACATCGAGATCGCTCAAACTGGCGTGACGGGAGTCGCTACGGCCACCACGGCTGCTGGTGCTTGGTACGGCAAACAGACCGGTCAGTCGAGCTGCACTCCCGGGTTTGCCGGCGGCCTGACCGACGTCACCTGGCAGCAGAACGGCTTCCCTGGCTGATCGTCGGAATCCTGGGTGGGCCATCGCCACCATGAGGCATGACATCATCAGGATGGTGGTCAACTCCGACGACGAGGCTGTCGATGTGACGCCCATGGCCCCCGTGACCATCTCATCGGCATCGGCCGAAGTGGAGCGGCCATGTGTTGGAGCGGCTCGACCGGAAACCGGTGCAGGCGGGCAGGACGGCGAAGGAACCGCGGCGCAACGGCCTAGCAGCCATGTGGCGAGTTGGCTGTCTCGCCGGAGATGGCCGATCGCCACCACGGTGATGATGCTGGGTGTCGGGATCGCCTACCTCCTCTTCTTTGGTGCTGTCGTTCACCATCGACCCATCTGGACGACCGGGGGTGACCTGTGGGGAATCACCCAAGCGGCGCAAGCCGTGGCTCGTGGCAGGTTCGGAGGGGTCTATGACAGTGGGACCTTCGTCCTCTCGGTGCCCGGAATGGAGGTGCTCCTCGCTCCGGTGGCCAAGGTGGTCGCCTGGGCCAATTTCACCGCCAACGTCGGGCCCTACCGGTACGACCATCCCACTGCCGCACTGTTGCTGGTGCCCGTCGAGATTCTCGCGGCATCGACGGCGGTCTTTGCCGGAGACGCCTTGGCTGAGCGATGGAAGGTGGGAACGGGCCGAAGAGTGGGGCTGTGCCTGGTCATAGGGGCCGTCGCATGGCCTGTGGCCGTTGTGTGGGGTCACGCCGAGGACTGCTTGTCCGTGGCTATCGCCATCTATGCCCTAATGGCGGTCCTCGACGCCCGGTGGGTCCAGGCTGGCTGGCTGCTCGGGTTCGCCATTGCCGTCCAGCCATTGGTCGGACTACTCGTTCCGCTTCTGGTCGGTGCTGCCCCGGGTGGACGTCGAGTGGGATTCGTACTTCGATCGGCTGCCCTGTCGGTGGCTCTCGTGTCCATGGCGCTTATCGATGACACCTCGGCCACCCTGCATGCTGTGCTGCAGCAACCCGCGCCGATCGAGCTCAATCATGGAACTCCGTGGGCGGCACTCTCGCCCGTTGTGGCCCACACCAGCATCGTGGTCGATGGCGTGCGGCGCCACCTCACGATTGTGGCTGGCGGCCCAGCCCGGTTGATCTATCTCGCGTTGGCGGTGCTGGTCGGCGTGGTGGTCTGGAGGCGGCCGCAGACTTCGGTCCGCTTGGTGTGGCTTGCCGGCTTAGTTCTTGTCGGACGCTGCTTCTTCGAGGCCGTGATGACGCCCTACTACCTGGCGCCTCCGCTCATCCTTTGTCTGGTCCTGGCCGCGCGGCACTCCACGCGTCGATTCATTTCCGCCGTGATCCTCGCACTCGCGGTCACCGTCTTTGCCTACTTCCACCTTGGGTCCTGGGTCTGGTGGCTCTGCGTGGTTGCGTCGATGGCAACCATTGTCGTGCTCGCCTACCCCTTGTCTGACGTGTCGCCAACGCATGAGCGAGATGGTGGTCGCCATGTCACCCGAGCAATGGTTCCCTGAACAGGTGACGGACGGTCGCCAAATGAGTGCGGTGCGTGTTGGCAACCCTTTGGAACCCGTTCCGCACCATGGTCGCGACCAAAAACCGGATTCTCTCGGGGATACTTGATGGCGACGGGCAGATGGTCGCGGTGTACTCAGATGTCGGGAATTCTCGGCATCGATGACAGTGCTGAGGAGTGCAGTGCGCCTCGGGCCGCAAGCGATGCCAGTCACTCGTCTCGGCGGACGGTGCACGAGAGTTGATACTCAAGGTCGCTGGCCAATAGGACGAAGGTAGTACTGGTCGGCCTGTAGCCGTCCATCCATTGATGCATCAATACAACCAAGGAGCACACATGCTGAACTCCCTCATCACCCGGCTGAACGACCGGCGAGATGCGGCGATGGACCACGGCGAGGACGCCGGATTCACGCTCATCGAGCTCATGGTCGTCCTGCTCATCCTGGCCATTCTTCTGGCGATCGCCATCCCGACCTTTCTCGGGGTGACCAAGTCGGCGAACGACCGGGCTGCGCAGTCCAACCTGAACACGGCAATCACCAATGCCAAGTCCGTCTTCCAGACGAACTCGCAGTCATATCCGACGGCCACGGCACTGGCCGCGTCGCTGACCACGGCTGAGCCGTCCTTGTCCTTTGCGGCAGGTGCGGTCAACCAGACGTCGAATGCCAACAATGCCACCGTCGGCATCGCTGTGTCGGCTACCGGTCAGAGCGTCATGCTGGCAGAGATGGCCAAGGGCACCAGCACCTGCTGGTTCGTTGCTGACCTGGCTTCCGCTGAGAACGGCGTCACTGGTGCGGCCACCGCATCGTCGGCCGCCGGTACCTGGTACGGCAAGCAGACCGGCCAGAGCGTCTGCACCCCCGGCTTCGCCGGTGGTCTCTCGGGTGCCACCTGGCAGCAGAACGGTTTCCCTGGCTGATCTAGTCAGGTAGCTATCTGGGCGATCCTTATGGATCGACCGACAGTGTCAAAAGGGCCCCCTCCTTCGTGAGGGGGCCCTTTTGCGTCCAAGACCTGGAAACATGCACGTAGTGGTCAACTCCATCCCTGGTAATGCCGATGGTCTTCCCATGACGGTCACTTCGAGCGAGGTCGAATCCGACGCGCCCATCAACGTCCTCACCGATGCCCCCTGTGCATCGCCCGAGGATGCACCCGTCGATGGACTACCTCACCACGGTGGTCCGCCGGCTTGGCGCACGTGGATGGCCCGGAGGCGCTGGCCCATCATCACGACGGCGGCCATGTTGGTGGTCGGGATGGCCTATCTGCTGTTCTTCAACACCCTGGTCCACCATCAGCCCACCTGGGCCACGGGTGGCGACCTGTGGGGGATCTTCCGTGCGGCCCACTACATCGGCTGGGGATCGTTGGGCGGGGTCTATACCGATGGCAACGGGGTCGTTGCCCTTCCCGGCATGGAGGTCCTTCTGGCCCCGGTGGCGATGTTGTCGGGCTCCTTGGGCTTGGGTGAGACCTACGGACCCTTTGTGGCCGCTCACCCCGGGGCGGCACTCCTGCTCATGCCAGCCGAGCTGCTTGCCGCATCGACCGTGGTCTTCGCCTGTGATTCGCTGGCTGAGCGACTCGCCGTCGTTCGACGGCATCGGATATGGCTGTGTGCGACCGTCGGCATCGTGGCGCTGGCGGCGACGTCCATCTGGGGCCATGCAGAGGACTGTTTGGCCGTCACCTTTGCCCTCTATGCCATCAAGGCAGCACTAGATGACCGTTGGACCACCGTGGGCTGGCTGATGGGCTTCGGGTTCGCCGTCCAGCCTCTGGTGGCACTTCTCGTTCCCCTGATGGTGGGTGCCGCCCCGGCAGTCCGACGATTGGGAGTTGTTGTGCGTGCCGCAGCACTGCCGGGCGCCCTGGCCGTCATCGCATTCTTGGGTGATGCTCAAGATGCCTATCGGGCGCTGGTCCAACAGCCGACACCTCCATCCATCAATCACGCCACCCCCTGGGTGGCGCTCTCCCCGGTCATCACGCCGTCTGGGACCGTGCACGTCCATGGTGTGCGGCTGCTTCCCCACACGTCCAACTATGTAACGGCGGTGATCGGCGGGACGGCCGAGCGAGTGGCGCAGGTGGCTGGCGGTCCGGGTCGTCTGATCTATATCGCCTTGGCCGTGCTGGTGGGCGTGGTGGTCTGGCGTCGCCCGCAGACCCCGGCTCGTCTGGTGTGGCTCGCCGGCCTGGTTCTGGCTGGACGCTGCTTCTTCGAGCCCGTCATGACGCCCTACTACCTGGCGCCACCGCTCTTCCTCTGTCTGGTGCTGGCTGCACGCCAATCCGGACGTCGGTTCGCTGCGGCCGTGATCTTGGCCCTTGAGGTCACCGTGTTCGCGTATCACCACCTGAACCCATGGGTCTGGTGGCTTCCCGTTGTCGCCTCAATGGCGACCATCCTGGCGCTTGGCTACCCCACGCCTGAACCGTCGGAATCAGGCAGACCATCCGAACCTGTCGCCTTGGTCTCGCCTGCATCCTGAGAAGGACCAATCGCATCGGGAGCGCTAGTTCTGTCGTCGGACTGCTGGGTCTGGATGCCAGGTTGCGAACCGGTGGTCGGCCCAGTGGATTCACCGCTGGCGCCTTCCTCGTTCGCCACGGGGAGTGACACGTCGGCCTTCGCCTCCGGAGTTCGGCTGTCGGTGGCATCTCTGTGGCGGTCGACACGCTCGAACTGGCGTTCCACGTCGGCCCACACCAGAGGGTCTTCGGGTCCGAGGTCGTCGTCCGAATCCGGTGATCGATAGAGGATGACCGCGGCGGCGACCAGCAGAGTCAGCAGGAAGGAGAGTTTGGAGATGAAGCCCGCCACCTGCTGATCGTTCAGCGGTCGCAGTCCGACGACCTGGGTCGAGCCAGCAAAAGCTGGGTAGAGAGGGTGGACGGCCAAGATGAAGATGAAGGACAAAAAGACCGGTACGACGGCTTGGGCGACGAGGTAGATCATGCGGATCATCGGTTTGGGCCGGGGGATTCCCGGCACTCGCCCGATCACCGGTAACCACAGGATCAGCCCGGCGGTAATCGCTACAAGATCAAAGACGCCTCGGGCTATGAGTGACGAGGACTGAGCGGCAACCAGGGGAGGAGCCATGGGGACAACGACGAGCGCAGTGACGCAGATCACGGCGATAGGCGGCCTGCTCACCCGCAGGAGCGCAGAGTCGACCAACGCTGGGCGACTGAGGGCGCGCACCACATCGAAGGGAAGACCGGCCAGCAGCATTGGCGCGACCGCGAGGATCAAGAGGCTGCGCTGGAGTACGAGGGCGCACAGCGACCAGTGAGCCGCCAGATCAGCGATAGGCCAGGTCAGGGCAAGCGCAGCAGAGGCGATGCTCATGGCGAACTTGATGCGCTCGGCCCGTGACCAGGGGACCGGATGGGCCGCGGAGCGCAGTGCCCTGCGGTGGGCGCCAGCCACCGCACCCACGATGGCAACCAGGATCAGCCACGTAGCGAGGTGTGGTTGCCACGCCCATGCCTGAGCAGTTGCGGTCATGGTAGGCAACTCGTCGTATCAGGCATAGATTGGCGCTGATGCCTTCTGCAAACCCGGTCGAACGGGTGACCAACCTGCTTCTCGTACTTCTCGACACGCCGCGGCCGCTCAGTTTGCGCGAACTCACTGAGCAGGTGCCCGGCTATCCCGATGTGGGGACCGAGGCCGCCCGTCAGTGCTTCTCCCGGGACAAGGCGATGCTCTTGTCTCAGGGTGTGCCGGTGGAGACTCTCGACATCGACAGCGACGAGCAGAAGGGGTACCGGGTCGATCCCGAGAAGTACTACCTGCCCGACCTCGGACTCGAGCCCGACGAGCAGGCTGCACTCAATCTGGCCGTCGCTGCTGTCCACTTGGGTGAGCCTACCGGGCACCATGCGTTGGCCAAGTTGGGAGTCGACGCCGGACGACCGTCCAACGCCGCTGCCAAAGCCGTCGTGGGCCTGGCCCCAATGGGAGACGTGCCTGCGCTTCCCGAGCTCTTCGACACCATCCGCAACAAGGCGACAGCGACGTTTACTTACAAGAGCGAGAAGCGATCCGTCGATGTTGCCGCCATCCGATTTCATGGCGGCTATTGGTATGCCATCGGCTGGGATCGCAACCGTGATGCGCCCAGGACCTTCCGGGTCGACCGCATCACCTCAAAGGTGGGTGCCGGTGCCAACGGGTCGGCTCAGGTCCCCGAGGACTTCGACCCCGTGGACGCCTTTGCCGGTGAACCGTGGGCATTCGGTGAAGGCGAGCGCGTTGAGGTGGACGTGGCTGTAGATGCTGCGGAAGCCACCCGGGTGACCACCGAGTTGGGTCCGGACGCGGTGACCGAAGCGGCGGAGAACGGAGACATCGTGGTGCGTATGGAGGTCACTGATGTCGAGGCCCTGATCTCCTGGGTGCTCGGATTCCTTGACCATGCCGAAGTACTCCGCCCGCCGGAAGTGCGTCACGCGATGATCGCCCGACTGGAGGCCTTTGCTACGTCTGGGGGTGCGACATGAGTCCGATGCCCACGCCCACGCCCGATCGGCTGCGCCGACTCCTCTCCATGCTCAACTGGCTTGCTCAGGAGGGAGATGCCTCGATCGATGAGATGGCGGCTCGCTTCGACCTGACTCCGAGCGAGTTGGTAAGTGAGCTCGAAATGGCCGCTTGTTGCGGTGTTCCCCCCTACAGCCCCGACCAACTCCTGGAGATCATGGTCACCGATGAGGGCGTAGTTGGTCGGCTCGGTCGCTCTCACGCTCGGCCACGCCGGATGAACTCGAGTGAGGGTTTTGCCCTTGCTGCAGCGTGTAGAGCTCTGCTGGCTGTGCCGGGAAGCGACCCCAACGGTGCACTCTCTCGTGCGCTGGTGAAGTTGGACCGAGCGCTCGGTGACGTCAAGGTCACCATCGACCTCGATGCCCCTGATCACCTCGGCCTACTTCGAGAGGCGCTATCGACCCATCGCAAGGTCCGCATCGCCTACTACTCGGCGGCCGCCAACGAGATGTCCGAGCGGACCGTCGTCCCACATCGCATCTTCACATCCGAGGGCCACTGGTATCTCGACGGTTGGTGTGAGGACGTCGGCGACACCCGCCGATTCCGTCTCGACCGCATGGCCACCGCAGTTCTGGCAGCGGCCTTCGACACCTCCGATCCAACGGCATCGCCTGGCGATGGGGGAGCGGGCGATGAGGTGCCGGTGCAGGCGTTCGTGCCAGGGCCCGACACCCGCACGGTCACCATCGCCGCAGACCCAGCGACCGAGTGGCTCTTCGAGACCATTCCTGCCGCCACTCAGGTCGGCGAGGACGGTGATCGCCGGGTATGGGAGGTCCACGTGGGCGGAGATGCCTGGCTGGAACGCCTGCTCCTCCGTCTCGGCCCAGCCAGTGCCGTGGTGGAACCAGCTGAGGATGCTTCATTGGCGACAAAGGCGGCAACGGCGATTTTGGACCGCTACCGCACCTGATCCACCGGCCCGCCCTCGCCATAGTTGTGCCTGGCGACAGTGATGCCTGGCGATAGTGATGCCTGGCGGATTTGATGGCGGGACCACCACGAAGCGAACTCCCCCTGTTGCTGCAGGAGTTTGCCGTGGCACACTGGGCAAGCACTCGCAGGACACCTCGGTCCGGCCATTGTCGGGGGAGCGCACTCCCCGTGGCCGAGGGAGGCAGTGTTGTTGCGAGCGCAGGTGGTCCGCGCCGAGCGGGCCGACTACTACGTCCATGATCTCCGGCCCGATGGGGTCGGTCGGCCGGCGGGAGAGTCGGCGGGTCTCTGGTGGGGCCAGGGGAGTGTCCGCCTCGGCCTCCGCGGCGAACCGGAGAGGGATGCGCTCGCCGCCGTCTTGAGTGGCCTCGACCCGCTGGGCGACCGTCCCTTGCGAGCCAATCGGGGGGAGCGAGCCGCAGGAGGCGTCGACCTGGTGTGGTGTGCCCCGAAATCTGTCAGCGTGCTCCACCTTCTTGGGCCTCCCGAGTTAGGGACAGCGACCGAAGATGCCCATCGGGCTGCCGTGGCCGAGGCGGCCGCCTATCTCGAGCGTGAAGCCATCGGTGTGAGGAGAACGACTGGTGGCATCGTGCGTCATCTTCCAGGGCAAGGTGCAGTGGCTGCAGCGTTCCTCCATCGCACGAGCCGAGCTCTCGATCCTCATCTGCACACGCACCTGGTCGTGGCAAACGTGGCACAAGGCCCGGATGGTCTGTGGTCGGCGGTGGACACTCGACGACTGTTCGCTCACGTCCGTGCCGCATCCGCCCTCTACGACGGCCACCTTCGTCATGAGATGACGCAACGGGCGAGTATCGGATGGGAACGGCGGAGTTCGGGTCGATGGGAGATCGACGGCATCGATCCAGTGCTGTGTCGCACCTTCTCGCAGCGTGCGGCGTCAATGGACGAGCATCTCCATCGGATGCCTGTCGCTCGATCAGCCCGGGGCACCATCCGTGCCGCATTCCATTCGGACCGACCCGACAAAGATGCCCGGGTGGCGATGGACGAACTGCGTTACTCGTGGCGCAAGCGTGCGGACGACCTCGGCATAGATCTCACCAACATGGTTGAAGTCATCGGTCGGGCTCATCGGCACCCAACGGATGCCGATGTTCAGGGTGACCTCTCCTCCGACGTCGCCGAACACAACGGCGTCTCATTGCCGGCGACCAAGCGGCGACTGTTGGCAACGGTGGCCGACGAGGCGCGCCAGGGTCTTCCTGTCCACCTTGTCGAGGAGCGAGTCGCCATGGCGGTCGGTGTGAGCCCACGTGGCATCGAGCGCATGGCTGGAGGTGGGCGGGATATCGGCCGGTATGTGATGCCCGAGTCGGCCCGTACCCAGGTCGGCCTCGATCCGTTCAGTTCCCTGTCGCGACGTGACCAGAGGTTGGGACGTGAGGTCGGGGGTCGATGACAGATCTGGCCGTCGAGTCCAGGCGCACGGCGATGATCGGATGTCGCGGCTTCTAGCGCACGAGATCGTTTCCTGTGGCGTCGCGAGAGATGGCGTGTCGTCCCAGGCGGCGCGCGTTGCCGAGGGTCTGCAGGGATCGCCACGGCTCATGTCGATGCGCAGGTGTCAGGGGAATCCACGTCGCCTCGTTGAGGTGATCGAAGGACAACCCATGGCCTGGATGCCCGTGGGCGATGAGGTCGGGAGGCACCCGGCGCCGCCAGATGCTGCTCAACTGCTCGCCGGATTGGGCATGTCTGCGGCCCAGAAGGTGGGCCAGTGGATCATCAGAGAACGACAGACCGACCGAGGTCGAACGGGTCCGCAGCTCTTCTTCGCCGGCCACGATCGACAACGCCTCGAGTGTGCGTGTGTCGCCGATGCCGGGAAGAACGACGGTGGTCCCAAAGAGCGAAGGAAATCCGTCGGCCTGGGTCGGCCAACGGTGACGAGCTTGGGACAGGTCTTGGAAGCAGGCAAGTGTCACCAGGCCCTGGCCACCCCCCTCGCTGATCATGGAAGGGAGGTCGGGCAAGGGAGCGATGTTGGCCAGCTCGTCGAGGGCAAGGAGCACGGGCGCTGCAGACCTCGACCTCGTGGACGCCGACCACTGGTACGTGGCGTGGCGCACATCGTCGAGGAGCCCCACCACCAGAGGGGCCACCAGCGCTTGATGGTGGGCGGGAGCGGCGATGTAGAGCGCATCGGACGACGACACGAAGGCATCGACGTCGAAGTCGGGTTGGCACGTGGCCTCAAGCGCCTCGGCTGAACGGAAGCCACCCAACGCGCCTGATGTGGTGGACCAGATGCCGCTGAGCTCGCGTTCATCCGTCGTGGTGATGCCATCGAGCAGGTGGCGGGCCACAGGGTCGGAGCCGGTCGGTTCAGTGGCCAGGATCTGTTGGGCGGGTAGGGCTTGATGGCGGTCGACCCAGGTCAACACCGTGCGCATATCGGCGCCCTCCAGCGCGGCGGCATGCAGCAGTGGGGCCAACAGTGCCTGGGCCCGTTCATGCCAGTGGTCGCCGGCTCCGCTCGCCGAGGCGCCAGCGAGCACCAAGGCACGAGCCGTCGACTGAGCGGCGCGCCACGACGTGCACCGCTGGAGAGGTGACCATCGAACTCGGTGGACACCGGGGCGGTCGGCGACAGATGCCGTCGGGTCAAAGAGGTGGACGGTGCCGAGTTCCTGGCGGGCGGCGCGGGTGGCATCGAGTACGTCGGGTTTTGTCGAAGTGGTCACCACTGCGCCATTGGCGGCAAGCACGTTGGGAATGATGAACGAGGACGTCTTGCCCGATCTCGGCGGACCGAGAATCATCACGGACTGCTCGGCACCGGCCTGACGCCACCCTTGCGCATCTTGTCCGAGGTAGATGCCATGGGCACCGTTGGCCGAAGTGCGTTGCGCTTGGGTCAGTGCACCCGCGTGTCGATGCCGCACATTCTCGTCATCGTGTTCCGTCATGTGGCACAACCTTTTCGACGCGGCGCACTGCGCACGGAGCGGTGGCGAACATGAGGTTCAGCGAGAGACTCTGCCTAGGTCGAGTCCAAATAATCGTTGCAAACAAACGGGTTTTTGTCCATGACCGACATTCGGAGGCCACAGCGACGTGTCTCAGCGTAGGTCAGTGTTGGTGTCGGCCTTACGTCCGAGCTGACGCGAAGAACGCGCTGACGAGTAGTGATGCTTGACCTGGCGCGCAATGTCCATTTGGCTAGGCGTCGGTTACGTATCGCTGAGGAGATCACGGTGAACAGATCTCAACTCGTCCAGTCGGTGTCCGACAGCACGGTTGTGCCAAGGAAGATCGTCGAAGACGTGGTGAGTTCTGTGTTTGCCACCGTGATCGCCGAGGTTCGGTCTGGGCGGAAAGTGACGGTCGCTGGGTTCGGTGCATTCACCCCAACGGCTCGAGCTTCTCGGGTGGGCCGCAATCCGCGGACTGGTGCAGTGGTACCGATCCCGGCGTCTATCGGTGTTCGGTTCTCCACCGGTTCGACGTTTAAGTCGGCATTGAACCCCAAGGAGGAAGTACCTATGGCAGAGAAGAAGACAGCGGCCAAGAAGGCTCCGGCCAAGAAGGCAGCAGCAAAGAAGGCTCCGGCCACCAAGGTTGCAGCAAAGAAGGCCCCGGCTAAGAAGGCTGTTGCCAAGAAGGCTCCTGCCAAGAAGGCTCCGGCTAAGAAGGCTGTTGCCAAGAAGGCCCCAGCAAAGAAGGTCGTCGCCAAGAAGGCTCCGGCTAAGAAGGCCCCAGCAAAGAAGGTAGTCGCCAAGAAGGCTCCGGCCAAGAAGGCTGTTGCCAAGAAGGCCCCAGCAAAGAAGGTCGTCGCCAGGAAGGCTCCGGCCAAGAAGGCCCCAGCAAAGAAGGTCGTCGCCAAGAAGGCTCCGGCCAAGAAGGCTCCGGCCAAGAAGGCCCCGGCAAAGAAGGCAGCGGCTCGCCGCTGAAGCGTTGCTCGGCGTGGCATGCCCACGCCACTGCGGTGTGACCACGTGGGGGCCTTCGGGCCCCCACTGTCGCGTCCGTGATTGTGGAACTGCGTGAGGCGTCAGATACCGGGCGAGTCAGATGTGATCTATGAGGTGAAAGGCTTCACCTGGGCCTTGGCCAGCAAGGCGCCCATGTTGTTCGAGTTGCCATGCCACTTGCTCAGCGAACTCCTCGGCCCCGCTGAGGGCCGACTGACTGGCACCCTGTTCCTCGGTTGGTTCCGGAGGTTCGCCATCGATGCCCATCGTTGATTCGAGCTGGCTGTGGTGGCAGAGCAAGGCAGCAACCTTTGCTTGCGCATATCCGGCGGCACGTTCCACGTGATTGGCCAGATCAGGCTCCCACAGCAGTAGCGCAGAAGGGCGATGAGGGCTGGGACCGATGTCGTCAAAGAAATGCGGATCCCTGGCAGCGACAACAGCCCCGAGGGTGACGAAGCCTGCCGCTCGGTGATCGGGGTGGAGGCGGTAGCGGCGCCATGGATCGTGGCCCAGGATGACATTGGGGCGAATCTCTCGAATGACCCGCACGACATCACGGCGCGTGGCTTCGTCATCGGTTAACTCACCGTCGATGCGACCGAGGAAGATGACGTCGTCGGGACGCTCTGCCGAGTCACCGTGGAGGACCCGTGCGGCAGTCCTGCACTCTGCTTGGCGGGCAGCAACAAGATCGGCAAGGTCGGTGTTGGGATCCCAGCTCCCCTTGGAACCGTCGGTGAGAACGAGGTGCACGATCCGGCAACCAGCCTCGGCCCATCGGGCCAAGGTGGCCCCAGCTCCGAACTCGATGTCGTCGGGATGAGCTCCGATGGCCAGAGCGGTCTCGGGCACAGGAAGGTCGACCGTCACGGGTCCCGTCGTCAAGAGGTCGCCGACAGGAAGCCCTGATCGTGAGCGTTGCCCGGCTTCGGTCATGGTTGACCGTCCGCGTGCAATGCGGCCACCGGGACCACGTCACCAGGCTCGTCGACGTCCCAGGCAAGGTCGGGCAGATCCAGAATGTGGATCGTGAGATCGAGCCTGGCTGCTTCGACTCTGTGGCGAGCAAACGATCCGGGGCCATACGAGAACCGGAAGCCGGTATCTGTGGGTAGGGCCATCACATTTGTCCCGTTGCCCCACCTGTCTGGCACCAGGGTCACGCCAACCCCTTGATCCACCTGCGCCAGGCCGGTCGCCCGGGGAAGGTCAGCATGGGAGACGACGACCCGCGTGACGCCCGCTTCTCGTAGGTGATCGATGCCGGCTTCGACGGCACCATTGAGGCCACGTCCGGGCTCCCAAATGACGAGGGCACCTCGCCGCCTGGCCCATTCGGCAACATCGCTGTCGTCGCAGACCACGGCCACGGGCAGAGGGGCTGAGGCATCGATCACCCGGTCGGCCATTGCCCGGGCCAAGTGGGCTCGCTCTTCAGGTCCGAGCGCATCATGTAGTCGCCGCTTTGCTTCGTGAAAAGCCTTTACTGGGATGAGCACGGCTCGGGACCCCACGGCAAGATCCCCGGTCCATGTGTGAGTCCCAGGGTCATCCATGGCGACAGTGTAGGCAGGCAGTGCCCGATCGCTCCTGTGGGTGGGGAGGCCTAGGGTGGAGGCGTGGACAAGATGACCCCTGCAGCCGGTTTGACGTCCCCCCGCACTGCCGAGGAAGAGCACCTCCGGATCGAGGCACTTGCCCGGGTGCGAGCGCAACTTGTTGAGTTGGGCTGCTCGGACGCCGAAGTCGACCAGGCCGTCGCCGACGAGGTCATCGATCTACTCATGGTCGATCGTGTTCTCGTGCCATCCGAACGCCTGTTGACCCTCGAAGGCGTGGCCGAGCGCACGGGCATGTCGGCCGAGGTCGTCCGCCGATTCTGGCGAGCGCTCGGCTTTTTGGATGTAGACGGCGCCGATGCTGCCTTCAGCGAGCTCGACGTCGAAGCAGTGCAGATCTTCCAAGCCATGGCCGACATGGGCATGGCCGATCTCGAAGTTGCCGTTCAGATGGCACGCGTCATCGGCACCTCGATGGCCCGTGTGGCTGAGGCCCAGACTGCACCCGGAACGACGCCGGTGCCTCAATCGACGGGTGATCCCGTGCTCGATGCCGACCGGTTCGCTCGCCAAGCCGACACCTACCTGCCGGCCATGGGGAGGATCCTCGAATACGTCTGGCGACGTCATCTCCAAGCCGCCACTCGTCGATCGGTGGCCCACAGGACCCATGCGGTCGACGAAGGCTTGCGTCCGGTGATGGCGGTGGGCTTTGCCGACATGGTCGGGTTCACGATGCTCAGCCAGCACCTAGGTGACGAAGAGTTGGCTGCCGTAGTGGCCCGTTTCGAAGAGCTTGCGCACGACACGGTCATCGCCTTGGGCGGCCGAGTCGTCAAGATGATCGGCGATGAGGTGATGTTCGTAGTGCCTTCGGCGACAGGTGGCGCTCAGATCGGCCTCAGCCTGGCCGAGGCCTATGCCGATGACGAACTCCTGTCCGACGTGCGTGTGGCTCTCGCCGTGGGCCCCGTACTCACACGGGAAGGCGATTTCTACGGCCCGGTCGTCAACTTGGCCAGCCGCCTGGTTGGGGTGGCCAATCCCGGGACCGTCTTGGTGTCTGACGAGTTTCGCCAGGCATTGGAGGAAGAGGAAGCCGAGGGGATCGAGACCCGACCGCTTCGTACTCGCAATCTGAAAGATCTCGGCCGGGTCCAGATGTTCAAGCTGGTGCGGGCTGGCGTCGGACCGGGAGCAGACAGCCATCGCAGCATCCGCTGGGAGCGACTCGGCGGCGTCTTGATGGACCTCGATGAACTCCGCCTACGTCAGATCGAAGACGGGGAAGCTGCCTCAGTCATCGAGGCGGATGGTGGCGATTCCGTGGGCGCGTAGCGAGAACCTGTCCTCGAATGGATCCACGGCTCGTCCGCGCAGGTCGACGAGCCACCCCTTCCGGCCTGGGATCTCCACCACCGACGAGTGGTCGGTCGGATTGAATACCCGCAGTTCGAGGGCCCCGTCGTGGCGACGCAGGGAAGAGACCTGGGCCCCCGCCACGGTGAGGGCGGCACCTCGATCCGGTCGGCTGCCGCCTCCGAAGGAACTGGTCACGCCCAAGGGCACGAGCAGATCCTCGGCCAGCGCATACGGGTCGTCGTGGTGCAGTGCCAGGCCATAGGTCACGTCGACTGGCTGCAGCATCTGCGGGCCCTCGAGGTCATCGAGGGGTCCAGCGGGCATAGGGCGGAGTGACATGCCGAGACGGGAGAGCTTTCCGGTCGCCCGGAGCAGGGTCAGGGCAAGTGCGGACGCCGCTCGGGCCCCGGAATCAGGGTCCGAGGTGATGTCCACCAACTCGTACTCCAGCAAGCCTTCATGGACCACCGTGAGGCCTCCGGACGACACAAACCGCCGCGAGGGAAAGGTAGGCAGGCCGAACTCCTCAGGCCGCCCTTCGGCGGTCAAACCACGCTCCACCACAGTGAACGCACATTCGGCCCGCGAGGTCGCCGCCGGCTGCGGCAAGGGCAGGTGCACCCGCAGCCGATGATCCCGCGACGGGTTGGTCCATCGAGTCGTTACGCGCACCAGCGACTCGTCGGCCCGCAGTTCGAGGGTGGTGATCACGTCAACAGTCGTCTGGCCGACACGAGAGCTGGTCACCTCGTCGACCCGTTCGGGCCAGGTCCAGGTGGTTGTGATGTCCACCGTTGCTCGCACCGGGCCGGTCTCGCCGACGGTGACGATCACGGTATCGGGCACATCGATGACGGTGTCGGTCGCCGGCGGTGAGTAGTTGTAGGTGTCGCCGAAGTCGCCGTCGTCCACGAGTCGACCAAATCCAGCGATGCCATCGATGGCAAATGTTCCCGATGTGGGGTCGACGACGACGTGGACCAGACCGTTCTCGAGCGTGACTGACCCATCGTTCTCAGAGGCAGCCGTCACCGGATGGGTGAGCAGGGAAGGAGAGACCGTGGCCCAACCAAAGCCGGGCACGGCGTCCATCCGAGCGAGGATCCGACGTTGGGTCGGCTGGTCGATGGCGACTCGCACCTCGGTGTCCGGGTCGGCGGCGAGTCGAGTGAACAACTCGCGTTTGATCTCTTCGACCGGTGCGTCCTCTCGAGGCTCAGGTCCGAGCACCAAGGTGAGGTCGATGCCCGTGTCGTCGACCGTCAGGTTGATGTCGGTCACGTAGGTGTCCTCGTCCAGACGGGATCCCTGCATGACCCCCAGGATCGTGCGGACCACCTCGCCGGCGAGGGTGATGGTGCCGGGTAGCCCGGGGCGCTCGGAGACGACCTGGACATGAGGACCGGGATCCTCGATGGCCGGGACCACGACGTCGACCATGCCGCCTCTCGTGCGCGCCGAAGGATTGGCAACTACAGGCCCCGCAGCGGACATGGAGCGGCCGAGTGAGGCCAGCGCCATGTCGGCTAGGCCTTCGCCGATGTGGCGAGCCTCGCTGTAGCGATGGAGGACGGAATCGACCACGTCATCGGCCGAGCATGCGCAGATCGAATCGTGGGCGGCGTTGCGAATGACCAGCTTCCACGCCAGTTCCAGAAACGATGTCGGCCAACGATCGGGCGAGAGGTAGAGGGCACTGAGCGGTTCGCCATACTGCTCCAGCGATCGCTCAGCCCGGCTGGCCGCCTGCTTGACGTCGACGCGGTTGGAACCGACTCCCATCAGCACGTTCGACCGCCAGCCGGATCGGAGCTCACCGGTCCAGGCAGGCAGTCCGTGCACTGAGGTGGATGCCAAGTACTCCGACAGCGAGGTCACCTCGAGCTCCAGGTCGCTCTGGATGTCGTTCGCCTCGGCGATCGTGCGGCCCAACCATGGCTGAGGGCGCAGGTGGTCTGAACCATTCATGACCAACAGAGGTGCACCAGGAGAGAGGAATCCATCGGCCTCGTCGATCAACGCCTGGATGCGACGCACGAGTTGCTTGGCATCTTCAGGAAGAGCGGCGCCATTGCCGTAGCCAGCAATCAGGTATTCGGCCCGGACACTGGAGCCGTCCGGAGCGGACCACAGAAATCCAGTTCTATCGACGGCCGAGGGAACCCCTCGCCACACCACGGCATGCTCAAGTCCCGCTTGGGCGAGGATCTGAGGCATCTGGGCCACGTGACCGAACATGTCCGGCAGGTAGCCGACATCCATGACCCCACCGAATGACGCCCCTCGAGCCATACCGGCTTGCAAGTCGCGAACAATGGTCTCAGCCGAGACCAAGAACTCGTCCATCAGGATGTACCACGGGCCAACGGTGAGCCGGCCAGCGGCGGCCAAGGCACGCAGGCGTTCTTCGTTCTCCGGTCGGATCTCCAGATAGTCGTCGATCACCGCCAACTGCCCGTCGAGCATGAAGTGGCGGTAGGACGGGTCCGACTCCATCAGGTCGAGCAGTTCATCGACGAGACGGATGAGGCCCATCCGAAAGGTCTGGAACGGTGCATACCACTCGCGGTCCCAATGGGTGTGGGGAACCACGGCAACACGACGACGCCCCGTCGTTCCCTGTGCGACCTGGTCGGTTTCGATTGCTGGATCGCTCGGCATGCCCACCCCGTCATCTGCGAGGCCGGACGTCCCTGGGGTCCGGCGTTGTCCACTAAGACTAGGTGGGGGCCTTTGCCCCCGAGAACGCCGAGCAAGGGACGGTACGTCCCTGGACCACCCGTGGGATGAGCCGTGCTGACATCTTGGACAAATCACCTCGAGAACGACGACCCGGCAAGGTCGGATGTATCCGACCTGACCAGAGCTGGCACCCTGGTTGCCGCATGGACCCAGCGGTGGGCAGCCGCCGGTGATGCACCCCTCTGGCACGAAGGAGGGCGCTGGTGGAGCGCGGCGGAGTTCGAAGAAGCCACCCGCCGGGCTGCCGGCCGGTGGCACACCGCTGGCCTCGTTCCCGGGGACCGCGTGCTGTGGTCCACCTCGTCATCAGTGGCCTCGTTGGCGGCCCACGTGGGTGCCCTTCGGGCGGGATTGGTAGTGGTCCCGGCCAACACGTCCTATGGCGATCGGGAGTTGGCTCACATCGTGACCGATGTCGAAGCATCGGCAGCCGTGGTGGAGCGACCTGACCAAGAGGCCTGGGTCCGATCGGTGATGCCCGAAGGTGGTGTTGTCGTCGGCCCTGACCTAGACCTACCTGACGGCGATCCCGGCGAACTCGACGATGTCGGTCCCGATGATCCGGCACTGATCTGTTTCACCTCTGGAACCACGGGGGCACCGAAGGGGGCGGTTCTGCGACATCGGAACCTCCTGGCATCCGTCGAGGCCGTGCGCCGGGCGTGGCGCTGGACGGCCGACGATCGCTTGATTCATGCCTTGCCGATCTTCCACGCCCACGGACTGGTGGTCGGTGCATACGGCACAATGGCCGCCGGCGGTTCCGCTGTTCTTCTGAGCGGGTTTGATCCAGGGTCGGTGCTCGCCGCGGTGAAGGACCATCGGGCGTCGCTTTTCTTCGGAGTGCCGACGATGTTTCACCGCATGGCGAAGTCGGGGCGTGCCAGCGAACTAGCTGACCTGCGGCTGTGCGTCTCGGGGTCGGCTCCACTTCCTGCTGCCCTCCACGAGATCATCTCCTCATCCACGGGCCGCGCCGTTCTCGAGCGCTACGGCATGACCGAGACGCTCATGAACACGTCGACCCCGTATGTCGGCGAGCGCAGGGCCGGCACCGTGGGATTTCCATTGCCCGGCGTCGACGTCGCCCTGGCTGACAGTGGTGAGGTCCTGCTTCGCGGACCCAACGTCTTCGATGGGTATTGGCGTCGGCCTGGTGCCGATGCCGAGGCGTTCGTCGATGACCCTGATGGCGGGGGACGGTGGTTCGCCACGGGCGACCTCGGTGAGATCAACGACGGCATGTTGACCATCCGGGGCCGAGCCAAGGAACTGATCATCTCGGGTGGCTACAACGTCTACCCGGCTGAGGTGGAAGATGTTCTGGCTGCCTACCCAGGAATCGCTGAGGTAGCCGTCACCGGAACGCCCTCCGATGAGTGGGGCGAGATCGTGACGGCGTGGGTGGTGGTCGACGGGGCGGTTCCCACCGCCGAGGAACTACGCACCTTTTGCGCAGGAAACCTGGCGCCCTTCAAGCAGCCTCGACTGGTGCGCTCCGTTGAGGCCCTTCCTCGCAATGCCCTCGGAAAAGTCGTCCGTGCTCGACTGAGCGACGAGGCGCGAGATGGGCTGTCCTGATGGCACCGGCGAGGCCGTCGTTGCGAACAGAGAAGGCCATGCTGCGCTCGGGCATCGATCGACTGGCCGCAATCGATGAAGTTGGTCGAGGTGCGCCAGCCGGTCCTGTCACCTGCGGTGTGGTGGTCATCGACCTGACGGTGGGCCGGGTTCCGAGCGGGTTGCGTGACAGCAAACTTCTTTCGGCGTCCCAACGCGAGGCGCTGACCAAGCGCATCGACTCATGGGTGCTCGACGGGGCAGTCGGACACGCCTCAGCAGCCGAGATCGATGACCTGGGCTTGACCCAGGCGCTGCGCCGGGCCGGGTGTCGGGCCCTCGCCCGCATTGCGGTGTCGGTCGATGCCGTCTTGTTGGATGGATCGTTCGACTGGTTGAGCCCACCGGACGAGGCGAGTCTCGTGGCCGTTGACGACGACGTTGAGGTTGTCGTGCCCCCGGTGACGACCAAGGTGAAGGCTGACCTGACGTGTGCATCTGTGGCTGCGGCCAGCATTCTGGCCAAGGTCGAACGGGATGCGCTGATGGTTGCTCTGGCCCTGGAGTACCCCGGGTATGGATGGGAGTCCAACAAGGGCTACGGCGCACCAGTGCATCTGGAGGGGATCAGGCGCCTGGGCCTGACTTCCCAGCACCGACAGACGTGGAAGACAGCCCTGGTGGAGGATTCGGTGTGAGGCAACGATGCGTGGAGCCACTCACGTAGCAACGGCCATCACCAGTGAGCAGGGACCGAGGCACGACATGGTTGGGCAGACGTCATGCTTGAGGGGCTGGCCCCCATGGGCCCCGCCACTCCTCACTGCCCAGTCGGGCTGGATCGCTAGGCCGGGTTGGGTTCTTTGGGAAGTCCGAGCACGCGCTCGCCGATGATGTTGCGGAGCACCTCGTCGGATCCGCCGGCAATGCGCATGCCCGGTACGCCAAGGAGGTACTCGGTCCACGCGAACGTGCCCCAGGCACCCGTGTCTGCGGTCAGGCTCATGCCGAAGATGGCGTCGAGGACCTCGTTGGTGCGCAGCATGTTGGCCGTCAACGACATCTTGGCGAGTGACATCTCGGGGCCGGGAAGTTCACCGGCAGCAATTTTGGCCATAGCTCGCTGGTTGGTATACCGAGCCACCCGTTCGTTGATGACAATGTCGGCCAACTGCTGGCGGATCAGAGGGTCCGTGTTGCGTCCAGTGGCTTTGGCCGACTCGATGAGGCGAGTCGTGGCCGGCAGGCCGACGCCTCCGCCCCCACCTCCGATAGCGGCGCGCTCGTTCATCAGCGTGGTCAGGGCGACGGTCCAGCCGCCGTTGACATCGCCGAGTCGATGGGAGTCGGGGACCCGAACATCGGTGAAGAAGACCTCGTTGAACGATGCCCCACCGGTCATCTGGCGCAGCGGACGCACCTCGACGCCGGGGGCGTGCATATCAACGACGAAGCCGGTGAGGCCTCGGTGCTTGGGAAGGTCCGGGTCGGTCCGGCAGATGATCTCGCCGATGTCAGACACCTGAGCACCCGAGGTCCACACCTTCTGGCCGTTCAGTACCCACTCGTCGCCGTCGCGCACTGCCCGGGTCTGAAGGGATGCCAGATCCGAACCCGACGAGGGCTCGCTGAAGAGCTGGCAGGCCACGATGTCGCCCCGCCACATCTTGGCGAGGTACGCCTCCTTCACTTCGTCGGTGGCGTGATCAAGGATCGTGGGAGCCACCATGCCGAGGCCGATGCCGTAGATCGAGAGCGAGGGCGTGTCGAAGGAGGCGTAGAGGGCGCTCCACGCCTGCTGGTGTTCCTTGGTGAGCCCTCGGCCTCCATACTCGACGGGACCGGTGATCCAGCCGAAGCCGGCGTCGTAGACCTTTTGGGCCCACGTCCGGGCAATCTCGAGATTGACAAGGTCCTCTTCGGGCGTCCGCTCTGGGAACAGACTGACGTCCTGGGTGCCCTTGCCCCACACGAACGCCTCGACAGAGCGCTTCGGTGCATTGGCTTCAAGGAAGGCCCGACCGGCGGTCTCGAACTCCTCAATGGTCGGAACTTCAGCTTGGATGGCGATGGCGGTCATCTCGGGCTCCCCTGGGGATCTGACGGTCAAGCGTTAGCGTAATCCCTCATTTTGGCCAAGCACAGTCCGAACTCCTCGCTCCGCCACCCGCAGAGAGGCCCGCTGGGCTAGACCGTGGACGTGGCCTATTTTCTAGCCCTGCTAGCTGCGATGGCCAACGCCCTGAGTGCGATCTTCCAGCGCATCGGTGTGCAAAATGCCCCGAGTGACTCGGCCATGAGCATGCGGTTGGTCCGGCATGCGTTTTCCAACGCCATCTGGTTCCTGGGTCTCGCCATGATCGGCGTCGGCTTTCTGCTCCAAGCAGTGGCCCTGCGATTTGGGCAGCTGACCTCGGTGCAGCCCCTGGTCACTACTGAACTCGTGTTCTTGGTCCTGATCCTCGGTACATGGTTCCGCTATCAGCTGACCTGGCGTGAATGGACCGGAACCCTGGCCGCAGCGGGGGGTCTGGCTGCCTTCTTGATCGCAGCAGGATCGGCTCAGGGTGACATCGTGCCGACGAACCGAGCCTGGGTGACGACCTTTGTCGTGATCGGCATCGCCACTGCTGGTTGCGCTTCACTCGGGTTCGTGGGCCCCCGGTGGTTCCGAGCAGCGGCATTCGGGGCAGCAGGGGCAGTGATGTTTGCACTTTCCGCGGCATTGACAAAGAGGCTGACCGACCTGGTGGCGTCCGGATGGGGCCATGTCTTCACCAACTGGGACCCCTATGCCTTGCTCGCCACCGGGGTGATCGGGCTGTTTCTCCTCCAGAGCTCGTTCCACGCCGGTCCGGTAACGGCTTCGCAGGCATCACTGACCATCGTTGATCCGCTGGTGTCGGTGGCTATTGGCATTGCCCTGTTCGGCGACCATGTTGCTACTGCGGGATGGCACCTTCCCGTCGAGGTGGTGGCGGGTATTGTCGTCGTTGTCGGTGTGCTGATCCTGTCGACGTCATCATTGGTGGCAGGAGCCAAAGATGAGTCGGGCCACGGCGATCGTCTCGAGCGCCAACCGCCTCGGGCCAGCCCCCCTCTGTCTCCGTGGGCAGGGGCAGGAACGACATCCGATCCCTGATACTGCAGACCCGACTCTGCAGGCCTGACTCTGCAGACTTGGTTCTGGGCCGTCGACCCTGCTGGCCCGACCCTGCCTGCCCGACTACTCGTGACTGGGCCCGATCGCAGGGGAAGCCCTCGGCGATCGATCGTCAACTAGGAACTGGCGAGGACCGAGACGACGGCCTCATCAAGCGTCGGATGGTCGAAGGTGAATCCAGATGCCACCAGCTGCTCGGGAAGCACTCGCTGGCTCGACAAGACCATCTCGGTGGCCATGTCGGACCCAAGGACAGCCTTAAGGGCCAGAGAGGGGACGGCAAGAGCGGCGGGCCGGTGCAGGGCCGCGCCCAGCGCTTTGGCCAGGGCGCGGTCGGTGGCGGGCGCAGGTGCTGTGGCATTCACGGGTCCCGACAGCGATGGTTGCGTCAGGCAATGGAGGATCACTCGGACCTCGTCGCCAAGTGTGATCCAGCTCCGGTACTGCAGGCCGGAGCCGATGGGTCCGCCCAAGCCGAGCCGGAAGAGGGGGAGCTGCTTGCCCAGGGCTCCGCCGGACGCAGCCAGCACAATCCCGGTCCGGAGCAACACGGTGCGAATACCGGCTTCTGCGGCCGGAGCGGCTGCCGCCTCCCATGCCTGGCAGATGTCGGCCAAGAATCCGGTGCCGGCCTCGGAGTGCTCGCTCAACTCCTCGACACCTCGATCGCCGTAGTACCCGATGGCTGAAGCACTCACGAGGACCGGTGGGCGGGGATCAAGTGCCACCAGTGCCTTGACCAAGAGCGATGTCGAACGCGTCCGACTCTCCATGAGTTCGACCCGTCGGGCCGGGGTCCATCGCCGATCGCCGATGCCGGCTCCGGCCAGGTGGACGACTCCGTCGTAGGGTCCTGCAGCCTCGAGCGTTGCGAAGTCGAGCCGACCCGATGCGGGATCCCAGTTGACGTCGGCCACCATGGAGTGGGCCGGTCGGCCACCACCGCGAACCAGACGCACGACGGTGTGGCCACCGGCTGCGAGCGCGTCGACGAGTGCGCTTCCGATGAGCCCTGATGAGCCGGTGACGAGAATGTTCATGCGGAGGAACCTGCCTTCTGTGTGGCCCGCTGCACCGTCGCACGGACGAATCCAGCGAATGCATCGGGGTGAGTGAGGTGTGCGCCGTGTCCGGCACCATCGATCTCTATGAGTTCGGAGCCGACGGTATGTTCGATGAGCCACTCCACAGCATCACGGTGGTGGGGGAGTGAGTTCGTGCCGCGACCCAGCACCAAAGGGACGGTGAGCCGGGTCACGTCGAATGGAGCCTCGGTGATGCGGACCGAGGCGAGATCGGCCACTAGGGCGGGGCCGTCTGCTCGTCGGGCCAGCCGAGTGGCCTCGGGGAGTCGGTCCCAGGCCGAGTCACCGACCATGCGGCGGAAGAAGCGCTCAGCGATCACCCCGGGTTCATCGGCTACGTCAGCAGATAGCGGCTTCGCCACCTGCTGGTCGGTGGAACGAGGCGAGCGGCTGTTGGCCTCGCGGAGCCATGGGAGCGGCGGCTCAAAGGCGGCGACGCTGACCAGCGGGGCGGCCCCTTGGAGGCGCAAGGCCGCTGCCAAGGCGATCACCCCACCCAGGCTGTGGCCTATGACAACCGCAGGTCGATCGTCGATCACTGACAGGAGGTCGTCCACATGACCGTCGAGTGTGCGCTGTCCCGGACCAGCGGGGAGCGATCGGTCATAGCCCCGACGGTCGTAGGTGACCGTGGGCAGGTCGACGAGGCGGCGTACGACTCGGGCAAAGCTGGCCGCTCGGTCGAGTGAGCCGTGGACAAAGACGACGATCGGTTCGTCACCGGAGCCGCGCTTGGGTCCGCGTTCATCAATCACGAGGGGCAGGTCAGAGGCCATTGACGCCAGCCTGACAGGTGCCGTGGGTCGCCCGCCATCTTCGATTGACCATGGTGCCATGGAGGTCGATTTGAGCCCGCGCGGCGTAAATCCAACCTTTTTGCTTCGCCATCGGGCATTCTGTGGGTCGTTAACCGACCAAGGAGTGCATGTGTCTCTTACCAAGTCCGACCTCATCACCGCCGTTGCTGCCCACACGGGCATGACCTCGAAGGACATCGCCACCGCGCTGAGCGGCATCGAGGACGTCGTTGTGGCCAACGTCGCCAAGGGCGAGAAGGTCGTCATCACCGGCTTCCTCACCTTCGACCGCACGGCTCGCGCCGCTCGCACCGGTCGCAACCCGCAGACGGGTGAGGCCATCAAGATCAAGGCATCGAAGAGCCCGAAGGTTTCGGCTGGCGCCTCGTTCAAGAAGGTCGTCAACGGTGTGTCGCCTGCACCCAAGCTGAAGAAGTAGCACTACGCCGTGCTGTGCACGGCCTGATGTAGTGACAGAAGGGTGGCGACGGGTATTTCCCCGAGCCACCCTTCTGTCGCGTCCCGGGACAGGTCGCGGCGGGCGCCCTGGGTGAACGTGAACGTAGGAGTTCGCCGTTTCAGAGCTGGCCGATGGCCTTGTGGGTCTGAGGGATTACCCGGACGCGCGGGTGGCGGTTGAGTGCCCGGGCCTGGAGCTCGAGCACCTGTGTCGGACTTGGCACGGCTGTTGCGGCACCGAATGCCGAGAGCGGCTGCAAGAAGACCTCCACGGCCTCGGGCATGTCGCTAGACGCCTGAGCCACCAGGTCGATCGCTGCGTCGAACTCGTCGACGTCGGTATCCGCGCTGATCACGATCTTGACCCACGTGGTCAGGCCCGAGGCGAGGGCTTGCGCTAAAAACCGGGATTGGGTGGTCGGAGCAACGAGTTCGCCGTCGACGCTCGGAAGTTTGATGTCCATGCTCACGTAGGTCAGCCCCGGTGCTGCTCGACGAAGTGCCGGGACGAGGGTCCCGTTGGTCTCCACCATGACGGGCCATCCGCGCTCGGTCATGAGTCCTGCCAGTCGCTCGAGCCGGCTGCCCTGAAGCAGCGGCTCTCCTCCCGTCAGGCTGATCGAGTGGTGAGGGGTGTGGTCCCACAGTCGGGCCACTGCCTCCATCACGTCTTCCATCGCCAGGGGGCTCGTCGTCTCTATCCAATCCCGACTGCCGGGCGTCTGTTCGATCCGACAAGGCCCAGGACGACGCTCGAGTGCTTCGGGCTGGTCGCAGTAGTTGCAGCGGATGTTGCATCCCGTCAGACGGACGAAGACCTGCCGCTCGCCGACCAGCGCTCCTTCCCCCTGAATAGCCGAGAAGATTTCGGTGATCAACACGTCACGTGGGACGGCGGCACCCGCGGGCGAAGGTGAAGTCACAGCGTCAGTCATTGCCTGTCCTGCTCGTTGGAGTCGCTTCTAGAAGTTCATGGTCCATCTATGCGGGATCCGTCTGATTGGGATCCGTCTGGCTGAGATTGGTGCCTGGCAGATCCGTGCCC
Organism: uncultured Acidimicrobiaceae bacterium; assembly: GCA_903873395.1. Lineage (GTDB taxonomy): Bacteria > Actinomycetota > Acidimicrobiia > Acidimicrobiales > RAAP-2 > Bog-756. Next base: position 30,923 of record CAIQOJ010000110.1, read on the forward strand.
GCCGTGTTCAACGGAACACCCAGGGATGGATCGATGGTTCCTGCCTCGGCGAAGCCGCGGGCCCGGAGCACGCATGCGTCGCAGGAGCCGCATGGTTGGTCGCCGCCTCGATAACAGGACCACGTCATGTGCAGCGGTGCCCGCTCGGCTATGCCGAGTTCCACGATCTGGGCTTTGGTCAATGAGATCAGCGGCGTGCGAATTTCGATCGGGTTGCCTTCTACGCCCCGCTTCTGCCCGGTGGCGGCCACCCCTCGGAAGGCGTCGATGAACTCGGGCCGACAGTCCGGATAGCCCGAGTAGTCGAGGGCATTGACCCCGATCCAGATGGCGTCGAGGTCACGTGCCTCAGCAACTCCGAGAGCGACAGCCAGGAAGATCGAGTTGCGGGCCGGCACGTAGGTGACCGGGATGCCGTCAGTGGATCCGGAGTCGGGAACGGACAAGGAGTTGTCGGTCAGTGCCGAACCTCCCCACGCCGAGGCATCAAGGCGCACGACGAGTTGTTCGGCACCGTAGTGGGTGGCTACGGCGGCGGCTCGCTCGAGCTCGATGCGATGACGTTGGCCGTAGTCGAAGGTCAGCGCCATCGGAGCCGTCCCTCCTTCGCCTGAAGCGAGCGCCATGCAGACCGTCGAGTCGAGGCCGCCCGAGAGAACGACGAGATGTCCGGCCATGACTACGAGTTGGATTCCGAGATGACATCGACCCAGGAGTCGGCTGTCTCCCAGAGACGTAGGGCAGTTGGCTCGATGCCTGCGGTAGTGAGCACGGCCCAAATCTCGTGAGCCAAGAGCTCGGCCGTGGGATTCTCCACCAACTGATTGAGGTCCTGGTGGTCAAAGCGTTCGATGACCTCGCGTTGCACCACCTCGTGGAGCACGTCGAAGTCAAGGACGACCCCATTGGCATCCAGGGGACCCTCGAGAGTGACGTCTAGGCGATAGGAGTGGCCGTGCAGATTTCGGCACTTACCGGGGTGCCAGGCAAGCCTGTGGGCAGCCTCGAAGCGGAAGGTGCACGTCACGCGGGTGCGAAGTCCGGCCATGACGGTGACGCTACCGGACGTCAGGGTCTCTTCTTGCGCTCGGCCATCGACCTTCAGTGAAAGCCGCAGGTTGGCCGCTGTTGCGCCCCATTGCCAAGTCCGGGGGGCAGTCAGGACCGGTAGCCTTGGGGCATGGATGCATCAGACGCCGGAGCACGCCCGCACGTCGAATCAATTGGAAATGGGATTGCCGGCACGGGCGCCTTCGGTCCCAACGCCTGGCTCGTGGAGGACATGTACGAGCGCTACTGCGTCGACCCCTCCTCAGTATCGGCTTCGTGGCAGGAGTTCTTCGCCGACTACCGACCACAGGCGTCGCCGCCGCCGGCTCCCGTGCAGGCCGCGGCTGTTACGACTCCTGCCCCGTCTTCTCCGCCGTTAGCGCAACCCACTGCAGTGTCCGCCCCGGAAGGTGCAGTGGCGCTCCGAGGTGCCGCAGGACGCATCGTCACCAATATGGAGGCCTCGCTGGGCGTGCCAACGGCGACAAGCGTTCGTGTCGTGCCCGCCAAGTTGTTGGAGGTCAACCGGACGATCATCAACAACCAGTTGTCGCGGACAACGGGCGGCAAGGTGAGTTTCACGCACCTGATCGGATTCGCCGTCGTGAAGGCACTGTCAGCGGTTCCAGCTATGAACGCGTCATTCCTCCCGGACATGGATGGGAAGGGAACGCCCGGCGTGGTTCGCCACGCTCATGTAGGTCTCGGCCTGGCGGTTGACGTGGCCAAGGGCGACGGCCGTACGTTGCTCGTTCCCTGCATCACCAACGCCGATGCGCGCGATTTTCAAGGCTTTGTCGCGGCATACGAGGACTTGGTCAGGAAGATCCACAACAACAAGATCGGTCCTGACGATTTCGCTGGGACCACGGTGACGCTCACCAATCCCGGAACCATCGGCACGGTGCAGTCGGTGCCCCGCCTGATGCCCGGCCAGGGACTCATCGTTGGTGTGGGGGCGCTCGGCGTGCCACCTGGATTCGAGGCCGCAGACCCGAGAACTCTGGCAGACCTTGGCGTGGGGCGGACCGTGACGATCACCTCGACCTACGACCACCGCATCATTCAAGGGGCTGAATCCGGCCTGTTTCTTTCCCATGTGTCGGCGTGTCTGATGGGCGAGCACCGGTTCTACGAAGAGGTTTTCGAGGCCCTCGAGGTTCCCTACGAGCCGGTGCGGTGGCAGGCCGACATCAATGCCGGGGCCGACGATGCCCAGGGTGGCCTGCAGCGACTCATCAAGCAGACCCACGTGCAGACGCTGATCAACATGTATCGGGTGCGAGGGCATCTGATCGCTGACCTCGACCCACTCGATGCCGAACCGGTCGACCTCCATCCTGAACTTGACCCGCTGCACTACGGGCTGACCATCTGGGACCTGCCCCGGACGTTCGTCGCCGACGGCCTCGCCGGCCAGGAGACAGCCACGTTGGACGACATCCTCCACGTCCTCCGTAACGCCTACTGCCGCACGCTTGGCATCGAGTACATGCACATCCAGGACCCGGATCAAAAGCGGTGGATCCAGCAGCACATCGAAGGTGTCCCGCCGACGACAGCCCCAGATGAGCAGCGCCACATCCTCGACCGGCTCAACGCAGCCGAGGTGTTCGAACGGTTCCTCCATACCCGCTACGTGGGGCAGAAGCGCTTTGGTCTGGAAGGTGCAGAGTCGACGATCGTGGTCCTCGACGCCATCCTCGACGAAGCGGTCCGGGCCGGGCTCCATGAGTCAGTCATGGGCATGTCCCACCGCGGCCGGCTCAACGTGCTGGCCAACATCGTGGGCAAGTCCTACGCCGACATCTTCGAAGAGTTCGAGGGCAACCTCGACCCTGAATCGGTCCAAGGTTCGGGCGACGTGAAATACCACAAGGGAGCGACGGGTCTCTTCGTGGGGCGAAGCGGTGACACCATCCCGATCACCCTGGCGTCCAACCCGTCCCATCTCGAGGCGGTCGATCCGGTCGTCGTCGGTATGGCCCGGGCCCGCCAGGACGCTCTTGGTGGCGAGCGGGGGAGCGGCCCGGCTCTTGTCGACGGCCCTGGCGACCCGTTCCCGGTGCTCCCGGTGCTCCTCCATGGCGACGCCGCTTTTGCTGGGCAGGGCGTGGTGGCTGAGACCCTCAACCTCTCGGGTCTTGCCGGTTATCGCACAGGTGGCACCGTTCATATCGTGATCAACAATCAGCTGGGATTCACCACTGCGCCCGAAGCGGCTCGGTCGTCGGTGTACCCGACTGACGTCGCCAAGATGGTCCAAGCGCCGATCTTCCACGTCAACGGGGACGACCCCGAGGCATGCGCCCGAGCGGCCCGATTGGCTTTCGGCTTCCGCCAGGCTTTTCACAAAGACGTCGTCATTGACTTGGTCTGCTACCGCCGACACGGCCACAACGAAGGCGACGATCCCAGCTACACCCAACCTCTGATGTATGCCTTGATCGACGCCAAGCGCTCGGTGCGCAAGATCTACACCGAGACGTTGGTCCGTCGAGGCGACCTGACCATGGAAGAGGCCGAGCAGGCCCTCGACGACTTCTCGGCCCGACTGCAGGCCGCACTCGACGAGACCCGGGCTGAGGCCGAGACCGCGCCTTTGGCTTCGCCCACCTTGCCCGAGTACGTCTTGCCCGACCTGGCGATCCCGTCTGTGGAGACCGGAATCGACCCGGCAATGGTGGCTCGGATCGCCCAAGTTGTGGGATCAGGTCCGGACGGATTCGTCCTTCATCCCAAACTGGTCCGCCAGTTTGAGCAGCGCGACAAGATGGTGGCTGACGGCGAGATCGACTGGGCGCTGGGTGAAGCTCTGGCCTTCGGGTCACTCCTGGCCGAGGGGACCAATGTCCGGATCACCGGCCAAGACACCCGTCGCGGGACCTTCTCGCATCGTCATGCCGTCTTGGTGGACAACCTGAGTGGCAAGGAGCACGTGCCGCTCGAGGGGATCGAGGGCGGTCGTTTCACCATCAGGGACTCGCTGCTGTCTGAGTACGCATGCGTGGGATTCGAATATGGCTATTCAGTGGAGGCTCCTCACGACCTCGTCGCCTGGGAGGCCCAATTCGGCGACTTCTGGAACGGCGCCGAGATCATCGTCGACAACTTCCTGGTGGCCGCTGAAGACAAGTGGGGGCAGCGGTCCGGCCTCGTTCTGCTCCTGCCGCATGGCTATGAAGGTCAGGGCCCTGAGCACTCCTCAGCTCGCATCGAGCGGTTCTTGACCCTGTGTGCACGAGGCAATCTTCGAGTGACCGAGCCGACCACGGCAGCCCAGTACTTCCACCTGCTGCGGTCCCAGGTCCGAGTTCCGGATCGTAAGCCGCTCATCGTGTTCACGCCGAAGTCACTCCTTCGATCCAAGCAGGCTCGCTCGCCGATTACTTCCTTCACCCAAGGATCGTTCGCCGAGGTGCTCGATGACCCGGTGGCTTCAACCGAAGGGTTCGATCCCGGACGCGTCCGGCGTGTGGTGCTCTGCGCAGGCAAAGTGGCCTGTGACGCCATCGCCCGCAGGGACGAACTCGGCGAGGCGGCAGCTGACGTGGTCGTTGTCCGCATGGAGCAGCTCTATCCGTGGCCCAAAGATCGGCTCGCCGCCCTCCTCGCTCGCTATGACCGAGCCAGTGAGATCGTCTGGCTCCAAGAGGAGCCCGAGAACATGGGGGCATGGAACTTCGTGCACAGCCGCCTGCACAGGATCCTGCGTGACTCGCACACCCTCCGTCACGTCAGCCGGGCAGAGTCGGCAAGTCCCGCTTCGGGAAGCGCTGCCCTCCACAAACTCGAGCAGGAGGACCTGCTGGTGCGCTCCGTCGGCTGACCGCTGATGGCTGACGTCTGACAGCCGCTCGGCCTGGCGCCGGTCGAAGGCTCAGGTCAGGAAGTCGCGAGCTAGGCCGATCCACATCTCGGTCGACAGGCGGAGCGACTCGACGTCGACATGTTCGTCGATGCCGTGGAACATGGCCCCATACTCCTCGAAGGAGATGGCTCGGCTGTGCAGGCCAAAGCCGTAGGAGACGCTTCCCAAGGTGCGCGTGTAGCGCGCATCCGTGGCCCCAACCGAGAGGTAGGGAAGGATTCGGCCACCCGGATAGAAGCCCTCGGTGACACGCTGCAGGGCATCCCACAGTGGTGTGTCGATGGGGGAGAGGGTGGCCGGCTCTTCGGCCAAGAAGGCGATCTCCACGTGGTCGACGAGGTCGCCGAGCACATCGGCGAGCATGGCTCGAACCTCGCCGGTGTCCCAGCCCGGAAGCGACCGGATGTCGAGCTCGAGCTCGACGCGATCCGGGATGACATTGGTCTTGGTTCCAGCTCGCAGAACTGTGGGGGCAATGGTGGTGTGGGTGCAGGCGTGGGCCTGGCGGGCAAGGCCGAGCAAGGGAAGGTTGTCGCAGAAGTCGTCGATCTGTGCGGGGTCGAGGAATGGCTCGGCGAGTTCGGCGGGCAGGCCAAGGCCTGAGATGAAACGGGTCCACGCCTCGTGGAGGTCCGGGGTGGGCCGATAGGCATCGATCCTGCGAATCACTTCGGCCGCAGTCACCAGGGCATTGTCGGTGCGAAGGGGCTGGGATGCGTGTCCCGGAGTTCCTTTGATGGTGAGCACGCACCAATAGACCCCCTTTTCGCCCACCAGCACGGGCAGTCGGGCGGCACCGTCCATTCCGTCCATGGGGAAGCCACCTGACTCCGTGATGACATAGTCGGTGCGGATGTCCTCGGCGGCGGTGTCGCACAGCCAACGAGTGCCAAACGTCGACAACGCCTCCTCGTCGGCGACGGCGATGTAGTGGAGGTCGCCCAAGGGCCGAAAGCCCGACGCGGCCAGATGGCGCATGCTGGTAGCCATGGTGGCCGTCAGGTTCAGCATGTCGATTGCTCCACGCCCCCACACCGACCCGTCAATCAGTTCGCCCCCAAAGGGGTCATGCGTCCAGTCGTCGGCGTTGGCCGGCACCACGTCAGTGTGTCCGAGCAAGGTGAGGCTCGGGGCGGTGGGATCTGACCCGGCGAGCTTGGCCACAAGCGACGTTCGACCCGGAGCGGGCTCGTAGGTCTGGAGGTCCACGCCTGACCCCTCGAGGTAGGAATGGATGATGGAGGCGCTGCGATCCTCGTGGCCCGATGCAGCGGTGCCGTCGTTGACGCAGGCATTCCGGATCAGGTGCTGGAGGAGATCGGTGGCTTCGCCCGTGCGGTTCGACTCGTCGCTCACACGGCGATCCTAGGTCTTTGGCGTGTGTGCGAACCCGGCACCCTGATCGCCAAGAGGCCAAACGTTTTGCCGCGAGGTAGGTACTCCAGCCCGACCATGACCGATGTATTGCTGCTCGGATGATTGACTGGAGGAACTTATGGACCCCGAATCACCAGCGCGACGTCAGATCGTCGTCGACGGCTCGAACCTCGCCACCGAGGGCCGCACCGCTCCAAGCCTGGCGCAGTTGGACGAAGCGATCCACGCGTTTCTCAGCGAACACCCTGGATTTTCCTCGGCCGAGGTCATTGTTGTGGTCGATGCCACATTCGGCCATCGGATTGACCCTGCAGAGGTGCCAGCATTCGAGCAAGCCATCGAACACGGCGAACTGGTGACACCGCCAGCTGGAGCAGTCGGCCGGGGTGACGGGTTCATCTTGCGCATCGCCGAGAAATCGGGCGCCCTCGTCCTCTCTAACGACTCCTTCCAAGAGTTCCACGCAGAACGCCCTTGGCTCTTCGAGCCAGGCCGCCTCATCGGCGGCAAGCCGGTGCCGGGCGTGGGTTGGGTCTTCACTCCCCGCACTCCAGTGCGAGGTCCAAAGAGTCGGGCCGTGACGAGTCAGGCCAAGCGCGAAGCTCGAGGACCCGGGAGTGCCAACCAAGGTAGTGACACAGAACGGCCCACCTCCACCACGGGTGCTGCGTCATCTCGGGGAGGCAAGCAGAGCCGAGTGGCAGAGACTCCGCCGCCTGCTTCGCCGTCCGATGAACCACAGACGTCCACCGTGGTCAAGGTCCTCAAGGCCATCAAGGTGATCAAGGGCGGGAAGGCTGCCAAGGCGACCAAGGCCGCCAAGGCCACTAAGGCTGCCAAGGCGACCAAGGCGACCACATCCTCCACTGCCACCAAGGCCTCATCAGCATCTAAGGCACCAGCATCGAAGGCACCAGCGTCGAAGGCGGGAGCGTCGAAGGCACCAGCGTCGAAGGCACCAGCGTCGAAGGCACCAGCGTCGAAGGCGGCAGCGACCAAGGCCGCTGGATCCAAGGCGGGCACATCGACCGAATCAACCGAATCAATGGATGGATCAGCCGATGCACCCCGGGCAGCGCGACCGAAAAAGGCCACCAACGCTGGATCAGCACCGAAGTCCGCCCCTGCATCGAAGACCGCCAAGGGAGCATCGGGATCAGGACCAGCCGATGGTCCGGATCGCCCGGCACCTGCCCGCGTCCCCCGTACAACGGAAGAGCTCAACGATCCCAAGTCGTTCTTCGACTTCATCGGCGCTCATCCCGTCGGCAGTTCGTTCGAAGGGACGGTGGCGGCGTTCACGTCGCATGGCGCCCACATCGATGTCGAAGGGATGCTCTGTCATGTCCCCCTTCGCAACCTCGGTGACCCCGCCCCCCAAAAGGCTCGCCAGGTGCTGACCAAAGGGGAGACCCGGACCTTCTCTCTGGTATCGCTTGATGCACCACGCCGTCGAGCTGAGGTCACTCTCGTCGAGTGAGCCTTCGCCGCCGGTCCGAACTGCCCGCCGGTCCGAACTGCCTTGCTCTCACCCACTCCCGGTTGATCCCCGTGTGAAGCCGGCGCCCGGCCTCCGCGTCAATCGCCCGATCGGGTGACAGTCGTCGGTGACGCTGCAGCCCGAGCTCTCGGCCCATGGGACCGCTGACCGCCGATACCCTGTGGCCGTGCGAGCCGACGACTACCTGCCTCATCGTGACCCCTTCTTGTTCGTGAGCGAACTGCGATCCGTCGAGCCCGGTGCCTCGGCGAGCGGTGCTTGGCAGCTGACCGGCGACGAAGCGTTCTTTGCTGGGCACTTCCCCGGTCGGCCGACGCTTCCTGGTGTGCTGATGGTGGAGGCACTTGCTCAGCTCGGGGGAGTCGCTGTGCTGGCCGACCCGGCGCATGCCGGCAAACTCCCGCTGTTCGGCGGGATCGAGCGTGCTCGTTTCCGCCGCCAGGTGGTGCCGGGTGACCTTCTCGAGCTCCAGGTGACTCTGGGGCGTATGTCGGCGAGGGCGGGGAAGGGGTCGGGCCGTGCCACGGTCAATGGCGAGTTGGCCTGTGAAGCGGAGCTGCTCTTCGTGCTGGTCGATGCGCAGCCATCCACGGACACCGAGGCCTGATCCGGTGCGTATCGCCACGTGGAACGTGAACTCGCTGACGGCCCGACTGGCCCGTGTCGAGGAGTGGATCGCCTACGCCCAACCTGACGTGCTCTGTCTCCAAGAGACGAAACAGGCGGATGTCGCGTTCCCTCACGGCGCCTTTGCCGCGCTGGGTTATGAGTCGGCACACCATGGGGACGGCAGGTGGAACGGGGTAGCCATCATCAGTCGGGTGGGTTTGGACAGAGTCTCCACGGGCATGGGATCGGAGCACGATGCCGAAGGAACCCGCCTCATCGCCGCTGACTGCGGTGGGGCCCGAATCGTGTCGGTCTACGTACCCAACGGTCGTGCTCTTGATGACCCGCACTACCCAGCGAAGCTGGCGTGGCTAGGCCGCCTCCGAGAGTTCTTGGACGAGACGACGTCGTCGGATCAGCCTCTGGCCGTGTGTGGCGATTTCAATGTGGCCCCTGAAGACCGTGACGTGTGGGACCCTTCGCAGTTCGACGGTATGACCCACGTGAGCGAACCCGAGCGGGCTGCCTTGGCCGAACTCGAGGCCTGGGGTCTGGTCGATGTCTTCCGACGGTGCTACCCCGATGACAGGCTGTTCAGTTGGTGGGACTACCGAGGGGGTTCGTTCCATCGCCACCGAGGCATGCGGATCGACCTGATCCTGGCCACGGAAGTCCTAGCTGAGCGGACCAGTTTTGCCCTCATCGACCGTCAAGCGCGCAAAGGTGAGAAGCCTTCCGACCACACACCGGTGTTCATCGACACGTCTGTCGAGTGATCAGCGGCCAATCGCTCACCGGCCGAGTGCAGCCCGGAGGTCGGCGAATCGATCCGCACTGGCGGGGGTCGGCCCCAGGCTGTCACCTGCCCGGGTGGCGACGTCCAGATCGGCCAACCACGGCGAAGCCTGGCGCTCCATCGAGCGCCCAGACTTCATGATCCGGTGCTGCGCCCATGAGCAGTCGAGGTCGACCGCCGCTCGTGTGAGAGCGACGTAGAGCAGACGACGTTCTTCGGCAATGGCGTCGGGAGTGGTGGCATGGACGATGGGGACGTAGCCGTCCTCGAGACCGACTACGAACACGGTCGGCCATTCGAGCCCCTTGGCCCGATGGAAGGTGGCTAGCTCGACCCAACCGTCGGGTTCAGCGGCACCGCTGGTCTCCTGGGCTGGCGCACGAGGGCGGAGTCGAGCAGCTCCCGCACCGCCGGTTTGTGGGGGTTCGAGCTCGATCTCCTCGGCAGCCGGTGCGAACCGACACGGGATGCCGTGGCGATCGAGCGCTTGGCGGATCGTGGCGAGTTGATCGTGGGTGCGTGCGAGGACGGCCTGGTCGGACCACTTCGTGCCTGCCGCCGCCCTGGCCGAGAGACGCTGAGCCACTCCGTCGGCCTCGGCCTGGCTGTCGGGGTAGGCGGTCAGCGTCGGCAGGGGTCCGTCGGCGACCGCCGACGTTGGCGGGGCCACCTGCGCGGGACCCAGGGCAGCCACTGCGGCGGCCACCACTTGGGGCGTGCACCGGTGATTCGATTCGAGGCGGACCACTTCGAGGCCGGGCATGAGGCTGGGCAGCGTGTGGAGCAGGCTCGGATCAGCCCCATTCCAGCCGTAGATGGATTGGTTGGGGTCTCCAACGGTGCATACGTCACCCGCTTCACCCGCAATGGCCTGGATGAGTCGGAACTGGGCTGGGTTCACGTCTTGGAACTCGTCTACGGACAGGTGTCGATATCGCCAATGGATCTGCTGGGCGAACCCAAGGTCAGACTCGATGAGGCTGGCTGCATCGAGCAAAAGGTCGTCGAGGTCGATCTGGCGTCGGCGGTGGAGCAACTCCTGGTAGGCGGCGAATGTCTCGGCAACACTGGCGACAGGAACATCGACGGACCGGGAGGCTGCGGCAACGGCGGCCGTGTACTCCCCGGGGTCCAGGCCTCGAGCCTTTGCCCAACCGATCTCGGTGTCGATGGATCCGGCGGTCGATCGATCCCCCGTCAGGGTGACGAGGTCGCGCCATCGTCGGTCGGAGACGTCAGGCGGGGGCCGCCCGGCATCGGCCGCGTGCTTGCGCAACAGGGCGAGCGCCAGCTGATGGAGGGTGCCTGCCCGCACGCCAGCGGTGGGCACGCCACCTGGTCCGGCTGGTTGGGATACGGCGACGCCGTAGTGGGTGAGCCTGTGACGGAGTTCGTCGGCAGCTTTGCGGGTGAACGTGCAGACGATGGTGTGGTCAGCCTCGGCCGTGCCATCGAGGATGCGTCGAGCGACCCGAAGTGTGAGGACCCTGGTCTTGCCGGTTCCAGCCCCAGCCACGATGCACAACGCTCGAGCCGGCGTATCGACGGCCCGCAGTTGCGCGTCGGTCAGATGTTCTCGAGCGTGCAGGTAGCCCGATGACCCGTGTTCGTCGGGGCTACTGAAGACAGGCACATCCACGGAACCCGAGGCTAGCGGGAGGGTGGTGAGTCCTCATGGGGCAGGGCAGACCGAGCAAGCACCGCTGATCTGAGCGTCATCGGTAGGGTGGGGCGATGGCCACTCCCGATGACGCCGGCCGGTGGGCACCGCGGTCCTGCTGACGTCATGGCTTCGTTCCACCTCAATCTTCGCCCCTCTGAAGAGGTCTTGGTCGACCTGCGTCCGCATTGGTCCTTTCTGTGGGGACCGTTGCTCGTGGCTCTCGTCGCCCTTGCCGCAGGGATCACCCTGGATGTGGCTCTGCCCAATACTTCAGTGGAAGCACACTGGGTGGAGGGGATCGTGGTGGCTATCGGCTGTGCCTGGCTCGTGCTCCGCGTGGCTCGGTGGCGTCGGACAGGTGTGGTCCTGACGACAGATCGGGTGATCGACCAGTGGGGTGCGGGGCGAAAGAATCGGGTAGAGATCCCCTACGACGCCATCGAACAGGTCGTGGTCGACCAAAGCCTGCTGCGGAGCCTGGCGGGCACAGGAACCATCGAGATGCTGGTTTGGGGCGAGGGCGCGCTCCATCGCATCCACGATGCTCGAAAGCCAGCCGTGCTGGCTCGCATCATCACCCGGCGACTCGGCCCTCGTCCGGACTGGGTGCCGTGGCCCGGAGATCGGACGGACTGATCTGCCGGGACCGCCCGTGACGTCGTCAGTCTGTGGTGCTCAGCTCGCCGAACGTGCCACTGTGCCGTCGACGGCCTCGACTACCCAGGCTGGCCGACCGAGTTCCGCCGGGTCGACTGCGTCCTTGTCGGCGAGCAGGACAACGCACCCGCCGAACCCAGCTCCGGTGAGGCGCGCACCGTGCACGCCTGGCCGTTGACGGAGGTCGGCCACCAAGGCGTCGAGGTCAGGCGTGGAAACTTCGAAGTCGGCCGACAAGCTGCGGTGCCCTTCGTCCAGGAGGGATCCGGCGAGGACAAGGTCAGTGGACCCGAGGGCTTCGGCCACTCCATGCACACGTGTGCACTCGGTCACCACGTGCCGGGCCCGCCGGTGAATCAGGGGATCCGAGATCGCTTGTAGGTCGGAAAGGGAGGCACGACCGAGGACGCCCACGATCTGCTCTCCCTGTCGGCACTCGGCCACACGGGCCGCATAGGGGGCAGTCCGCAGATCTCTACGGAGACCGGAGTCGACGATCACCACGTCGACCGAGGGCGGAAGGCGAACCTGGTGGGTGGCGCCGGAGAAGAAGTCGATTGACAGTGCATGACCGGCCTGCCCGCCGGCGCAAACCAAGGGGTCCATGAGGCCCACAGGGACACCGATGAGGTGTTCGGCCTCCTGGCACATGCGGGCGATGTGGTGGGCTGACCCGGGACTACCGAAGAGGTTCGCCAGAGCCACACAGAGTGCGGCACTCGAGGAGAGACCAGCGCCGGTCGGCAACGTGGACGCCAGGTGGAGTCGTCCCGGCCCCACTGGGCCGACCAGGTGAAGCATGGCCGCAATCAACCGGGCCCAGCCGGGCTCGATCCGGGTCAAGTCTTCAGCATCCATGGGAATCGAAAGGTGGACAGCGTCGTTTCGATACGCCTCCGACGTCACGACGACGTCTGATCCCTCACCGGGGGTCCAGGATGCGTCGATGCCGAGACCGATGGCCATGGGAAGGGCCACGCCGGAGTTGTAATCGGTGTGATCGCCGATCAGATTCACGCGCCCAGGGCCGGTGGCATGGATCGTGCTTGCCACGATGGCCTCCTTCGGGGTGACGAGCCAAGGCTGTGCGGCGCGGACAACGCCCACCCTAGCGATAGGCGTTGGCTGGCGAGGAGTGGCCAAGGCCCGAATACACTTCGAGTCCATGTTTGATGAACTGCTTGCCGCCAATGCCACGTATGTGGACCACTTCACCCTGCAGGGCATTGCCCCCGCTGCCGCCAAACAGTTCGCCCTCGTCACCTGCATGGATTCCCGGATCGAGCCCCTGGCCATGCTGGGACTCCAGCCCGGCGACGCGAAGATCATGCGGAATGCTGGCGGTCGAGTAACTCCCGACGTACTGCGTTCGTTGGTACTGGCTGTGGCCTTTCTCGGTGTGTCGGAGATTGCTGTCATGCAGCACACGAACTGCGCACTAGCCGACCAGAGTGATGACGACCTGCGGGCACGGCTGGCCAAGGCGGGGACCGAGGGCGCCGATGACTGGGAGTTCTTGGCCATGCCTGATCCCGACGCCGCCCTGGCTCAAGATGTCGCCACCGTTCGAGAGTGTGACCTGTTGCCAGAAGGCATACGGATCGAGGGGTGGCGCTACGACGTGCATTCAGGCGCCATCGCACGCATCCTGACTGCCTGAATCAAGCGATAGCGCAGGGTGACCCGACATCTTCGGGGGTCGATGAGAGGTAACCGTTATCGGATCGAGTAGATGTCGATCGCCCCGGTCAGGTACTCCTCGGCGATGGTCCCCGTCATGACGCTGCATGTCAGTCACGGGTGTGACGGTGCCCGATTTTGGGTACATCCCATCTCACGTTGCTGGCGAACTCGGCCGCATTTGACCACTGGCCCGGTGTGCGCCACCATCCGGCCATGATGATTCTGTCGATCTCCTGCTCGAACTCACCTGCAGCACGGTGCGCCCGATGAGCGGCCCCCTCGAAGGCGTACGCATCATTGAGCTGGCCGGCCTTGGTCCAGCGCCGTTCGCCGGCATGATGCTGGCCGATGCCGGGGCAGACATCATTCGGGTCGACCGGGCCGACCGGGCCACCTATCCACCCCGTGAGGACCCGCACGTCGATCTGATGAATCGTGGCCGCCGCTCGGTGGCCGTCGATCTCAAGCATCCCGACGGAGTGGCCTTGGTGCTCCGCTTGGTCGAGCAGGCCGACGGACTCATGGAGGGTTTCCGCCCTGGAGTGGCTGAACGGCTAGGTCTTGGGCCAGAGGAGTGTCTGGCCCAGAACCCCAAACTCGTCTACGGACGTATGACGGGTTATGGCCAGGATGGCCCTATGGCCCCGGCGGCAGGTCACGACATCGACTACATCGCCCTGTCCGGCGCTCTCGAGGCCATCGGAAGGGCCGGCGAGCGCCCCGTGCCCCCTCTCAACCTGGTGGGGGACTTCGGCGGTGGAGGCATGCTGCTGGCCTTCGGCATGGTGTCAGCCATCCTCGGTGCACGGAGCACCGGGGTCGGCCAGGTCATCGACGCGGCCATGGTTGACGGAGCCGCAGCGCTCATGACCATGACCTACACACTGCGGTCGGCAGGGGTGTGGGGTGACGTTCGAGGGACCAACCTGCTCGACACCGGCGCCCACTTCTACGAGGTCTATGAAACAGCCGACGGTCGCTACATGGCCGTGGGGGCAATCGAGCCGCAGTTCTACGCTGAACTGATCAGGTTGCTGGGCCTCGAGAACGATGATCTTCCCGGGCAGATGGACAGCGCCGCCTGGCCAGCCATGAAGGATCGCTTCGCTTCGATCTTCGCCACCCATACCCGTGACGAATGGGAGGCCGTCTTTGCCGGCAGTGATGCCTGTGTCGCTCCGGTGCTCTCACCCGCCGAAGCACCGGATCATCCTCACAACAAGACGAGGAACACCTTCACCGAGGTGGCCGGCGTAGTCCAGCCCGCTCCGGCGCCTCGGTTCCTCGGAACACCTGGTTCGATTCGACGACCGCCACCGAATCCTGGACAACACGCTGATGAGGCGCTGGCCGAATGGGGCTTGTCTTCGAACGAGGTCACCGATCTGCGCACCTCGGGGGCTATCGGCTGACGGCCAAGGGACCATCGCCGTGGGCCGAGGAGTCTGTGGGGGTTGAATAGGGATTGTGGCCCTTGGAAGCGGGGATCCACAGGTTTACCGTCAAGACCATTCGAACCGACGGAGGCCCCTATGGCGCATGTGATCACCCACTTCTTCCCAGGCGGAACTGCCGAGCAGTATGAGGCGGTGGTGCAAGCAGCTCATCCGGTCGGGGCATTGCCTCCCGGACAGAGCTTCCATGTTGCTGGGCCCACTGAGGGCGGCTGGCTCGTGGTCGCCGTGTGGGACTCCAAGGCCACCAGCGACCGGTTCGTCCACGAGGTCCTGATCCCCACGTTGACTACAGCGCCTATCGGGTTTGCAGGCCCACCCATCGAACGTTCGGCTGAAGTGGCCAGTCTGGTCGCCTCGGTGCACGTCTGACTCCAGACGCATAGGCACACCCCCCGGCAGGGATCGACGGGCGTGGTGGTGTTCAGTCAGACGTCGGGAGGCGTTCGGGGGTGCTCGAGGTTCCCTCGAGGTTGACCACCGGGCAGGTGACGGTCCGAATGATGCCTTCGATCTGTTGGATCGCCCCCACCACCATGCGTCCAAGTTCGTCCACGCCTGAGGCCTCACACCGGGCGATCACGTCATAGGGTCCGGTCACCCCTTCGGCGGACACGACCCCCGATACTTCCGCGGCGGCTCGTGCCACGCCTGCTGCTCGGCCCACTTCGGTCTGGATCAGGACGAAGGCACGAACGGGCATCACTGGCTCCTCGGCATGAGACAGCACCCGGGCGGGCGCGGCGGTTTCTTGGACCGGCCCATCATGCCACCGGCAGTCACGCTGCCCCATCGTCCAGGCGACCTACCATGCCGCCGTGGGAGTACGCGAGCGAGGAGACCAGTTCCGTCGACTGGTCCGGTCGTCGGTCGCCGACTTGTTCGAGCAGGGAAGCCCTTTTGGCCGCTTGGCTCTTACCCATGTACTGATGACTGCAGGAGACACGCTCTTCGCCATCTCCCTGGCGGGATCACTGTTCTTCTCGATCTCCCCGACGGCGGCCAAGGACAAGGTTCTGCTCTACCTGCTCTTGACCATGGGTCCCTTCGCCATCGTGGCCCCGGCGCTGGGCCCCCTCATCGACCGCAGTCGTGGTGCGAGGCGGGCCATGGTGGTTGCATCCGCACTTGGTCGATGCGTGCTGTGCCCGTTCGTGGCTCGAGACATCCACTCCCTGCTGCTCTTCCCTGAAGCATTCATGATGCTGGTCCTCTCGAAGGTCTACCTCGTCACCAAGGGCGCGTTGGTGCCCGAGATGGCTGAACTCGAGCTCCACGGTCCCGAGGGTTTGGCCCCAGTGCCGGTCACCGGGCCCCGACCGACGGGCCGACCCTCGCCTCGACCAGCCGGCCGAGGCGAGCCCACGCCGCCCTATGGCACACCGGTGGTCCACGTCGAGGATCCCGGCGGAGGGGGTGAGGTGGTCGAGCCGGATCTCGCCACACTGAACGCTCGCCTGGGACTACTGGCGTCCTTGGCGGGATTCGTCTTTGCCTTGCCGGGGATCGCCGTGTTGAAACTCGTGGGGGCACCCGCTGTGCTCTGGTTCGCCGGGGCCGTGTTCGCCGGGGCTGTCATTGCCGGCGTGCGACTCCCCGTCCGTCGTGCCGCTCGTCTGGCCCGGCAACGAGGGGAGCGTCCGCTCAGCGGGCGCATGTCCATGCCTGACACCGTCCTCGCCCCTGACGTCGTCGGCTCCTTGGCTGGCGAGGGAACAGCGGGTGACGGTGAGGACATCGATCCCGTGTGGCTGGCCGACCAACGCGATCTTGCCGTCTTTCGGCCCATCGCCGGACTGCCGGTGATGCTGGCCCTGACGCCGATGTCGGTGTTGAAAGGACTGCTTGGCTTCCTCACGTTCCTCTACGCGTTCGGTCTGCGCCGATCCGGAGCGGCCACCTGGTGGTTCGGCTTGCTGATCGGCGCCCTCACCGTGGGTGCTATCGCTGGCGTGCTCCTGGTCGGTCGTCTTCGCAAGGTGCTGACCGAAGAGCAGATGCTCACTGCGGCGCTGTGGGCCGTGGCTGTCGTTGGTCTGCTCGGATGGTTCGTGTCCGTCCGGGCTATCCAGGCGCTGGTGGCTGTGGTGGTCGGCGCAGCGGGTGCAGTGGCCAAGCCATCCTTTGATGCACTGGTGCAGGTGTGGGTAGCCGAGTCGGACCAGGGTCGCGCCTTCTCCAGGTTCGAGACCCGCCTGCAGCTCATGTGGGTGGTGGGATCACTCGCCGGCGTCGTCCTCTCGCTGGCCATCCCCGCGGGCAGTCTGGCCATGGCAGCGGTGGCGATGACGGGCGCTCTGATCTACATGAGTAGCCTGCGCACGTCTTCAGGACCGTGAGGACGCACACGGTCCCTGGACGCACCAGAGGGGCCCCGTAGGGCCCCTCTGGGTCAAACAACGACGAGGCCCCGTGGGGCACCATTTCAGCCGAGCAACTCCTCGAGTCGGTCGACCTCGCCAGCCAACGCTGAAGGCAACTTGGCGCCGAACGAGGCGTAGTGCTCACGGATGGAAGGCACCTCGGCCCGCCACTCCTCGGGATTCACGGTGAGCAGCTCGCGCATGTCGTCGTCGGACACATCGAGGCCACTGACATCGATGGCGCCTTCTGATGGCACGAAGCCGATGGCGGTCTCGATGGCATCACCCTTGCCACTGACCCGGTCGAAGACCCACTCGAGGACCCGTGAGTTGTCGCCGTAACCAGGCCACAGCCACCGGCCGTCGGCGTCCTTGCGGAACCAGTTGACGTAGAAGATCTTCGGGAGCTTCTCGGGGTCGGCCGATTCGCCGATCTCAAGCCAGTGAGCGAAGTAGTCGGCCATGTTGTAGCCACAGAAGGGGAGCATGGCGAAGGGGTCACGACGGAGGTTGCCCACGGCGCCAGCTGCTGCTGCCGTCGTCTCTGAAGCCATGATCGAGCCCAGGAAGACACCGTGCTGCCAGTCGCGGGACTGGAAGACCAAGGGGACGACCGAAGCTCGACGACCTCCGAAGAGGATGGCGTCGATCGGCACGCCAGCCGGGTCTTCCCACTCTGCTGCGATGGCGGGATCCTGGGATGCAGGTACCGTGAATCGAGCATTGGGGTGGGCGGCAGGACCGTCGGAGTCCGGGGTCCAGTCTTCGCCCTTCCATGAGGTCAGGTGGGCCGGAGCCTCGTCGCTCATCGACTCCCACCACACGTCACCGTCATCAGTCAGGGCGGTGTTGGTGAAGATGGCGTTGCCGTCCAGGGTGAGGATGGCATTGGGGTTGGTCTGGGTGTTGGTGCCTGGGGCAACGCCGAAGAAGCCCGCCTCGGGGTTAATGGCGTAGAGGCGGCCATCGGCACCGAACTTCATCCAGCAGATGTCGTCGCCCACCGTCTCGACCTTCCAGCCCGGCAGGGAGGGGATGAGCATGGCCAGGTTGGTCTTGCCGCACGCCGAGGGGAAGGCCCCGGTGACGTAGCGGGTCTCGCCCTCGGGCGAGGTCAACTTCAAGATGAGCATGTGCTCGGCCAGCCAGTTGTCGTCGCGGGCCATGACCGAGGCGATGCGCAGGGCGAAGCACTTCTTGCCCAAGAGGGCATTGCCGCCGTAGCCCGAGCCATACGACCAGATCTCGCGAGTCTCGGGGAAGTGGACGATGTACTTGTTGTCGGCATCACACGGCCACGGCACATCGGCCTGGCCATCGGCCAGCGGAGCGCCGACGGAGTGCAGGCAGGGAACGAACTCGCCGTCAGTGCCGAGCACGTCGAGGGCGCCCTTGCCCATGCGGGTCATGATGCGCATGGAGACGGCCACGTACGGCGAGTCGGTGAGCTCGACGCCGATGTGGGCGATCGAAGAGCCCAGCGGACCCATGGAGAACGGCACCACATACATGGTGCGCCCCTTCATTGATCCTTCGAACAGGTCGGTGAGCACTCCACGCATCTCGGCGGGGTCGCGCCAGTTGTTGGTCGGGCCGGCATCGGCTTCGTCGGCGGAGCAGATGTACGTGCGATCCTCGACGCGAGCGACATCACCTGGGTCGGAGTGGGCCCAGTAGCTGTTGGGCCGCTTGGCATCAGCGAGCTTGGTGAAGGTGCCGTTGTCGACGAGGAGCTGACATAGACGGTCGTACTCTTCGGCCGACCCGTCGCACCAGACCACCTCACTGGGCTGGGTAAGTGCGGCGACCTCGTCGACCCATGCGATCAGCTTCTTATGCTCAGTGGGGGGCATCGGCTGGTTCTTCCTTCTCATCGGTACGGCACTGCCGTACGCCTCACGAATGCGGCTTGATCTTCGGGTCCCCATGGCAGCCAGAGTCGACTGCCACTGTGATCCTGCAGGACGCCGACGAACGTGTCGACATCCACCGGGACACCGTCCCGGCACGGGAGCACCATGTTAGCGGTGACACCGGTGGGCAATGGTAGGCAGAAGAGGTGCAGATGCCCAATTCGAAACGAGTTCTAGGCGACCGGAACGGGGGAGCAGATGATGTGGCGTCCACATCCCGGGAAGATCACGATGAGTTTGCTGTCATCGAGCGACTGCGCCGCCGCTTCGCCCCGGTTGGTGAGACCCGCCTGGCGGACGGCGATCTCGGCATCGGGGACGACGCCGCACTGGTCTCGTTGCCATCGAATCCCGTGGTCATCGCCACCGATCTCGTGGTCGAAGGCGTGCACGTCGACCTGGACATCTCGGGTCCAGCCGATGTGGGCTGGAAGTCCGTCATGGTCACCGTGTCGGACCTGGGTGCCATGGGCGCTCAGGTGCACGCTCTGCTCCTGTCCGTCGTTGTTCCCCATGGATTTCCTATCGACGACTTGGCTGATGGGGTGGCTCAGGCTGCGGAAGTTGCGGGTGGACCAGTCGTAGGAGGCGACCTTTCTTCGGGGGAGAGGCTGGTCGTCTCGGTGACCGCCATGGGATCGCTGGGTGCCCCCATGGACCTCCCGGCACTCCGGCGCGATGGGGCTCGACCCGGAGACCTGCTCGTGGTCACGGGTCCGCTGGGTGCATCGGCAGCCGGACTGCGTCTTGCTCGAGCGGGATTCTCAGCAGGCAATGCGCTCGCATCGGCAGAGGCCGAACTCCGTGCACCAGAAGCGGCGGCCGTGGCCGCCCACCGGCGCCCGGTGGCGCGTCTTGCGGAAGGCGAGGTGGCCCGGCGATTCGGAGTTCATGCGGCCATCGATATCTCCGACGGCTTGGTGGCCGATGCCGTGCATCTGGCTGAAGCCTCGGGCGTCGGCATCGACCTCGTGGTGGATGAGTCCGTGGTGGCGCCCGCAGCGACACGTGACGAGGCACTCGGAGGCGGGGAGGACTACGAACTGCTCTTGGCTACTTCAGATCTCGCCGGACTCACCGAGGCACTGACCTCAGCGGGTCTGCGCAGTCCAATCGTGGTCGGGCGGTGTTCACCTGATGCCCAACGACGCACCTTGGATGGCGGTCATTTACCCAAGGCGGGGTGGCGACACCACATCTGAACTACCGGCATCTGGCATTGACAATCAGTGAGCCAAGCGATGGGTCGGGCCATCCGCTCAGCACTGCGTGAAGCCATGCGCTGCGCCGGTGAGAGCAGGTCATGGGTGACCTAGCCACCAGCCCACCCCTGGGGGGCGGTGGAGTCTCAGCCCTGGTAGTTGCGGGCAGGTCGCTTGGTGACCTTGCCCGAGCGGATGCACGAGGTGCAGGCGCTCACGCGCTTGGGGGTGCCGTCGATGATGGCCCGCACCTTCTGCACGTTGGGATCCCAGCGTCGCTTAGTACGACGGTGGGAGTGGCTCAGGTTCATGCCGAACGACGGCTTCTTGCCGCACACCTCACATACAGCTGCCATGTCGCTCCGCACTTCCTGGTCACATCCCCGTAGGGAACCTCTGGGTAAGCCACAAAGGTTAGCATCCTGCCCATGGTCGCCCCAGCCGCACTGGATCCCGTGCTCCTCTGTCGTGTCATCGGTACGTTCCGGGACGGCTTGCGCACCCACCAGCAAGTCATCAATCGGCTCAACGTCTATCCGGTTCCTGATGGCGACACGGGTACCAACATGGCGCTGACGCTCGAGTCGGTGGCCGCTGAACTCGATGGTTTGGATGATCCGACGTTGACCGAAGCGTGCAAAGCCATTACGCACGGATCGCTCATGGGTGCCCGGGGCAACTCCGGGGTCATCCTCTCGCAACTTCTTCGGGGACTGTCCGCGGGACTCGATGTCGCCGATGGCTCACCGGGACCTGCAGCGCTCGTCGAGGCCCTCGCCACTGCGGATCGACTGGCCCGAGAAGCGGTCATGCGACCCGTCGAAGGAACCATCTTGACTGTGGCCCGTGGTGCTGCCGAGGGCGCTGCGGCAGTGGCGGGCGATGGGGCAACACTTGTGTTGGTGGCCGAAGCGGCTCGGGCCGGTGCGCTCGAGGCGCTGGCTCGCACGCCTGACCTGCTCCCGGTTCTGGCTCAGGCCGGCGTGGTGGATGCCGGAGGCACGGGGTACGTGCTCTTCTTCGATGCGCTTCTGAGCGTGCTCGACGGCCGGCCCATGCCCGAACCGCCTGAGCTGCCCGATGCGCCAGCGGCTCCGCAGCGCCGGGCGTCAGATCCCCAACCTGGGGATGAGGCGCACGCCGCGCTGGCTGGGTTGCGCTACGAGGTCATGTACCTGCTCGAAGCGGCCGACGAGACGGTGCCGGCCTTCAAGGAGGTTTGGGCCGGTCTCGGCGACTCCATCGTCGTCGTGGGCGGGGAAGGACTGTGGAACTGCCACATTCACACCGATGAGGTCGGCCCGGCGATCGAAGCCGCCCTCGATGCCGGACGCCCACGGAACATTCGGGTGACCGATCTGCTCGAGGAGGTCGAAGAAGAGCGCTGGGTGCGCGAGCACGCAGGCGAAGCCGAATCCGGTGCCTCGCACATCCCGCTCGGGCCGACCCCGGTGACCAGCGTGGTGGCCGTAGCCAGCGGAGACGGCATCGGTCGCATCTTCCGCTCCTTGGGCGCTCAGCGTCTGATCGCTGGTGGTCAGTCCATGAACCCATCGATCGCCGAGTTGGTGGCCGCGGTCGACGAGTTGGCATCCGACGAGGTCATCGTGCTGCCCAACAACGGCAACATTCGCCCGGTGGCCAATCGGGTCGACGAGTTGAGTGCCAAGCGGGTCTGGGTGGTGCCCACCGAGACCATTGCCGAAGGTTTCGCCGCACTGATGGCCTACGACCCTGAAGCGGGCGGCCAGGCCAATGCCGAGGCCATGGAGGCCACAGCCCGCCGTGTCGTCCCTGGCGAAGTCACTCGGGCCGTCCGCGACTCGGAGACCGATGCAGGCCCAGTGCGCAGCGGAGACTGGCTCGGTCTCTCCAGGGACGGCATCGAGGTGGTGGAGGATTCGCTGGCTGCAGCAGCCTGCTCGTTGCTCGAGTTGTTGGTCACTGACGATCATGACCTGGTCACGATCATCGAGGGTGAGGGCTCAGGCGCAGCCGACACCCGACGGATCACCGAGTGGCTCAAAGAGGCTCGACCCGTGGTCGAGACCGAGGTCCACCACGGCGGCCAACCGCTCTACCCCTACCTGTTCTCTATCGAGTGACCCCTCCGGCCGAGTGACCCCTGTGGCGTCAGAAGGCAACGACGCTGCTTCGCCGACAGACCAACCGCCTGGCCGCCCGGTCGAGCGGCGCCTTGGTCAGTTGGCCGAACTGCCTGTCACCGTGCTGCACGGGGTCGGGGATCGGGTTGCCTCGGATCTGGGTGAGTTGGGCATCGTCACCGTGCTCGACCTCCTCACCCACTACCCACGGCGGTACGTGGATGGCACCCGCATGGTCACTCTGGGGGAGCTCGTAGAAGGAGACAAGGCAACGGTGTTGGCCCGGGTCTCTCGGGTTACTGCACCGCCGTCACGAGGTGGCCGAGGGAGAGGCCGTGCGCCGTCCCGGGTTTCCCTGCAGGTAACCGATGGTCGAGGGCATCTCACCGTGGTGTTCTTCAACCAGCCATGGCGAGCCAAACAGCTTCCTGTGGGGGCACTGGCGCTGTTCTTCGGCCCGGTCGCCTCCTACCGGGGTGCGCTGCAGATGGTGAACCCGACGGCCGAGGTGCTCCAATCGGCCGACGAGCCCAACAGAGAGTCGGGGGAAGCATCACCCAGGGGAGGCGTGCCCGAGGAAGGGTTTGGTGGCCGGGTCTATCCGGTCTACCCACTCTCGGAGAAGGCCGGCCTCACCTCGGCTCGTATCTCCCGGTTGGTCCACGAGGCTCTCGACCGGGCCGGCGCGTTCGCTGATCCCGTGCCGGAGTCCGATCGGGAGCGCCTAGATCTACAGGCTCGAACCCCGGCGTTCGCAGGGATCCACCGTCCCCGTTCCGTGGGCGAGGTGGAGCCAGCCCGGCGCCGCTTAGCCTTCGACGAACTACTCCGCCTCCAGCTGGCGCTGGTGCTGCGACGGTCCCGCCTGGAAGAGGATGCCCGAGGCATCCGCCACATCGTCGCCCGTTCCGATGGGACCCCCACGCTGGTCGAGCGCTTCGTGGCTGGTCTGCCGTTTGCCCTCACCAGCGCACAGGTGAGGGCGATCGATGTACTGATTGGCGACCTGGCGAGCCCACTTCCCATGCACCGACTCCTCCAGGGTGACGTGGGCGCCGGCAAGACGGTGGTGGCACTGGCCGCCCTTCTCATCGGCATCGAAGGAGGACATCAGGGGGCGTTGATGGCCCCCACGGAGGTGCTTGCCGAGCAGCACGCCACCGGCATAGGACGCCTCGTGGAAGGCTTGATGGTGCCCGACCCGACCACGCTCGAGGGCAGCCGTCCACTTCGAGTGACACTGTTAACCAGTCGGACCTCGGCCGCCGAGCGGGCTGGGATCCATGCCGGATTGGCAGACGGCAACGTCGATCTCGTGGTCGGTACTCATGCGCTCTTGACCGACAGTGTGACCTTCCGTTCCTTGGGTGTGGCCGTCATCGACGAGCAGCATCGATTCGGAGTGGAGCAACGAGCCGCGCTGCGAGACAAGGGTCGAGGTGCGGACCAACAAGGAAGTGACCCTGATCTGTTGGTCATGACAGCTACCCCCATTCCTCGCACGGCGGCAATGGTCGTCTTCGGCGACCTGGACATGACCATCATCGACGAACTCCCACCAGGGCGCCTGCCGGTGGTGACCCGGTGGGCCCGCACCCCGCTCGAGGAGGAAGAGGCTTGGGCCACCATCCGCGAGCAAGTGGGGGTAGGACGACGGGCCTTCGTTGTCTGCCCGCTGGTCGAAGGATCCGACAAGATCGCTGCTGCTTCGGCGGTAACCGAGGCGAACCGCCTAGCCGAAGGCGAGCTGGCCGGGTTGCGTGTCGGACTGCTGCATGGCCAGATGAGGCCTGCTGACAAAGAGGCCGCCATGGATGCCTTTCGGACTGGCGAACTCGACGTGCTGGTGTCGACCACGGTCATCGAGGTGGGAGTCGACGTGCCCGACGCGTCGGTCATGGTGATCGAGGACGCCGACCGGTTCGGTATCGCTCAGTTGCATCAGTTGCGAGGTCGGGTGGGCCGCAATGGCGAACAGGCTTGGTGCTTTCTTCTGTCGGGATCTGAGAGCCCCGAATCCGAGGCTCGCCTGACCGCTCTCGAGAAGAGCACCGACGGCTTCGTCTTGGCCGATGTTGACCTGGAGTTGCGAGGCGAGGGGACAATTCTGGGTGCTCGGCAGAAGGGTCGGTCCGACCTGCGACTAGCCCGGCTGTTGTCCGACCGGGACCTGGTGGCCGATGCTCGAAACGTTGCCGAGGCCCTCGTTGGCGCCGATCCCCACCTGACACATCACCCACTGCTTGTTGAGGAGCTTCGACTATTCGTCGACGATGACGAGGCCGAGTTCCTGTTCAAGAGCTGATTCGAAACCTTGGTCATGTCTCGGTCAACCCCAGGTCCCGCCTCACGAGTGGGGTGATTACGGATGGTGGTTCGATTCCTGATGCCTCCAGCCTTCAGGAATGACCAGCGACCTTCAGGAATGACCAGCGACCGAATTGCACCCGTGGGCCATTGATTCGAGTCGGTGCCCGATGTTTCGATTGACGTATGCAGGAGGCTCACGCCGAGAACGCGCTGGAACCTGATGGGCCCATCGCGCCTATTTTCTCCATCCACACCTGGAATCAGGACGAGGACCACGACCGTGCTCTTGCACCGCTCTTGGATGGCCATCGGATCATCGGAATCAAGCGCCCTGAGCGTCTGGGGATTGGACGATGGGGCGTGCAGCGCCGTTGGGTGACCAACGCCATCGCCCAGATTGATGCCTCAGGGGTAGAGGGACCGTTGCACCTCTTGGGCTGGTCCAACGGGGGAAGGCTGGCCTTTGCTGTCGCCACCGAGTTGCGTCGGCAGGGTCGAGCGGTGGCTTGGATCGGAGCGATCGACGTCCCCGGCGAATGGCCAGGCCGACTGTCTCGACTCGGTGTGTTCCGACAGCTCTGGGCTCAGGATCACTCGCCGGTCTATCGGCGGGCACTCCTGAAGAAGGCTGCTGTGTCCCGGCCCAAGTATGCGTTGTTTGCGTTGGCCGCTGTTCTCCTGCGTCCCTTTCGAACCATGACGTTCGTTAAGAAGCGGTCCCAGGGCAAGGTCTTCCGCTATCTCGACCCCGCAATGCGAGAGGTCTGGCAACTCTCCTGGTCCTATCGATTCCAGGTCATCGATGTACCTCTGGCCCTCTACGCGTGCACCAAGACGACGCAGCGTGAGGGCTTTGGGGACGAGATGCTCCGTTGGAAACCCTTCGCTGGCGCAGGTATTCGGTCCTATCCGATCGAGGGCGATCACTTCACGCTGTTCGACCCCGAAAACATTGGAGGTCTGGCTGGCGCAATCGTCACCTCGATCGATGATCTTGCGCGCCAAACTCCCCAGTTGGCGGCACGATGAGGCCCGCCATTGGTGGTGGGAGGCGCCGTCGTGAGCCGTTAGAACATCCCGGCCAGACGTTCCTCGACGCCCGAGTCCACCCAGAGGTCTCCCGGGCGACCCACTGATCCATCGCCCAGCGGGCGACCCACTGATCCATCGCCCAGCGGGCGACTGCACCGGTATCGGCCGACACTTCCTGTCACGGGGATGGGCACGGAGCCAGTCAGTCAACAACCACTGTGGGCAGTCGTACCCGACTCCCTGCACACCGAACTCCAGGGCACCAAGCAGTGAGGTCTTCGATCTCTAGCAAAGGAACTTCGTGATCTTTGGCAGCGAATGGAGATGAGGGATGAGTGGGTCCTTCATCAACGGCGGCGACTTCGGACGGCCGCGTTGTCCTGTCTTCGGCGACCGTAACGAAGCCGGCCTGCAACGTTCTGCCACCGACCTGCACCACGCCATGACTTGGGTCACACCTCGATTGTTGGTGGGATGGAGATATGGGCGGGAGCGTTCTAGGAACTCGAAACCCAGATCGTGCAGGGTTACCCCCGATTTTCTCCATCCACACCTGGGACCAGGACGATGCTCACGACCGAGCGCTGGCGCCACATCTGGGTGGCCGTCCCGTCATCGGCATTGCCCGACCCAGCGAACTGGGCCTCGGCCGATGGGGTGTGGAGCAGCGTTGGGTGGACAACGCCATCGACCAGATCGATGCTTCGGGCACGACGGGACCGGTGTATCTCATGGGGTGGTCGGCGGGCGGAAAGTTGGCGTTTGCCGTGGCATCCGAACTCCGACGTCGACGCCGTCATGTGGCCTGGATAGGGATTCTGGATGTGCAGGCCGAGTGGCCGGGCCGGCTGACTCGGCTTGGGGTCTATCTGCAACTTCGACGTCGAGAACGGACGCCTTCGTATCGCAGAAATCTAAGGCGCCAGGTTCGTCGGCGGAATGGGTATGCAGTGGCCGCCTTGGCATCGGTTCCACTACGACCTCTTCGTGGCACATCGCTGCTCGACCGATGGTCCCACCGATCGTGGGTACGGCTCCTCGACCCCTCGCTATGTGAGGTATTCCAACTGCTCTATGCACTGGGCCATGGACCCATCGACGTACCAATTGCCGTGTTCTCCACCGCCGGTCGGGCGACCGAGGCCGGTGACGAGGCGCTCTGGTGGGGCCTCTTCGCACACGGCGGCCTCCGCTGCTACTCGGTCGGTGGCGGCCATTTCGACATGTTCGCACCGAAGCACATCGTCGATCTGGCTGAAGCCATCGGTACGTCGATCAATGATGCCGCATGGGACCAGGAGCGCAGGGGAGATGTCGTCGTGACCATGCACCGCACGGGCGAGAGTCCCGACAGCACGCCGATACCCGCGTGACCGTGCCCACGTCGCACATCTTCACTCGTGGATGTTGATGTCCTGATGGGAACTCGGAGGAACCGAGGTATCCGCCGGTAGGGTGCCTTCATGCGTGTGATCGGTGGCGACCATCGCGGTCGGCGGTTGACGGCTGTCGTGGGTGACAATGTTCGACCGACCTCGGACCGCGTGCGTGAGGCCATGTTCGACATCCTCTTCAGTCTGGGCGGTGTGGATGGCCTCCAGGTCCTCGACCTGTTTGCCGGGACTGGAGCTCTGGGCATCGAGGCACTTTCCCGTGGGGCGTCGTCGGTCACCTTCGTCGAGAACGACCGCCGTACCGCCCAGACCGTGCGCGCCAATCTGGCTGCTGTGGGCCTGACGGATGCCGAGTCTTCTGGGGACGCAACCGTCGTGGTGGCTGATGCCGAGTCCTGGGTCCACTCGACGCAGGCTCGGTACGATCTCGCTTTCTGTGACCCTCCCTACGGCTTCTCTGGTTGGGCGAAACTGCTCGATCATCTGCCTTCCGACGTGGCCGTACTCGAGTCTGGTGCGCAGCTCGAGATGCCCGAGGATTGGGAAGTCCTCAGATCGAAGCGGTACGGGACTACCATCGTCACCGTCGCCCGGTCGGAGCGGGCTGACCGGAAAGGTGTCTCGTGAGGATCGCTCTCATTCCAGGGTCGTTCGACCCGGTGCACAATGGGCACCTGGAGGTCATTGAGCGGGCGGCCAGCCTGTTCGATGAAGTCGTGGTTGCCGCCCTGCGCAACCCCCAGAAGTCCGAGTCCCTGTTCGACCTCGACGAGCGGCGCGACATGCTCGAGGAGACGGTGGCCCACTTGGCCAACGTCCGCATCGTGTCGGTGGCCACCTTGGTCGTTAACGTGGCCGAGGACGTGGGTGCGAGCGCCATCGTCAAGGGCCTACGAGCAGTGTCCGACTTTGAGAACGAACTGCAGATGGCGCAGATGAACAAGCAGCTCTCGGGAGTCGAGACGCTCTTCATCCCGACGAGTTCGGCGTATTCGTTCGTGGCCTCGAGGCTGCTGCGTGAAGTGGCCCGCTTCGGCGGCGATGTGGCTGCCTTCGTGCCGCCACCAGTGGCCAAGCGACTCCAGGAGAAGTTCAGCGATGAGTGATCTCTTCGACGATCTCGACGATCAAGTGGAAGCGGTGGCTGACGATGACACCGAGGCCTACCTGGCTGACGCACTAGCGCTCGTCAACACCGCCAAGGCCATGCCGTTGTCGTCCTCGGTCCTCGTGCAGCGAGAGGAGTTGGTCGAACTCTTGGAGATCGCCCTCCAGCGCCTTCCTGAGGAGTTGCGAGAAGCCCGACGGATGCTGGCCGACCGTGAAGCCTTCGTGGCTGAGTCGCAGCGCACGGCTGACGGGATCATGGAAGAGGGTCGCATCCATGCCGAGCGCATGGTGCAGCGCACCGAAGTGGTCCGCCAGGCCAACCATGTGGCGCAGCGGATCCTGGACGATGCCAATGAAGAGGCCCGCCGCAGGCGCCATGAAGTCGACGACTACGTCGGCCGTCAACTGGCCCGTTTCGAGATCGTGCTCGACCGCACGCTCAAGACGGTGCAGGCCGGTCGCGAGAAACTCCAGCCCGCACCGATGCCCAACGTGGAGATCGGCGACCAAGGCGACACCATTGTCACCGCACCTGGATCCGAGGAAGCCGAGGCGTTCTTCGACCAGGACCTCGACTGAGGCCTCGGTGGCTCCCGTCGAGCCCCCGGTGGCGTCATCCGCTGAGGGGTTGCCGCAGCCAGAAGATCATGCCGGCCCCGATGTCCGGCGCGGCCAGATGGACGCCAGTCGACCTGATCGGCGCCCGTTCCGAGTGCAGGTGGCCGCCCTACGCAAGCAGAACGGCACGACTCGTGATGAGCATCGGTCTGGCCCGATCGCTGACTTGGGCGCAGTGTCGGTCACGGTGCCCGCCGCCGAAGACGTCACCTGTGACCTCACCCTGACGTCGTTTCCCGGCGGGATCACGGTGACCGGGCAGGTCCGAGCACCTTGGGTGGGGGAGTGCCGGCGGTGCGGTGGGTCGGTGGAAGGCACGGCGATGGCCGAGGTCCGTGAGCACTACGCCCCCAAAGAAGGCAAGGTCGGCGACGAGGAGGCCTACCCGTTGGTGGGCGACGAGATCGACCTGGAACCTTTGGCTCGAGATGCGGTGCTGCTCGGCTTGCCTCTGGCCCCCCTGTGTGATGCCGACTGCCAGGGCTTGTGCCCCACCTGTGGGGCGAATCGCAACACGGATACCTGTGCCTGCGAGGCGCCGCTGGACCCCCGGTGGGCGGCCCTGGACACCCTGCGTGACGAGGGCCCGCCAACTTGACCTAGGATGTCGCCCCTATGGCCGTCCCAAAGAAGAAGACCTCTAAGGCGAAGAGCCGCAGCCGCCGAGCATCCAACTGGGTGCTCAAGGTACCGGCGCGCTCCGTCTGCCCCCAATGCCAGACCGCGAAGCAGCCTCACGTGGTGTGTCCGACCTGCGGTTGGTATAAGGGCCGTCAGGCTCTCGACGTCGACTAGTGGCGAGGCGCACACCGCGCCCCACGGGGGAAGCATTCCGGTCCCTACCGGTTGCCGTCGACGCCATGGGCGGCGACAAGGCACCTGAAGAGATCCTCGCAGGAGCGCGCACGGTAGCCGAGGCTGGATCTATTGGGGTTGTCCTGGTGGGTCCTCCCGAGCAGATGGGGGACACCGGCGACATGCCGGTCATCGCCTGCACCGAGATCATCGGTATGGACGAAGACCCGGGAAACGGGGTTCGTAAGAAGAAGGACTCCTCGTTGGTGCGCGCCGCAGAGGCCGTGCGTGACGGCCAAGCCATGGCCATGGTTTCCGCCGGCAACACCGGGGCCACTATGGCGTCAGCACTGCTGCGCATGGGACGTCTTCCCGGGGTCATCCGGCCGGCCATCGCCACGCCGATTCCCGACCTGCGCAAGGAGTACCCCACACTGCTCCTTGATGCTGGCGCCAACGCTGAAGCCACCTCGCAGATGCTGGTCCAGTTCGCTCAGATGGGCGCTGCCTACTCTCGTCAGCGCTACGGGGTGAGCCGCCCACGAGTGGCCCTGCTTTCCATTGGCGAGGAGAAGTCCAAAGGGACGCCGCTGGTCAAAGAGACCCACGGCATACTCGCCGAAGGCGGCTCGGGTGACTTCGACTTCGTGGGCAATGTCGAAGGTCGGGACTTCTTCGACAACCAGGCCGATGTGATCGTCACCGACGGCTTCACGGGCAATGTGGCGCTCAAGACGCTGGAAGGGACGCTCCGGTTCCTCATGTCCGCTCTGGGAGACATCTTCGCAAAGCCTGAAGTGGCGGACGCGGCGAATGCGCTCCTCCCTCATCTCCTGCCCTTGGCTGGAAGACTCGACCCAGAGACGACCGGAGGCGCCATGCTGCTCGGTGTGGATGGGGTCTGTGTGATCAGCCACGGTTCGTCCACTCGGGTGGCCATGGTGAATGCAATCACCGTGGCGCACGACGTGGCAGTGGGTGGCTTGGTCGAGGCGGTGGCTACGGCGATCCGTCCTGACGGCCCGTCGGAGTCACCCACCGACGTCGAGTAGGCCTCTTCACGGTGAAGGCGGTGGCCCGGGTCCCTCGCCGGGGGGAACGGCGACCACGGCACACAGACACGTACGCCGACTGATGACCACATCGAGGCGAGCCAGCTCGTAGAGCGAGGTCTGAGACAGACCTGGAACGGCAGCCAAGGCGAAGGGTGCGAGCGGCGAAGCCAGTTCGGGCACCGCATCGGCCCGGCCTGCCGCCACGAGTTGGTCGGACAGCATGGTCACCAGTGTGCGCAGTCGGGCCTCGTCTCTGGGCGGGAGGGGGTGTGTGGCGGCCACGACCTCGGCACCAGGAAGTGCCTCGATGGTGAGGGTGGTGATGGTGTCTTCGCTGACCAGCCACTCGGTGGCCACCTGGGTCGGTGCCTTCACCCGGGACCAGCCAAAAGCTGGGCCGAGTCCGGGATCGACGCCAAGTGGTCGTCCGGCGCGGGCAAGTTGGTCGACGAGTGCGGCGTGGAGGCCTCCCAGAGGGGTGCCGGCCACTCGGAGAAGCGTCGGGCTCGTCGGCGGGTGCTGGTCGTTGATCTGGGTGGCCAGAGCCGCAGCCACCGGCGCCATGGGAAGCACCCCTGAGGGTGTGGTCACCACCGCGGTCGTCAAGGACGCTGAGGCTGCGACCGTCAGGGCGAGAAGGCCTGCCGCTCCCCACTGCAGCGCTCGGGTGTGTTGCATGGTGAGGACCTCACCTGCGGCTGCGGTCCCGAGGATGCAGATTCCTGCACCGAGGGCCACACGCCACGAGAACAGGTAGGCAAGTGGTGCGCCACGCACGCTGGAGATGGCCAGGACGCCTGCTGTCGCCACGAGTGCGAGCAGCTCGACCAGGAGGCAGAGGTCCCGGCGGCCACCTCGGCGAACGATCAACCACGCCGAGGTCAGGAGCATGACACCCACCAGAAGCCAGCCCATACCTGACGGATGTGGCCCACCGGAGAACGGGTCGACGGGATCGACCCCACCCAACCACGGTGGTCGCCATCGGAACTCGGTTGCCATGAGGCCGAGGCCGGATCTCAGGCCGACCAGAGGGAGTTTCGAGCCTGGCTCCATCCCCAAGGCGGCATTAATCAGATGCACGAAGTTCCCCGGAGGCCGCCGGACGGCATCGAGCGCTACGGGGATAAGGAACAGGACGCCAACGGCGATACCCGACATGCTCCATGGTCGGATGGCCATGGCCGGTCGTCCTGCTCGCCGTTCGGCGCGCACGAGACAGATGACGGCCCAGATGCCGCCGGTAACAACGACGAGCGTGTACCCCACGTGGGCTTCGACCAAAAGCAGGCCCACCACAGTCAGTCCCGGGAGGTGTCGGCTGGCACCCTGGGCCACCACCCATGCCTGGAGCAGGAAGAGTACGAAGAATGGCAGGGCAACGTTCGGGTTCCACAGGACCAGAAGTTGCTGGGAACCGAGAGCGGCCGCCACTGTCGCTTGGACGGCTACCCAGGGCAGGACTCGACGGAGGCCACCGGTGCTCCACGCCAGGCGCGCGGTGAGCGCCACGGCCAGTGCTTCGAGTGCCACCTGAGCACACAGGGTGGCCCAGGAGGACCCTCCGCCGATGGCGGACAATGGCGCCTCGAGCCAGTAGAGGAGGGGGCCGGGATGGCTCCAGCCCATCCGGCTATAGGCACCGGTGAGCGGGGTCAAGGGCCCGAGCGGCCAGACATCGTGAACTCGCAGGTCGAAGATGGCCGAATCGCCCACTGGTGTGAACGACCGTCCGGCGTGGATGGCCAGTGCCGCAGCAGCCGGGACGAGTGCTGCGATCGTGACGATGACAGCTACCGCCAGGCGCCAACGGTGGCGGTGACCCCGCTCGCCCTCGAGGCGCTCTGCGCCCAGCTCAGAAGCCGCCAGCGGCAAAGGCGGCCAGATCCCGAGCCGTGTCCCGACTGATGTCCGGACAAGCGATGGTGAAGATTTCCGTGCCGTGCATGGTGCCCATGACTTGGCGGCAACGAGCGGCAACGCCTGCTTCGAGAAGGAGTCGGTAGAAGGCGACGCCTTCGTCACGCAGAGGGTCGCACTCGTTGACGCTGATGACCGTTCGGGGCAGTGAGGCCACATCGTCGACGGAGGCGAACAAGGGCCAAGCCAACGGGTCTCGGGCCTCGAAGGCCTCAATGCCGTAGGCCAACTTCGCTCGGTTGGAGTGGAGGTCGAGGAGGATCCCGTTGTTCTCCGTGCTCGATGGCAGGTCCTCTCGTGGCCACTCGCCGGCCAGGTAGGGGCAGAGGGCGTACAGGCCCGAGATGAGGCCGAGGTCACCCTCACGAGCCAGGCGCATGCCGGTGGCCAGCGTCAAGTTCCCGCCGCCACTCTCTCCGGCCACCACGATGCGATCAGGGTCGATGCCGAGTTGTGCGGCATTGGCCGCCACCCAGCGCACGCCAGCCACACAGTCATCGAGTCCTGCGGGGAAGGGTGCCACTTCGGGCACCGACGAGGGGACGATGGAGTTGCGGAAGTCGACCATGATCACGGCCACTCCGTTGGCGGCAATCAACTTTCCCCAGCCCCGATACATGCCGTCGAAGCACGACAAGTTGGTCATGCCGCCACCGTGGAGGTAGACCACGGCGGGGACGACCTCATCGTTGTCGGGTCGGATGACGGCAAGGTTGATCCGTGAGCCGGCTGGGGTGGCCACACCGTCTTCTCGGGTGATGCGCAGCCCAGCCGACGGAGCGGCCTCTTCGGTGTCACACATCTCCATCAGCACCCGGAACCCTTCGGCGGACGCCACTGCCTCGGGACTGGCCGCCTCAGCAAGGATCTGGTCACGGTCGACCGCGTCGGTGACGGCGACGGCCGGCACCCAAGCCAGCAATGCCTTGATACGCGGATCGAGACGCGGGTCTCCCTGGATGTCGTACGCCATGTGGATCCTCCCCCTGTCCCGGTGTCCCGGGCGCTGCGATCCCGAAACGATACCGGGTCGGCTCAGCGGCGGAGGAGGTCCTTGGCGATGTGGGTGATCTGGATCTCGTCGGTGCCGGCGTAGATCTGGAAGACCTTGGCGTCTCGAGCGAGTTGTTCCACCCGGTACTCGGCGGTGTAGCCGTTGCCACCCATGAGCTGCACGGCCTCCATGGCTACCTCGGTAGCGGCCTGGGCCGAGTAGAGCTTGAGGGCGGACGCTTCGGCCAGCGACATGTCCTTGCCCGCCGCCGACATCTCGATGTGGCGGAACACCAGATTCTCCACATTGAGTCGGGCCACCTCCATCTTGGCCAGCTTGAGCTGGATGAGCTGGAAGTCGCCGATGGGCTTCTCCCACAGCACCCGGTTCTTGGCGTACTCAATCGAGAGCTTGAGGCACTCCTCGATGACACCGAGAGCCATGGCGGCAACGCCTGCTCGCTCGGTGACGAAGTTGGCCTTGGCCGACTCGCGGCCGCCACCACCACGCTGCTCTTCGGTCTCACCCAAGAGGTAGTCCTTGCCTACGCGAACGTCGGACAAGAAGAGCTCGCCGGTGGGGGAGGAGTGCAGGCCCATCTTGCGCAGGGGCTTGGACTGCTCGAGACCAGCCATGCCCTTCTCCAGAACGAAGGTGAGCACGGGGCGCTGGCGCATCGGCGTGCCTGAACCATCGTCGAGCTTGGCGTAGAGGACGATGGTGTCGGCGTAGGGGCCGTTGGTGATCCAGGTCTTCGAGCCGTTGATGACGTACTCGTCACCGTCTCGACGCGCCGTGGTGGTCATCCCACCAAGGGCGTCAGATCCCGAATTGGGTTCGGTGATGGCCCAGGCACCGACCTTTTCGGCAGTCAGCAGGTCGAGACCCCATCGTTCCATCTGTGCTGGCGTGCCGCCCTTCATGATGGTTCCGGCAGCCAGGCCGACGCTCACGCCCATGGAGGTGACGATGCCCGGGCAGTGGCGACAGAGCTCGATGATGGGGATCAGGGTCATGGCCGCCGCGCCGCCGTCACCGGCCCGCTCAGCCCGCTCTTCGGCAGTCTCGGCGGTGCCAGTGATCTTGCGATCGAGCTGCTTCTTGAAGCGGTCACGGGCCATCTGGTCCATGCCGAAGGTCGAGTACATCTTGCGGATGATGTCGTAGGGGGGCACGCCGTTGTGCTCCACGTCGTCGATGTGGGGGACCACCTCGGCATCGATGAATCGTCGCATTGCGTCGCGGACCATCAGCTGGTCGTCGTTCCAGTCGTGCATGGTGTCCTCCCGTGGTGTGATCAGCCCGTGCCGTCACGCTCGCCGCCTGGGGCCGTTGTGCGGACGTCCACGTGTCGCACGTGCGACCCATCTACTCCCGTACACATCGGCATTCCGGCCCTGCGGCCGGAGGCGTCGGCCAAAGGCTACCCGGGACGGCCTAGTGTCGTGCCGTGCGGCTGGGTCGGAAGCAGGATGAGACGCCGTTCGAGCGATGGGGTGGGCAGCCCTTCTTCGACGCCCTGGTCGAGCGCTTCTACGAGGGCGTGGTCACCGACCCCCTGCTCCGCCCGATGTATCCCGACGACCTGACCATCTCCAAGGCCCATCTGGCCCTATTTTTGGCTCAGTACTGGGGAGGGCCTGACGACTACAACGCCATCCGAGGACACCCCAGGCTTCGGATGCGCCACACTCCGTTCGTCATCGGCAAGGACGAGGCCATCGCCTGGATGCGTCACATGACCGCCGCCGTCGACGGAGCTGACCTGTCCGAGGAGGACCGGGCGGTGCTGATCGAGTATCTGGAGATGGCTGCCCGAAGCCTGCAGAACGCCCACTGAAGCCTCAGAACTGGTCGAACGTCAGACCAGGCGCACGATCCACAGGGGTGAGCCACACTGCTTGCCCCGAGGTCGCAGGATCACGTGAGCCAGGCAAACCAACGACGGATTCCTCACCACGTGGCTCCGAGCACACTGCGCATGGCGGATTCGAATCCGGCATCGTCGAGCGAGGAACGTGCGCCGAGCACCATGGCCGCATCATTACCGACCGGCACCCGCAACGGGGTGGTGGGGTCCTCGATGGCTGCCAGCACGGCTCGGGCCACGATCTCAGGCCCAGGTCGACCCTCGGGTCCGGTCACGGCCCTGTCTGTGTGTTCCCACTGTTTCCACAGTTGGGCATAGGCCGGGTCGCCGGGCACGCGCTCGCCTCGGAGCATGCCGGGTGCGACATAGCCAGGCTCGATGATGACGGTGCGGATACCGAAGTGGGCGAGTTCGTAGTGGAGCGTCTCCGAGATGGATTCCAGGGCGTATTTGGAGGCGGAGTAGCCGCCTTCGAGCGGTGTGGCTACCCGACCCTGGATAGAACTGATGTTGATGATCACTCCCGAGCCCCGCTGACGCCAGGCGGGCAGGAGCGGCTGGAGGACGCGCAGGGACCCGAGCACGTTGGTGGCGAACATCGACTCGATGCGATCGATGGGGTAGGTCTCCAGCGGGCCCTTTCCGGTCAGGGCGGCATTGTTGACCACCGCATCGAGCTCGCCAGCTGCCTCGAGAGCGGTGGCCACCGAGGTGTCGTCGGTTACGTCGAGGGGCAGGCGGAGGGCCACGTCGAGTTCGTCGAGGCGAGAGACGTCTCGTGCGGTGGCCACCACCTCATGGCCAGCTGCGGTCAACTCGGCTGCGGTGGCCGCACCGATGGCCCGGGCGGCTCCGGTGATCAGGATGCGCATGGGTGGACCCTAGGGCACGAGGAACGACGAGTCTGTGGTCAGCGGCCACTGTCGCATGAACACATCAGGGAACACGTCGCAAGCGCCAGCATTGGAAGTCGAAGGCATCGATACGGCTGCTCTTGCCTCAGAATTCTCGGGGACATCGTGTGGGTCACCTTCGCACGTGTGACGCTGATTCCGAAAGATCTCTGGAAACTGAGATGGAGATGAACCTGACTGAGGCAGTTCGGGAATCGGATGGCCCGGTTGGCTCTCAGGTACTGATGGGTTCCACATCCACGGCGACCGCGAGTTCCGGCTGACTGCCACCGCCGAAGACAATGCCTTTGACCGGAGGGACGTCTCCGTAGTCACGGCCCCAGGCGGTGGTCACGTGGTGCTCTCCGGTAGGCACATTGTTGGTGGGGTCGAGGTCGAACCACCCATGGCCCGGCACGAAGACCGAGAACCATGCGTGTGAGGCATCGGCTCCGACAAGGCGAGGTGCACCCGGCGGCGGGTTCGTCTCGAGGTAGCCACTGACGTAGCGGGCTGCCAAACCCAGACTCCGAAGTGCGGCGATGGCCAGGTGGGCGAAGTCCTGGCAGACCCCGCTCCGGTGCTCGAGCACCTCGGCGGGCGGGGTGCTCACCGAGGTGGTTCCCGGTACGTAGTCAAACTCGGAATGGATCCTCATGTTGAGGTCGGTCACGGCCTCGACCAGAGGCCGGCCTGCAGGGAACGACGAGGCAGCCCACCCAAAAGCCGCCGGGGTCTCGGGCACGAGCGGCGAGGAGAAGCAGAACTCCCGGGCCTCGATGACCTCAGGATTGAGGTCAGTGGCCAACAGGTCACGCACCTCGTTCCAAGACGGACCGAGTGGGTCAGGTGCCGGTGGCGCCGATGTCTCAACGACGCTGGTGGCTATGACCTCCAAGATGTCGAACGGTCCGTCGACGGCAAATCCCGTCACCGTATTGCCGAAATGATCCAAGCGTTCGCTCCACGAGGCGGGCAGGGGATCGGAGCGGAACTCGTGTTCAAGACATACCTGGTTCGGCGTGTCCCTTGGCCGAAGGTGGACCTCATTGCGACAACGTTCGACGGGAGCGCCATAGCGGTAGGTCGTGCGGTGCCTCACCTGGTACCTCACCGGCGGCTCGATGCAGATCGCCGATCACCGTCCGACATCCCACCCCCGGCCAAGGCGGAGAGGCGCTGAGGGGTGAACCATCCGCGGCGCACGGAGTCGTGCAGTTCGGCTAGCCGGGCATCGACGTCGTCAAGGACCGATTCGAGCTCGGTACGCCTGTCGGTCGCCGGGTCCACAGCGGCCAGACGCAGGGCGTCGGTCGCCTGCAATGGTGCCGCAGCTCGTGCAACGAGCTGCGTGCGGTCGTCGGTTCCGAATCCTGGCGGAAGGTTGCCGAGGTGTTCCTCCAGCCGATCGAACTGGAACCGGATGCTTCGGGGATTGGCCGCGTCGTAGACGAGCAGATCGAGCGCCCCAGCAACGTGGAGTACGGGACCTGACCGGCGCCTGAAGATCATCAGACTTTCGGAGGTCCGGAGAAGCGATTCGACCAGGAGGTCCTCGGCTACACCACTCCGGTGTTCAGTCAATACCGAGGCGAGCAAGCGCACTGACGCCCGGGCTCGCTCGAGACGGCGTCCGGCATCGAGAAAACGCCAGGACGGATCTCGCTCCATGTTCTCGGCTGACATCCCGGCCAGGGCCAGGAGCGATCTGAGCAGTCCGGCCAACGCGGGCTGGGCGGCCGCAAGGTGGGTGGGTGGCGACGCCACGAGCCGCGCCCGTCCCTCGTCAAGGTCGCCGACGAGTTGCCACGAGTCGGCCGACAGCTGATCCCGGACCGAGTACGCGGCGTCGACGACCACGCCAACCGTAGCGACCAGGCCTCCGGCCACCTGTGGATCAAACAAAAGGGTCAGCGAGCGGGAATCGAGTGGAGATGACGTGGCTAGCTCGCTCTCGTCAGGATCGTCTCGGGTGGGCCGATCCTCGAGGCCACTTGATCCTCGGCGGAGGATCGGCTCAGCGCGTGGATCGAAGGCGGCGGCCGGCTCGAGCGCGGCCAAAAGCACACGGAGTGAGTCCGCCCCGTGGCCCTTGCCGATATCCAGCGGTTGGTCGATCCTCAGTTGCACGGCTCGCACGAGGCGGATGAGAAGTTCAGCGTGCTCGGCGCTGCGACCGAGCAGGAACAGTTGGGCAGCCGCTCGTGCCGGCAAGGGGGTGGCGACCCCGCCCTGGATGGCGATGGTCGGGCTGGTGTCGGCCAACGGCAACCACGGACTCTGCTGGAGTATCGGGCCGGAAGAGACCACCCAGGTGTCTTTGCTGATGGGCGACGTTGCCCCTGAACCAGCGAAGGCACCCACGTCATCGAGCACCCGGGCCAGACCACCCGGCAGGACGACAAAATTTGGCCGAGGACCATCGGTGCTGTAGTCGCGCACGGCAAAGGAGCGCAGGCTGATCGGTCGATCGGCCAAGACTCCGTCAACTCCGACCATCGGCACGGTGGATGCCTCGAGCACCTGGCGACCTACCCAGTCCTGGGGTCTGGCACGCACGTCGGCAAGGAGCGCATTGGCCTCCTCGGGCTGCAGCCGGGAAGGCTCGATCGGTCCAACGCATATGCCGTTGCCGGGAATGGCGGGCACGAGCACAACATGGTCCCACCGAGCAGTCACCTCGGCGAGACCCTCGGGCGTACCGCACCACCAGCTGGGCGGACCAGGGAGGCGGAGCTCTTCTCCGAGAAGTGCAGGGGCCAACCGTTCGAGTTGCACCGAGATGCCTGGGGTCTCGAGAAGTCCGCTTCCAATCGGGTTGAGGACTGTCACCAGTCCCCGCCGCACGGCATCGAGCAGTCCGGGGACGCCCAACAGCGAATCGGGCCGTAGTTCGACAGGGTCGCACCACACGTCGTCCACCCGTCTAAGGATCACGTCGATGGGGTCCCGGCCTTCGAGGGTCCGCAGCCAGACCCGGCCATGCTCCACGGCGAGGTCGCGGCCTTCGACGAGCGGGTAGCCCAGATACGCGGCGAGGTAGGCATGTTCGAAGTAGGTCTCCGACATCGGCCCAGGTGTGAGTACCACGGCACGGACGTCGCCGGCTTCCTCCGGGGCAGCGGCCTCCACCCCGGATCGGATGGCCCGGATGAAGCCAGCCAACCGTTCGACCCCGGATCGTCGATGCAGGGCAGGGAGGACCCGAGAGAGCGTTGAGCGGTTGACGATGGCGTATCCCATCCCGGAGGGCGCCTGGGTCTTGTCGGCCATGGCTATGAACGTGCCATCGGGACCCCGGATGACGTCGACGGCCACGGTGAAGAGAGCGGAGCTTGGTCGGTCGGCCCGGTCACCGGTCTGATCGGTGACGGGACGGAGAAAGGCCGGGTTCCCCAAGACCAGTTCTGCAGGGACCAATCCCTCGGCGACCAATCGCCGAGGGCCGTGCAGGTCGGCGTGGACCAACTGCAACAGGGCGGCCCGCTGGGCTACTGAGGCGCCCAGCGTGGCCCACTCGTCTTCGGAGATGATGAAGGGCACCGGGTCAAGGACCCAGGGGCATCGCATGCTGACGGGACCCGACGTGTCGTTGTAGGTGGCACCCTCGGTCCGCAGGAGACGAGCCACATCATCTTGGCGAGCAAGTAGACCGTTCGGTCCGAGGTCGTCGAGCGTGTCGGCAATGGGTTGCCAGTTCGGCCGTATCCGACCATCGCCCGAACGAGTCTCGTCTGTCTTGCTGGATCGATCCATCCCGGATGGGACTGCGACGGTCACTGGACCGGGGACACCTGTCCCCACTCGGAAGGGGTGGGGCGAAAGAACGTTGTGTCGACGGATCGATGAACTTCGGCCAACGCCTGCTGCAGCTCATCGAGGTAGGCAGCCAGCCCGTCGACAACGAGCCGAGCCGGCGAGGCGGAAGCCACGATCATGGAAGCAGTCTGGCAGGCATCCTGTGCGTCCTCGGAGAAGGGGAGCACCTTGAGTTGGGTGCGGGCCTCGGCCAGGCAGGCGTTCACCGCCCGCGGGAAGCGATCGTCTTGGAGCAGGAATCGCAGCGTGGAGCCTCCTTGGGGGCGTGCGGGCATAGCGCGCCGAAAGGGCTGGTAGGCGGCCAACGAGCGAAGGACCGCCATCCAGTGGACGACGTCGTAGGGCTCGTCGGTGCCGACCCCTCGCAATGTCTCCGAACGGACGTCGAGCACTCGAGTGGTCAGATCGGCACGTTCCAAGCTCTGACCAAGGACGAGGAACGACATCGCCTCGTCACGGCTCATGGTGCCGAGCAGGATGCCGTGGATGCACTGGCAGCCGGCGATCACGCGCCGAAGCCAGCGGACCCGGCCTTCGCGGCTGTCTGCTTCAGCCAGATGATCGTTGGAGGTCAGCCACAGGTTGTTGCAGGCCTCCCAGGCCTCTCGGGGAACAACTGGACGTGACGTCCGGAGGTTCTCTCTCGCATTGGTGAGACATGCCAGGATCGACGACGGGTTGCCTTCACCGTGCAGTAGGAATTCGATCACATCTTCTTCGGCGGCCCGAGCATCGGTGGAAGTCGATGCCGATGCGTAGCGATGGGAGAACTCACTGTCGACCCCCACGATGGAGAGCAAGGGCTCCCACCCCACATCGGCTCCTACGGGAAGATCGACGTGGGCATCGGCATGCACCTGCACGATGCGTGCTGTGCCCTCGGCCCGTTCAAGGTGGCGCCCTGCCCAGTAGACGGCTTCGGCCATGCGAGCAAGCAGCATCCCGGGACCTCGTTCTCGTTCGTCGTCGTGTTCCCCTGCGTGATCGCTCACGTTGTCGGTCGGCTCGATGGTCAGGCCATCGTGGACGACCTGGCCTTCGGTCCATTGCTCAGTCCGGTCCGTCATGACGTGGCCGTGCTTACCGACGCTGGGATCGGCTTCGGCCACTGTGGGGCCTCCTCAGCCTCGAGGTCGACGATCCAGGTGTCCTTGCTTCCTCCGCCCTGAGACGAGTTGACCACGAGTGAACCTTCACGACGTGCAACCCGCGTGAGGCCGCCCCGAGTGACATAGGCACCTTCAGGTCCGAGCAGGGTGAACGGTCGGAGATCGATGTGACGTGGCGCCACGTTGCCATCGCAGAGAGTCGGTGCTGTGGACAGGTCAATGATGGGCTGGGCCACCCAACGGTCGGGGTCTTCGGTGATGCGTCGGGCGACCTCGGCAAGTTCTCCTTCGCTCGCTTGCGAGCCGACCGTGATCCCGGAACCGCCAGATTCGTTGGCCGGTTTGACTACCAGTGACGGGAGATTGGCGAGTACGTGAGCACGCGAGTCCGGGTCGCTGCACCGCAACGTGGGAATCGAGTCGAGCAATGGTTCCTCCTCAAGGAAGAACCGGATCAGGTCGGGCACGTAGGAGTAGATCTTCTTGTCATCGGCCAACCCTGCTCCTGGGGCGTTCACCAGTGCTACCCGTCCGGCCTGCCACGCCCGCATGAGGCCAGGCACGCCGAGAGCCGAATCTGGCAAGAAGATGTCAGGGTCGAGGTAGAGATCATCTACTCTCCGGTAGATGACGTCCACCCGGGCTAGACCTTCAATGGTGCGGGCATAGACGCAGTCGTCGTCGAGGACGATCAGGTCACTGCCCTCGACGAGTTCGACTCCGAGCTGTTGGGCCAAGAAGGCGTGCTCGAAGTAGGCAGAGTTGTAGATGCCCGGAGTCAGCACGACGATTGTCGGGTCTCCCGTGCCCGGTGACACCGATGCGAGCATGTTGGCCAGCCGCCCTATGTAGGGGTCGACGGGCTCGATGCTGCAGTGCCGGAACAGTTCAGGAAAGACGCGCTTGGTCACCATGCGGTTCTCCAGCAGGTAGGAGACCCCGGACGGAACCCGCAGGTTGTCTTCGAGCACCAAGACGTTTCCTTGGGCATCGCGGACCAGGTCCGAGCCACAGATATGTGCCCAGATGCCTCCGGGCGGGTTCACGCCCATGCATTCGGGACGGAAGTTGGGCGAGCCGGTGACGAGATCTGACGGCACGATCCCTGCGGACATCGCTCGCTGATCGTGGTAGCAGTCGTCGATGAACAGGTTCAGAGCAACCAGTCGTTGCACGAGACCGGCCTCGATGGCCCGCCACTCGGTCTTGGCGATAATCCGCGGCACGATGTCAAAGGGCCACGGCCTGTCGACCCCAACGCCACCGTCGTAGACCGTGAAGGTGATGCCGATGGCCCGGATCTCACGGTCGGCTGCATCTTGGCGCTCGGCTAGGGCGGCTGGACCGAGCTCAGACAGGTGTCGCCACAAGACCTCGGCTGCTGGGCGCGGCCTGCCGTTGGGCTGGATCAGCTCGTCGAAGTGGGCCGACGCGTCGTAGGGCAGACCCGGCATGTCGTTCTCAGGGGTGTCGGTGGCCAGCACGTCTACAAGTGTCGCGTGTCAGTGGGTCAGGCCCGTTGCTTCCGTGTTTCCGTCGTATGAACGACCCGGTGTAGCGGGGTATACCCCGCCCCATGGGCCGCCTCGGGTAGTGTTTGCCCAGCCCAGCGACGAGTTCCGCCGTTGGTTTTGATACGCAACCAGGAGATGCCGTGCCCGCGGAGACCCATGTCGAGCAGGGTCCGCTCGACCGCCAGCAGATCCTCGAACTCGTCCGGGAACTCTTGGCCGACATCCTCGAGATCGAGCCATCGACCATCAGCGAGTCGGCATCGTTCGCCGAGGACCTTGATGCTGACTCACTTGCCTTGATCGAGCTCGTCGAAGGACTGGAAGAAGAGCTGGGTGAGCGTTCCGTAGGATTCCGCATCGACGACGAGGACCTCGAAGAGCTCCGGACTGTGCGTGATGCCGTCGACTACGTGCATGCCAAGCTCGGAGCATCCTGACGGCGACACTTCACTCTGTGTCCGCCAACGGTTCCCCCGACGGCGACCGTGCCCTAGCCGAACGGGTTGGGCACGACTTTGCTGACCCGGGTCTCCTGGCTCAGGCGATGGCCCACCGTTCGTGGTGTGCCGAACATGGAGGACAGTCCAACGAGCGCCTGGAGTTCCTGGGCGATGCCGTGCTCGGGATGATTGTGGCTGAGTACACGTTCAACACGTGGCCAGGTCTGAATGATGGCCAACTCTCCAAGGTGCGAGCATCTGTTGTCAACGCCCACGCCCTGGCCGAGGTGGCGATTGACCTGGACGTCGGCTCTCACCTGCGGTTGAGTCGCGGGGAAGATCTCGCCGACGGGCGCCAGAAGACCTCAATCCTGGCGGACGCCATGGAAGCGGTGATCGGTGCCGTCCACCTCGATGGTGGGGTGGACGCCTCCCGCACGCTGGTCCT
This sequence comes from uncultured Acidimicrobiaceae bacterium, assembly GCA_903873395.1. Taxonomy (GTDB): domain Bacteria; phylum Actinomycetota; class Acidimicrobiia; order Acidimicrobiales; family RAAP-2; genus Bog-756. The sequence continues at coordinate 74,488 of CAIQOJ010000110.1, forward strand.
CGGGCTGCTCAGCGACCGGATCGAAGTAGCGGTGGGCTCACCGGTGGCCTCTGATTTCAAGAGCCGGTTGCAAGAAGAGGTGGTGGCCATGGGCCGAGGCGTGCCTCGCTACGAGCTCGATCGCTCAGGGCCAGATCATGATCGTCGGTACACGGCAACGGTGTACGTTGCCGGACAGCACCTCGGGCAGGGGGAGGGGCGTTCGAAAAAGGCGGCCGAGCAGGAAGCAGCTCGGGCGGCCTGTGCGGCTCTCGAAGCCGAGAAGGGCGGGGGAGATGCCTGAGTTACCAGAAGTAGAGACCATCCGACGCGATCTGCAGGGCGAGGTCGTCAACCGGAAGATCAAGACTGTCGAGGTGCGAAACGGTCGGACGGTACGCCGTCATGCCAGCGCCAAGCAGTTCCGAGCACTGCTCGAAGGTCGAACGATCACAGCGATCAATCGGGCGGGCAAGTACCTGTTGCTCGAACTCGACGATGGCTCGACGCTCGTGATCCACCTGGGCATGAGCGGCCAGCTGCAGCGAGCCAAGAACGCCAAAGAGGCCAAGGTTCCCCATACGCACGCCGTGCTCACGTTTACCCAGGGCGGCCAACTGCGGTTCGTCGATCCCCGGACGTTCGGTGAAGTCTTCGTCTCGGTGGCTCCAGCCGAAGGCGAGCCCCGGTTGCCCGAGTTGGCTCATCTGGGTTTCGATCCCCTCGAAGATGTCATGAGCTGGGATCGCTTCTGGGCACTGCTGGCCTCGCACCACGCAGCGTTGAAGAACCTACTCATGGACCAGGAGTTCGTGGCCGGTATCGGCAATATGTACGCCGACGAGATCCTCTATGCCGCCGGGTTGCGCTACGACCGACGGTCGGACTCGTTGTCGTCCCAAGAGGTGCGCCGCCTCTATCGGGCCATGGTGGAGACGCTGGCTGAGGCCGTGAAGCGACGAGGCTCGTCTCTGGCCGATCAGCAGTACCGAGACCTTTTCGGTGAGATCGGCGACTACCAGGGCCAGCACCAGGCCTACGACCGCGAAGGCGAAGCCTGTCGGCGTTGCCGCGGCACCATCGTCCGAGTCAAGGCTGGGGGCCGCTCGACCTTCTTCTGCGAGGACTGCCAGGTCTGAGGGTGGGTTCGACTTCACTCGTGCAGAGGCGCTCGCTACTGATGCGGGGGACGCCACATCAGGAAAGAACGGGGGAGTTCTTCCAGGTCACGGTGGTCCTCTCCCGGGGTGGTCCTCGTGCCGATAGGGTGAGCGCCCGGTGTTCCTGAAGTCCCTCTCCCTCAAAGGTTTCAAGTCCTTCGCTGACCCTGCCGTGCTTGAGTTCGAGCCCGGGGTGACGGTCGTCGTGGGTCCCAATGGCAGCGGAAAGTCCAATGTGGTGGACGCCGTGGCTTGGGTGCTTGGCGCCCAAGGGCCGCGCACGGTGCGTTCTCAGAAGATGGAAGACGTCATCTTCATGGGAACATCCAACCGGCCTGCGTTGGGCCGAGCTGAGGTGTCCCTGACCATCGACAACAGCTCGGGTCGTCTTCCTGCCGATGTCGCTGAGGTCACCATCACCCGAACGCTCTTCCGTTCAGGGGATTCGGAGTATTCGATCAACGGCACGCCGTGCCGCCTCCTCGACATCCAAGAGCTCTTGTCGGACACCGGCGTGGGCCGCCAGCAGCACGTGATCATCAGCCAAGGTCACCTCGACGCCATCTTGGAGGCGCGTCCCGAGGATCGGCGCTCCGTCATCGAAGAAGCGGCGGGTGTGCTCAAGTTCCGACGACGACGCGAGCGAGCCGAGCGCAGGCTGGCCACCACGGAAGAGAACCTCGAGCGCTTGTTCGACCTGGTGCGCGAAGTGAAGCGCCAGATCCGGCCGCTCGAGCGCCAGGCTGCAGCCGCCCGCTCCTATTCGGGGCTGGCCGATGAACTGCGCAGCGTCCGCCTCTACGTTGCCCGGACCGAACTCGAAGCGCTCGATGCTCGGCATGCGGAAAGTCTTCGCCACCAAAATGAGCAGCGCAAGCGTGAGGCAACGCTGGCTGAGGAGTTGGGTCGCCTCGATGCCGACTCGGTTCGTACAGCAGATGAGTTGTCTGCCGAGCGTGAGAGCGATCTGACCTCGTCGCTAGGTCGGTCCGAGGGCATGGTCGAGCGAGCACGCGGGCTTACCGGTGTACTGCGGGAACGCCAGCGGTCACTGGCCCAGGCTCTCGACGCCGCAGCCGACGCCGACGTGGTCTCGACGCTCGAAGCCGAAGGTGCTCGGCTGGCCGACGAGTTGGCTCACGCCGGCGAGGCACACGACCTACTGCTACCTGAGCGCGACGTCTTGGCTGCGTCCGAGGAGGAACTGACAGCTGAACTCGAGGCCCATCTTGCTGCTCGGGGAGACGGAGCCGAGCTTCGCCAAGCAGAAGAGGCCGTCACCGTGGCCCGGGGTCAACTGAGTTCGCTCGAGCACGCCCTCGAGCGTGACCGAAGGACTCTGGACCAGGTCGTGGCTCGCATGGGCGCCACCGAGCGCCGTGCCGGAGTCCTCGAAGGCGAGGCCCACGAACTCGGGGAACGCCAGGCGGAGACCGAACAGGCCCGCCATGCGCTCCAGGCCGCTGTGGCGGCCACCGAGGCTGCCCATGCTGCAGCGGTGCAGCGGCGGGAGTTGGCCGAGGGAACCCTTCGCCAAGCCGAGCAGGAGCAGGCACGAGCCCATGCAAGGGCTGACGCTCTCGAGCGCGCCCTTGATGAAGCACGGGGCGCGGCCGGAGCCGAACTGCTGGCCGGCGTGGACGGCGTAGTGGGGACCTTGTTGGACCTGGTCGAAGTGGACGGCGGGTGGGAAGAAGCATTCGAGGCGGCAGCGGGAGCGTCACTGGCCGCCGTGGTCGTCTCGGGTAGCGAACCAGCCCGACAGGCGCTGTCGCGTCTGCGCCAGGGCGGGGCGACCGGGGCCGTGCTGGCCTTGACCGGAGCCGGCGTGCGCACCGCCCCTCTGGCTGGTCCAGCCGTTCCCGATGGCACCGAGTCGATCCGGACGCATGTGCGATCCCGTTCCGGTGGTCCCAACTATCCGGGCCTGGATGGCGTACTCGACCTGCTGTTGGCCGGCACCTGCTGTGCTGTGCGGGGCTGGTCTGAAGCCATCGATCTTGCGTTGGCTCGTCCCGATCTTGTCGTGGTGACCAGAGAGGGCGATCGGTTCTCGCCCACAGGCTGGCGTGTGCGGGCCGGGGGCGGCATGGTCACGGCGGCGCTGGTGGACGAGGCCAAGGCCCGTGCCGACGTCGCTCGTGGCGAGGTGTCCGACGCTGATGCCGAGCGAACTGCTGCCCGTGCTGAGGTCGAAGCCACACGTGAGGCGGCCACCGAGGCCGTACGAGCCGATGATCGCAATGAGGTCGCGCACCAGGCATCCCGGGCTGGTCTCCAGCGTGTACGTGCTGATCGGGACTTGGTGGTGGCCGAACTCGAGGACGTCCGACGGTCCCGGGCTGAACTCGACGACCGGATCGGCCGCGATGCGGCACGGGTGGCGGAGTTGGTGGCCGGCCTACCCGCACTCGAACGGGTCCGTGACGAGGCTGCAGGTCAACTGGCCGCGGCCGCTCAGGAGCGGCGAGGTATCGATGAGCGAATCGCCGCTGCGGCGCAGGCTCGTCGGGAGTGGGAGACGCAGGTAGCCGGGCTTGTCGAGCGACGCCGGGTGCTCGCTGAGCGCCTGGTCGAAGTTGAGCGGCGACTGACGGGGCACGCTGAAGAGCGCCAGGAGGCAGCCGAGCGGCGCACCCGGCTGGAGGCCGATGCCCTTGCCGTGGAGCGTCTCCTTGGCGTAGTCACCGGGGCGCAGTCCGAACTTGATGCGCTGCTCTCCACCTTGAGGGACCGTCATCGCCGGCAGGTGGAGGCGGTTCGAGCCGGAGGGGCTCGGCTGGAAGAGCTGCGTCGGCGCCGTTCGGAGGGCGAACACGAACTCGCTGCCACACGTAGCCGCTTGCAGAAGGCCGAACTCGACCTCGTCGAAGCCAGCGTTCGCCGCGAGGCCGTAGTGGACTCGCTCCGCCGCGAGCTTGGATGCGGGCCCGATGAAGCCTCAGAGGCGCCTAAGCCCGAGCTTGCCGAGGGCACGAACCCCTCGGTCCGGGTTGCGGAGTTGGAGAGCGAGCTGGCCAAGCTCGGACCCGTTAATCCGCTGGCCATGGAAGAGCTCAGCGAACTTGGCGAGCGTCACCAGTTCCTCGAGTCCCAGGTCGAAGATGTCCGAAAAGCTCGTCGTGATCTCCACCAGGTCATCAGGACCTTGGACGAAGAGATCATGCACGTCTTCGACGCGGCATTCGCCGATGTCAACGAGCACTTCTCGAACCTGGTCACGTCACTGTTCCCTGGTGGGACGGGACGTCTGTCGCTGACGGACCCGGAGAACCTGCTCAATACCGGGGTCGAAGTCGAGGTGCGTCCTGCCGGACGCAACGTCAAGCGCCTGTCGTTGCTCTCGGGCGGCGAACGCTCCTTGGTGGCGATGGCCTACCTCTTCGCAGTCTTCCGGTCTCGGCCTTCGCCCTTCTACCTGATGGATGAGGTCGAAGCGGCGCTCGACGACGTGAATTTGATGCGCTTCTTGGCATTGGTGAACGAGTTCCGATCCGAGGCTCAGCTCATCATCGTGAGCCATCAGAAGCGGACGATGGAAGCAGCGGACGCGCTCTATGGGGTGACCATGGCACCGGGTGGTTCCTCCAAGGTGGTGAGCCAAAAGGTCCCCAAGGACCGTGCGTCAATGGCGACAGCCCGACCTGCCACGGACGCGGTCGACGAGGCTCCGGCCACGACACTCGTGATGTCCTCGAGTCCGTCGACGGCGCCTCCTGTGCCCGAACTTTCGCCCCAGGGACCGTTGATGGACGAGGTGCTCAGTGACGGCGGCGAAGGGGTCGCGGCGTCTGCTGGCCAAGCCGATGGTGGCGACATCGTCGGTGACCAAGGTGGCACTAGTTCTGGAAACGCCGATTCTGGTGATGCCGAAGCAAGTGATGCTGAAGCCAGCAATGAGGCAACGACGGTCGTCACTGGCATGGATCCAGCGGCTGCCTCCTCGACCGTCTCCGGCGACTAGGAAAGATCTCTGTGATCGAACCTGGTGCATTGACTGCAGTGAGCGATGTCGTCATCGGTTTGGTCATCGCGGTCCCGGTGCTCCTTGCGGGTGGCGGTGTAGCCATCGCCACCCGGCGCAAGGGCCGGGCAGTGGGCGGCGATTCGGCATCGTTGGCGACCACCACGACCACCGTTGATTCCCAGCCCCAAGCGCCGATACCCCCGGTGGGGGAGCCGGCTCAACCGGTCGACGAGAGCCCTGACCTCGCACCAACGACCGCTCCACCCGGTGGGACCGATGCTGAGCCCCACACAGCGGAGCCACTTGCACCAGAGCCAGAGCCAGCCACCTATCAGGGTCGCTTGGGCAAGGCTCGCGGGCTCCTCTCCTCCTATCTCGGAGCGGTGCGATCCAAGGGCAAGATCGATGCTGGCACCTGGGATGATCTCGAAGAAGCGCTGATCCGAGCAGATGTGGGGGTGGGCGCAACCGACGTGCTCCTCGATGACCTCCGCGGCCGGGTCAAGGCCGGCGAAATTCAGGGACCCGATGCTCTGGTCGATGCCCTCAAAGGCGATCTCGTTGCCATGCTGTCGCGCGAGGTCCCGCCCTTGGGCCACCGAAGCGAATCGGCGTCACCAGCCTCGGACCCTGGTGCCGACGGCGATAACCAAGAGGAACGTCCCGTGGACGTCTGGCTCGTTGTGGGCGTCAATGGCGTAGGCAAGACCACGACCTTGGGCAAGATCGCCACCCGCCTCACCCGGGCCGGCACGCCGGTACTCCTAGCCGCCGGAGACACGTTCCGAGCAGCCGCCGCCGAGCAGTTGGGACTGTGGGGCGAGCGAGCCGGTGCTGACGTCGTGCGTGGTGGCGAGGGAGGCGATCCGAGTTCGGTCGTCTTCGACGCTGTGCAGCGGGCTGCATCCAAGGGCATCTCCGTGGTCCTGGCCGATACCGCAGGACGACTCCACAACAAGGTCAATCTGATCGAGGAACTGAAGAAGATCCGACGGGTCGCCGATCGCTCTCCTGGTCATGTCGTCGAGGTCCTCTTGGTGCTCGACGCCACGACGGGACAGAACGGACTGGCGCAGGCCAAGGTGTTCTTGGAAGCGGTGGACGTGACTGGCGTCGTGCTGACGAAGTTGGACGGCACGGCCAAGGGTGGCATCGTCGTAGCCATTCAGCGTGAACTCGGCCTGCCGGTCCGGTTGGTGGGGTTGGGTGAGGGCGCTGAGGATCTCATCGACTTCGACGCTGAAGCCTTCGTCGACGCACTGTTCTGACGCGGCGTCCATCACGGGCAGGACGTGGGGGCTCACATTCCCATCGGGCATGTCCGGGGCGAGTCAGCATGCATCGGGCGTCGGATAGCCTGAGGGCTTCATGTTCGACACCCTGACCGATCGATTCGAAGGCATCCTCTCCCGTCTGCGGGGTAAGGGTCGGCTCACCGAGGCCGACGTCGACGAAGTCCTCCGTGAGATCCGCACCGCTCTGCTCGAGGCTGACGTCGAGATCGGTGTCGTGCGCAAGTTCACCGAGGCGGTGCGGGCCCGCTGCGTAGGCATCGATTCCGCGCAGCACCTGAGCCCAGGTCAACAGGTCATCAAGGTTGTCGACGAGGAACTCACCGCCATCCTTGGTGGTGAGACCCTCAAGATCTCCTACGCCAGCCGCCCGCCCACCGTGGTCATGTTGGCTGGATTGCAGGGTTCGGGCAAGACCACGACGTCAGCCAAGTTGGCCCGGTGGTTCAAGCAGCAAGGTCGCAACCCGCTGTTGGTCGGTGCCGACCTCCAGCGACCGGCTGCTGTCGAGCAACTTCGGGTGCTCGGCGAACAAGCGGGCGTCTCGGTATTCAGCGAACAGAGCGATCCGGTGGCCGTAGCTGCTGCCGGTCTAGCTGAAGCCCGCAGGCTCGGCCGGGACGTGCTGATCGTCGACACGGCCGGACGCCTCTCCATCGACGAGGCATTGATGGACGAAGTGCGCCGCATGGCTGAGGTGGTCCAGCCGGACTACACGTTCTTGGTCATCGATGCCATGACGGGCCAGGACGCGGTGTCCACAGCCCAAGCGTTCCATGCCACTCTCGAACTCGATGGCGTGATCCTCACCAAGCTCGATGGCGATGCCCGCGGCGGTGCGGCTCTTTCAGTCAAAGAAGTCGTGGGGCGTCCCATCGCGTTCGCTTCGACCGGCGAGAAGTTGGACGACTTCGATCTCTTCCACCCGGATCGGATGGCCGATCGGATCCTCGGCATGGGAGACGTGCTCAGTCTTATCGAGCAGGCCGAGCGGACGATGGACAAGGAGGTGGCCACCAAGGGGGCGGCCGCCCTCATGGAGGGTCGGTTCACCCTCGAGGACTTCTTGGAGCAACTCCAACAGGTGAAGAAGATGGGTTCGCTGTCGGGCATGATGTCGCTCCTCCCTGGAGTTCCCAAGGACCTGAAGGAAGCCTCATCGGCCATCAGTGACAAGCAGATCGGCCAGATCGAGGCCATCATCCGGTCGATGACACCGGGTGAGCGGAACGATCCCTCGGTCATCGACGGTGCCCGCCGAGTTCGCATCGCCAACGGCAGCGGCACCGGGACCACCGAGGTCAACGCACTTCTCAAGCAGTTCAAAGAGATGCAGAAGATGATGAAGACCATGACCAAGGGCGCCAAGGGGGGCAAGGGTGCCATGGGGGCGCTGGGCGGACTTGGCGGCATGCTCGGCGGTCGCCAACGCATGTCCCCCAAAGCGATGGCCGACATGGCATCCATGGTCGACAACAGCGACCTGGGTGCCTTGGGTGCCGGCGGATTCCCGGGTGCGTCAGGGGGAGGGCAAGGCATGCCCGGCTCACCGACGAAACCTTCCAAGAAGGGCAAGGGTTCCAAAAAGGGCAAGGGCGGCGGCCGAGTCACCCCGAAATCTCGCTGACCCCGTAGCCCGCAACTGGTCCGGCAACGTCGGAGGCGGGCGACCGAAACGATCGTCGAGCACACGTTGTGGTCACCTGCGTCCCAGAGCCCACGCCCTTCCCGTCGGGTGTCTCCCCAGGACAGAACTCCCTAGCTGGTGAGGCGCTCGGTGAGCGTCACCACGACCTCGTCGCCCGCTTCCTTTCCGATCTTCCCGCGGAGGGCTGCGTTGATGGGGAGTTTGTGTCTGCCGTCACCTAGAGCCATGAAGGAAGTCTGAAATGGCTCACCGTCGACTGTGCCTCGTACCTTCACGAGACCCTTGGTCCCGAAGTACTCGGCCGAGCCGTCCATGACGACGTAGGTCCAACCACCTGGCTGCGTGCTCTTGTGCATGACGGCACGGAACGTTTTGTTCATCCCCGGTAGTGTTATCGCTGGACTTCTCGATGTCGACATCGAGACGTCGGCGGCTAGCGCTCCGGACAGATCGACACTGCCATTCGGTACGGCCAGGTCGAAGGTAGTGCACGGCAATTTGACCGGTGATGGCCGGGCTCAGCCTTCACATCGCTGGAGGACGCGCCCGTGAGGCTCGAGGTCAGACGATGGTCTGGCACAGCCGAGGCGACCGTTGTTGGGCTCGTGGCTCTGACATGCCCTATGCTCTACTGCTTCGGGTCAGTGCGACCACATCGCTTGGCATCGCCCCCACGTACGTGGGAAGCAGTCGGTGTCGAATGTGCAGTGCGTGCCGATCTGGCCTGATTCCGACAGCGTCGTCCAGCATGTCCACTGGAAGAACCCATACAACAGAGGAGTTACCGTGGCAGTAAAGCTCCGCCTCGTGCGGATTGGTAAGAAGAAGCAGCCGACCTACCGTCTGGTGGCGGCGGACAGCCGTTCGCCCCGCAACGGCCGATTCATCGAGATCGTCGGCACCTACGCCCCCCGAGGCAAGTCGCTGGCCGAGCCCGACGCCGTCGTGCAGATCGACAACGCCAAGGCCATCAAGTGGCTGTCGCAGGGGGCTCAGCCCACCGAGCGGGTCGAGAAGCTCCTGAAGAAGTCCGGGGCCCTCGACGAGTTCGCGGCCATGAAGGCTTCATCGTGAGCGAGGACATCAACGTGGCTGACGACGATGTCGTCGATGACGACGCCGGAAACCGGGTGCAGGGCGGTGCATCGCTCGCCGTGGCTACCTATCTCGTCACCTCGATCACCTCAGATGCCGAGTCCGTGGTGATCGACACCGAGGAGCGCGGCAACCAATTGCGCTTCCATGTGCACGTGGCTCCTGAGGACATGGGTCGAGTCATCGGCCGCCGGGGTCGCGTGGCTCAGGCCATCCGCACGGTGGTTGCCGCCGCTGGTGCGCGTGACGGCGTGCAGACCAGCGTCGACATCGTCGACGACTGAGTTGGGGCCGGTGCCCTCCCCGGCTCCCGATGGCGACATCAACCCGGCCCTGCTCGGGGTGGGCCGTATCGTCAAGCCTCACGGACTTCGAGGCGATGTCATCGTCTCGCTGACGACCAACCGCGACGAGCGGGCCGCAGTCGGTTCGGTGCTGACCGATGCCGATGGGCGGACCTTTGAGGTGGTCCGATCGTCTCGGCACAAGGGTCGCTTCATCGTGACCTTCCGGGGCATTAACGGTATTGATGCGGCTGAGGCACTCCGTGAGGTTGCCCTGTTCGCTCCACCTCTCAGCGACCCGGACGCCCTGTGGGTACACGACCTGATCGGGTCCCTGGTGGTCGATGCCGCCGGGGTTGCACTTGGGACTGTCACGGGCGTCCAGGCCAATCCGGCGAGTGATCTGCTCGTCCTCGATGGCGGAGCGTTGGTGCCGTTGCGGTTCGTCACGTCGTCGGTACCGGGCGTGCGGGTCGAGGTCGACGTCCCTGAGGGGCTCTTCGACCTGTGACGACCGGGCTCGATCCCTTCAGAATCGACGTCTTCACCATCTTCCCCGAGGCCGTGACGGCGTACGGCGGAGTCTCCATCCTCGGGCGGGCCGCCTCCGCAGGTCGACTCGATCTGCGTGCTCATGACCTGCGGGATGGTGCGCATGACGTTCACCGCACCGTCGACGATGCTCCATTCGGTGGAGGTGCCGGCATGGTGCTCGCCCCTGGTCCGACATTTGCCGCGGTCGAAGCGGTGGCGGACTCACCAGAGGGCCTGCCTCGGCCGCTGCTCGTGCTCTCGGCTTCTGGTCGACGCTTCGACCAATCGGTGGCCCACGAGCTTGCGGCCCTACCCGACGGGTTCTCCCTCCTGTGCGGGCGCTACGAAGGTGTGGACCAGCGGGTGGCGGACCACCTCTGTGACGGCGAGCTGTCGGTGGGTGACTTCGTGCTGGCCGGTGGTGAACTCGCGGCATTGGTGGTGATCGAAGCCGTGGCCAGGCTCCTTCCCGGAGTGCTGGGCAACGAAGCGTCCATCGACGAGGAGAGCTTCGCTGCCGGGCTCCTCGAGTACCCCCAGTACACCCGGCCAGGCGAGTTCCGCGGTCACGAGGTTCCCGAGGTTCTGCGCTCGGGAGATCACGGAAAGGTGGCTGCGTGGCGTCATGCGCAGGCGCTGGCCCGCACCCTGGAGCGCCGTCCCGACCTTGTCGAACGACGAGGTGGACTCACTCCCGACGAGGTCCGTCTGCTTGCCGAACACGGCGAGGTGCGCCTACTGCGCGATCACGGCTACCATTGAGGATCTTCGTTGGTGGCACATCCGTGCCTACGAGCCGGTGACCACCGGCTGACCGACAGCAGCGACCGCCGGAATCCGAAAGAGACGCGTCCTATGAACCCCACCGACATCATCGACCGCGACTCCATGCGCGACGACATCCCCGAGTTTCGTGCTGGTGACACCGTCAAGGTGCACGTGCGGGTCATTGAGGGAAGCCGCGAGCGTGTGCAGGTCTTCCAGGGCGCGGTGATCCGCCGCCAGGGAACAGGCATCCAGGAGACGTTCACCGTCCGCAAGGTCAGCTTCGGCGTTGGCGTCGAGCGCACCTTTCCGATTCACTCCCCGGTGATCGAGAAGACCGAGGTCGTCTCCCTGGGTGACGTCCGTCGGGCCAAGCTCTACTACCTCCGTGATCGCCACGGGAAGGCCGCCAAGATCAAGGAGTTGCGGACTGCTCGTCCGTAATGCCGCTGGGCCTGCCTGGATGACCAGAGCGGGAGTCAGACGTTGAGCGAAGAAGACCTCGAGCGCTATGAAGCCGAGATCGAGCTTTCGCTCGTCCACGAGTATCGCTCGGTGCTCCCACTCTTTTCGTATGTGGTCGAGACCGAGCGGCGCTTCTACCTGGCCAACGCCGTGGAGGTTGCCGTCCGTTCGGAGACCACCCCGGCGTGTGTCGAGGTCGTCTTGACCGATGCCTGGGTGTGGGACATGTATCGACCGGCACGCTTCGTGCCCTCGGTGCGCATCCTCACGTTCCGGGACGTAAACATCGAGCGCCTGCCCGACAAGGAGCTCTGAACCAGCCGTGGACGTAGAGACTGACGGCGATCAGGTCCTTGGCAGTGCTGGCCAGGCATTGGCCGTCGAGTGGTATGAGGGCGAGGGCTACGAAATTCTGGAGCGCAATTGGAGCCGCCGGGAAGGGGAGATCTCGTTGATCTCCCGACGAGGGCGCACCGTGGCCTTCTGCGAGGTTGTGACCGGCTCCGCAGACGCCGCCAGCAGTGCCACTGAGGCCGTTCTTCCGGCCAAGCAGCGGCGTATACGGCGTCTGGGTGCTCGTTGGCTCACCGAGCTGACTCCGGCCGCTGGACGCTCGCTGGTTGATCTGCGCTTCGATATCGCCGTAGCCAGTGGCGGTGAGATCGACGTGGTCATGAGCGCATTCTGATCATCGGTGATCGATGAATTGCCGGCTGTTGATGCGTCGGCCATCGGAGCACTGGCCGATGTCGAACACCTGGTGAGCAGTAGTGGTGGCCAACTCTCGAGGGTCGGCCTGGGTGCTGTAGGCGAACTCGAGTTACAAATACATGCTCAGCGAGCTGTCCTGCTCGATGGAGCCGGACTCCCGGAGGTCAGAAACCATCGGGTGCGTGGCTGACATACCCCGCTCACGTACGAAAAGCCGTCTTTCCTCAATGTGGCGGGTGATATGACGCTGATTCTGCAGCGACAA
>CAIQOJ010000111.1 GCA_903873395.1 uncultured Acidimicrobiaceae bacterium
AGCCACAGTGGCCAGTTGGTGTCGAAACGGCGCACGAAGTAGAAGACCGGCATGTGCCACAGGTAGAAGCCATACGAGACAAGTCCGAGAGCGACGAATGGTTTCTGCTGGAAGAGCCAGCCGCCCTTCCAGGAGGAGTCAAGGATGGCCAGGACGACGACGGCACAGGCGACGTCGATGATGATGAAGCCACCCCGGTAAAGGAACGGCCCAAAGAGATTCGTTGTCGGCATGATCACCAAGAGAATGGCTAGACAGATCCAGCCTGCAGCGGCAATGCCTCGCTTCGGCTCGCGCCGACGTATCCATATGTGCGCAAGCAGTGAGCCCCAGAGGATGGAGTCGGCCCGAGAGTCAGTGGCATGGAACAGATGGCACCACGATTGGATGCCGTGATATGCGAGGGCTCGGTGGATGGCTACTGCGGCGATCAATCCACGAAGGACGAGGACAACGGTGCGCAGCCGGGTCCTCATAGTGAGGAAGAAGATCGTGATCCATGGCCAGATCATGTAGAACTGCTCTTCGAAGGACATCGACCACATGGCCTGATAGCCGGGAGCCAAGTTGGCACAAAACGCGTTCGGGGACTGGGCTACGTAGTAGTTCGAATAGTAAAAGCTGACGGAGAAAATCGACGGCCAGTCTCGTTGGTCCCAATACCCAAATGCCCACGCCGCGAGCCCAGCGGCCACTACGACAACCAGCAGCGCAGGGAGAAGGCGCAGCACACGACGTCGATAGAAGGCGAGTCGACCGATCACCCCGTGTCGTGCCTGCTCGCGCAGGAGCAAGGTCGTGATGAGGAAACCAGACAACACGAAGAACATGTCGAGCGAGACAGTCCCTCCAGGGATGACGAGCAACGTCGGAAGCGGGAGGATGACCTCCATGTGGGCGACAAACACGATGAGCACGGTCACGCCTCGAAGGCCATCAAACCCCCGGACTTGTCCGAAGGAGCGCACCGCCTGTGGCGATGGTGTCCCTTCAGCAGGCAGAGGTGCCGTGCCGGGCTTGTTCATGGAAATCTGCCGGACCCGATGGCTCAGGCCACGCCAGCCCAGATGGCATCCGGTCGGATGCCGAAGGCCACCTGGCGAGCCAACTCGGCACTGACCACCGGCAGGTCGCTGGCATGGGTCACCCCGAGCAGCTTGTCTTCAGTGGTGAGCACCCGAACCGGAAGCCCTGTTCCGCTGTCCACCATGGTGGCGATGACTTCGGGGAGGAGAACTTCAGATTTGGGGATCTCTCGCCCAGCGGCCACCTCGGCCAATAGCGCTTCTTCGTCGAGGCCTGATGCATCCATGGCTTCATGGAAGACCGGCCAGATGGATGTGTGGAACCCCCACAGGTTGACCGATGTCGGGACATCTCCAGGGATGTCTTGAGGCTCACGTCCATCGTCACTGCGAAAGGCGTCACCTAGGCGGCTGACATGGCGACGCTCGTCAAGCGAGGTCAGCAGTCCGTCGGAACTGACGGTGCAGATACCTCGGGTCACCGGGTCATCGGTGGCCACCGAGGAAGCCAGGCGGAAACCGACCAGCACGTGCTCATCGGCATCCGTGGTCAGGTGATGAGCGAGCAGGCCCATCGCTGCCTGGCCATAGACGTCATCGGCATTGGACACGGCGAAGGATGCACCGGACTCGAGTGAGTCTTCAGCGGCCAGCACGGCATGCACCGTCCCCAGGGGCAGGCGTTGGGTGGCAAAGGCCACATCCACTTCCTCGGGCCAGGTCTGCTCCACGTGGTAGCGGATGGCTGGTCCGGTTTCGGGGTGGAGCACGAGCACGATCCTCCCGAACCCGGCCCGGACGGCATCGCCCGCCAGGAGGTCGAGTACGGCCTCGCCCCGGGGCCCGATTGGGGCTAGGGGCTTGACCCCGCCGTACCGCCGGGCCAGGCCAGCGGCCAGCACGACAAGCGAGGGGCGAGAGGTGGTTGGATCGGTCACGTGTTCTCCTTCAGCGCGCGTGGATGCGCCCTTCTGGTATCGGCGTTCAGCCGCCCCACTTGAGGACAGCACTCGCCCAGGTCATGCCGCCACCGAATCCGGTGAGCAGCACGTGCATCCCTTCCTGGAGGCGCCCGGTCTCCAGCGCATCGACCAGGGCCAACGGAATGGATGCTGATGAGGTGTTGCCGTAGCGGTCGATGGTGATGACCGCCTTCTCCTCGGGTACGCCGAGGCGCTGGCAGGCGGCACTGATAATCCGAAGGTTGGCTTGGTGGGGGATGACCAGGTCGATGTCTTCGGCGGTCAGACCTGCATCAGCGATTGCCCCCTGAGAGGATTCGACCACCACGGTCACTGCTTTGCGGAACACCTCTTTGCCGTTCATCACCAGGTGTCCACCGTGGTCGCAGTAGAGGAGGTGGCGCAGGGAGCCATCAGCTCCCATGCGGTAGCTGAGCAGTTGTCCGGGACCGTCGGTGGCCTCGACGACCACCGCACCGGCACCGTCGCCCACCAGGATCGACACACCCCGCTCGGTGAAGTCGGTGATCTTGGAGAGGGTCTCTGAGCCGATGACCAGCAAGCGTTCGGCCACGCCGACCGAGATCAGGCCGTGGGCCACCGTCAAGGCGTAGACGAAACCAGAGCAGGCGGCGTTGACGTCGAAGGCGCCGCCGGTGATGCCGATCCCGTCCTGGACCACAGCGGAGGTGCCGGGAACGATCTGATCAGGAGTTGTAGTGGCGAGGATGACGGCGTCGATCTCGTCGGGTCGACGTCCGGCCTTGGCCAAGGCCGCCAACCCGGCCTCGATGGCCAGACTCGACGTCGTGCCGCCGTGGCGACGCTCACGGATGCCCGTGCGCTCCACGATCCACTCGTCGTTGGTGTCGAGGATCTTCGACAGGTCGTCGTTGGTGACGACCTTGTCGGGCACGGC
>CAIQOJ010000112.1 GCA_903873395.1 uncultured Acidimicrobiaceae bacterium
AAGCGGCTTCTGGACCTCGGGGCACCGGAGATCATCGTCAACAACGAGAAGCGCATGCTGCAGGAGGCTGTCGACGCCCTGTTCGACAACGGCCGTCGCGGCCGCCCGGTCACGGGGCCGGGCAACCGTCCGCTGAAGTCGCTCTCGGACATGTTGAAGGGTAAGCAGGGACGGTTCCGCCAGAACCTCCTCGGCAAGCGCGTCGACTACTCGGGTCGCTCGGTCATCGTGATCGGCCCGAACCTGATGCTCCACCAGTGCGGACTGCCGAAGCTGATGGCCCTCGAGCTCTTCAAGCCCTTCGTGATGAAGCGGTTGGTCGATGCCGAATACGCCCAGAACATCAAGTCGGCCAAGCGCATGGTCGAGCGTCGCCGTCCCCAGGTGTGGGACGTGCTCGAGGGCGTGATCAAGGAACACCCGGTGCTCTTGAACCGAGCCCCTACGCTGCACCGCCTCGGCATCCAGGCCTTCGAGCCCGTCCTCGTCGAGGGTAAGGCCATCCAGGTCCACCCACTGGTCTGCACGGCGTTCAACGCAGACTTCGATGGCGACCAGATGGCCGTGCACCTTCCCCTGTCTGCTGAGGCTCAGGCCGAAGCACGGGTGCTGATGCTGTCGTCGAACAACATCCTGTCGCCGGCCACTGGCCGTCCGATCACCGTGCCTACCCAGGACATGGTCTTCGGCATCTACTACCTGACGCTCGAGGAGACCGAGAGCAAGGGTGAAGGACGCATCTTCCGCCACGCCTATGAGGTGGAGCGGGCGTTTGACTCGGGTGACGTGGAGATTCACGCCAAGATCACCCTTCGTCCCGAGATCGGCTCAGCACTGGCAGCCTCCATCGTTCGCGACGCCGACCCCGAGCGGGTCGTCGAGCAGGCCGAGGACGGCACGTGGGTCGTCGAGGGCTTGGGTGAGGACGAGCGCGTGGAACTCGAGACCACCCCCGGTCGCCTGTTCTTCAACTTGGCGCTTCCGGACGGCTTCCCTTATGTCAACACCGTGGTTGGCAAGCGCCACACGCCGATCGGCTCCATCGTCGAGGCGGTGGCCAGCGGCTACCCCAAGCGTGAGGTAGCGGCCAGCCTGGACCGGATCAAGTCGCTGGGCTTCCGCTACGGCGCCCAGTCCGGCCTGACCATCTCCATCGACGACGTCGTGACCCCTTCGGACAAGGGCGCCATCCTCGACCGCTACGAAAAGGAAGCGGAGAAGGCTGAAGCTCAGTTCAAGCGGGGAATCATCACCGACGATGAGCGTCGCCAGAAGGAGATCGAGATCTGGACGTCGGCCAACTCTGAGGTCGGTAAGGCCATGGAGAAGACCATGTCCGGGATCAAGTTCAACCCGATCGACATGATGGTCGACTCGGGTGCTCGAGGTAACAGCCAGCAGATCCGACAGATCGCCGGCATGAAGGGCCTCGTGTCCAACCCTCGTGGCGAGATGATCCCTCGTCCGATCAAGTCCTCGTTCCGTGAGGGCCTGTCCGTTCTCGAGTACTTCATCTCGACCCACGGTGCCCGCAAGGGTCTCGCCGACACCGCCCTGCGGACCGCCGACTCCGGCTACCTGACCCGCCGCTTGGTCGACGTGGCCCAGGAACTCATCGTTCGAGAGGACGACTGCGGTTCGACTCGCGGCCTCTGGATCGAGGGCATCGTGCCTGATACCGGAGCCACTCGTTCCCACCTCGAGACCCGGCTCACGGGCCGGATCCTCTCGGAGCCGGTGACGTTGTCGGACAAGACGAAGATCGAGACCGGCACGGTACTTACCCAGGATCTGGTGGATCAGATCCGTGACGATGCGTCGATCGATCGGATCAGGACCCGTTCGGTGCTGACGTGTGAGGCGGAGCAGGGTATCTGCGCTGCCTGTTACGGACTGTCGCTCGCCACTGGCGAGATGATCGAGCTCGGCGAGGCGGTCGGTGTCATCGCCGCTCAGTCGATCGGTGAGCCCGGAACCCAGTTGACGATGCGAACCTTCCACACCGGTGGTGTTGTGGGTGAGGACATCACCCACGGCCTCCCTCGCGTGGTCGAGCTCTTCGAGGCCCGTACGCCCAAGGGCGCAGCCGTGCTGGCCCGCCACTCTGGCGTGGCACGGGTCGAAGAGGACGAGTCCGGGCGTCACATCACCGTGGTGGCTGACGATGGCGAGGAGCACACCGTGCTCGTGGCCCAGCGTGCCCACCTCGAGGTGACCGATGGTCAAGAGGTCGCCGCCGGCGATGCTCTGGTCGAAGGGCCCAAGGACCCCAAGGAACTGCTCGAGGTCAAGGGCATCCGCGAGACGCAGCAGTACCTCGTGGAAGAGGTCCAGAAGGTCTACCGCGACCAGGGCGTGTCGATCCACGACAAGCACATCGAACTCATCGTGCGCCAGATGCTGCGCCGCGTGCTCGTTGCTGAGCCAGGCGATGCAGACTTCCTGCCCGGCGAGCGGGTTGATCAGCGTACCTACGCCGAGGTCAACCGTCAGCTGGTGACCGATGGCAAGCGTCCTGCCGAGGGACGTCCTGAACTCATGGGCATCACCAAGGCGTCCTTGGCCACCGAGTCGTGGCTCTCTGCGGCTTCGTTCCAGGAGACGACCCGAGTGCTCACCGAGGCCGCTATCGAGGGCAAGTCGGATCAGCTCTTCGGTCTCAAGGAGAACATCATCATCGGCAAGCTGATCCCCGCCGGTTCGGGTATGGAGCGCTATCGCAACATTCGCCTCGAGATGCCGGGTGCCGAAGCCATGCCTGCATGGGCCACTGGCGGCATGGACGACGGCACCGAGGACCTGGCCGCATGGCTGCGGGACACCGGCGGCGAGTCCGGATTGGGCGAGTTCGGCGACATCGACGCCAGTTGGCTCGGTACGCCGCCCGCCGGCGACGACCTGATCAGTGGCGTGCTCGGTGAGACGCCGCCTGCAGAAGGCACACTCGAAGCCGGAGCGTGACCGGGGGCGGGCGGGCCGAGGTGCGAGCCTCGGTCCGCCCGCACCTCGGTGCCGGCCGCACTTGCCCCTTCGGGGTTAGTGCCGTAGCATGATCACCTTGCGGCCCGCAGCCGCTCGGTGCCAACAACCTGCTTGCAGGTGCGGTTCCGTCCACGCGGCGGGTTCGACCGGGAACACTCTCGGTGGAACCGCCATCGGTGCGGGACCCAGCAGCAGTATCAGTCCTTCCTCCCAGCAGTCCTAGACCAGAGGTCACGCGTGCCCACGATTTCCCAGCTCGTCCGCAAGGGTCGAGCAACCAAGCCGACGAAGTCGAAAACCCCGGCGCTCAAGGGTGCTCCCCAGCGCCGAGGAGTGTGCACCCGTGTGTACACCCATACCCCTAAGAAGCCGAACTCGGCGCTGCGCAAGGTGGCCCGTGTCCGCCTGACCAGTGGCCTCGAGGTGACGGCCTACATCCCCGGAGAGGGTCATAACCTCCAGGAGCACTCGATCGTCCTCGTGCGCGGCGGTCGTGTGAAGGACCTCCCGGGCGTCCGTTACAAGGTCATCCGTGGAACCCTCGATGCTTCAGGGGTCCGAGAGCGTAATCAGGCCCGCAGCCGCTACGGCGCCAAGAAGGAGAGCTGACATGCCCCGCAAGGGACCTGCCGAGCGTCGGGAACTCATGCCCGACCCCGTGTATAACTCTGTCCTGGTCACCCAGGTCGTCAACCGGGTGCTTTCCCGGGGCAAGCGCACGCTGGCCGAGCGCATCGTCTACCAAGCACTCGCTGATGTCGGAGAGAAGTCGGGTAACGATCCCGTCGCCGTGCTCAAGAAGGCTGTGGAGAACACCCGGCCCGAGCTTGAGGTGCGCAGTCGCCGAGTTGGCGGTGCCACCTACCAGGTCCCCGTCGAGGTGCGTCCTCGTCGGGCCACCACGCTCTCGATTCGCTGGCTGGTGGGCTACTCCCAGCAGCGCCGTGAGAAGACCATGGCCGAGCGCCTCTCCAACGAGATCCGTGACGCAGCCAATGGCGTTGGTGCCGCTGCCAAGCGCCGTGAAGACCTGCACAAGATGGCCGAGTCGAACAAGGCCTTCGCCCACTACCGCTGGTAGTCCGGCCACCGCCCCGATCGACGCCCCGAGTACGACCCGAGAGCTGAACCACCATGTCTGAATCTGCGACCCGCTTCCACCCGCTGGCCAAGACCCGAAATATCGGCATCATGGCCCATATCGATGCGGGCAAGACCACCACCACCGAACGGATCCTGTACTACACAGGTAAGAACTACAAGATCGGTGAGGTCCACGAAGGTGCGGCCACCATGGACTGGATGGTCCAGGAGCAAGAG
The DNA here is from genome assembly GCA_903873395.1 of uncultured Acidimicrobiaceae bacterium. Taxonomy (GTDB): domain Bacteria; phylum Actinomycetota; class Acidimicrobiia; order Acidimicrobiales; family RAAP-2; genus Bog-756. Next base: position 4,303 of record CAIQOJ010000112.1, read on the forward strand.
CGGGGCATCACCATTACCTCCGCGGCCACGACCTGTATGTGGCACGACACGCTGATCAACATCATCGACACCCCGGGCCACGTCGACTTCACCGTCGAAGTGGAGCGCTCGTTGAGGGTGCTCGACGGTGCTGTGGCCGTGTTCGACGCCGTTGCTGGTGTCGAGCCTCAGACCGAGACGGTCTGGCGTCAGGCCAACAAATACGAAGTCCCCCGTATCTGCTTCGTCAACAAGATGGACCGCACGGGTGCGGACTTCAAGATGTGCGTGGACATGATCCGCGATCGCCTGGACTGCGTGACTGCCGTCGTGCAGCTGCCTATTGGAGCGGAGTCCGAGTTCCGGGGCGTGGTCGACCTCATCAACATGCGGGCATTGGTGTGGGACGACGGCATGGGCGAGGAGTTCGAGGTCGAGGAGATCCCGGCGAACATGGTCGACGAGGCCGAAGCTGCCCACGCCGATCTGATCGACGTATTGTCGAACCACGACGACATCATCATGGAGAAGTTCCTCGGTGACGAGGAGATCCTTCCCGAGGACCTCGTCCGGGCCCTGCGTACGGTGACGCTCGGCGTGCACGCCATCCCGATCCTGTGCGGCACGGCGTTCAAGAACAAGGGCGTGCAGCCCATGCTCGATGCCGTCGTCGACTACCTGCCGAGCCCTCTCGACATTCCGGCTGCCGTCGGCCACCGCCCCCGCAAGGAGGAGGAAGAGATCGAGCGTCCCGCCGATGACTCGGCGCCGTTCAGTGCTCTGGCCTTCAAGATCATGACCGACCCCTACGTGGGCAAGCTCACCTACATGCGGGTGTATTCCGGCCACCTCACCAAGGGTTCGGCGGTGTTGAACTCGACGAAGGACCGCAAGGAGCGCATCGGTCGCATCCTGCAGATGCACGCCAACACCCGCGAGGACCTCGAAGCAGTCTTCGCCGGCGACATCGTTGCTGCCGTGGGCCTGAAGCAGACCACCACGGGAGACACGCTGTGTGATCCCGACCAGCCGGTCGTGCTCGAGTCGCTGACCTTCCCTGAGCCGGTCATCCATGTGGCTGTCGAGCCCAAGACCAAGGTCGACCAGGACAAGTTGTCCAAGGCTCTCTACGCCCTCTCCGAGGAGGACCCGACCTTCCGGGTCAAGTCCGACGAGGAGACTGGCCAGACGGTCATCTCCGGCATGGGCGAACTCCACCTCGAGGTGCTCGTCGACCGCATGCTGCGTGAGTTCAACGTGGATGCCAATGTGGGCAAGCCCCAGGTGGCCTACCGTGAGACCATCCGCAAGACGGTCGAGAAGGTCGAGATGAAGTACGTCCGTCAGACCGGCGGCAAGGGCCAGTACGGCCACGTGGTCATCGGCCTCGAGCCCACCGGCCCTGGCGGCGGCTACTCCTTCGACGACGACATCACCGGTGGCGTCATCCCCAAGGAGTACATCCCCTCGGTTGACCAGGGCATCCAGGAAGCCATGACTTCTGGCATCTTGGCCGGGTACCCGACGGTGGACGTGAAGGTCCACTTGACCTACGGCTCCTACCACGACGTCGACTCTTCGGAGATGGCGTTCAAGATCGCCGGTTCCATGGCCTACAAGAAGGCCGCACAGCTGGCCAGCCCCGTGCTTCTCGAGCCCGTGATGGCCGTAGAGGTGACTACACCCGAGGACTACATGGGCGACGTGATCGGCGACCTCTCGTCCCGGCGCGGCAAGGTCGAAGGCATGGAGCAGCGTGGCAATAGCCATATCGTGCGGGCCCAGGTTCCCCTGAGCGATATGTTCGGCTACGCTACCGACCTGCGTTCGCGTACTCAGGGACGGGCTACGTATTCGATGCAGTTCGCCGCGTACAACGAGGTTCCCGAGTCCATCGCCAAGGAGATCATCGCCAAGGCACGGGGCGAGTAGCACCTAGGGCCTCGGCCCGTCGTTCTGCAGAGAAGTTAAACCACGCAGTACCGCAGTACCGCAGTTCCACCACAGACATAGCAGTGACGGGGGCGAACGTCCCCGTCGTGGCGGGCCCGAAGGGGTGACCGCCCGAGACCAGGAGCACCACCCACACATGGCCAAGCAGAAGTTCGAGCGCACCAAGCCCCACGTGAACATCGGGACGATGGGGCACATCGACCACGGCAAGACGACTCTCACCGCGGCCATCACCAAGGTGCTTCATGACAACGACCCTTCGACGTCGTTCACGCCTTTTGATCAGATCGACAAGGCCCCTGAGGAGCGTCAGCGCGGCATCACGATCTCGATCGCCCACGTGGAGTACGAGACGCCCAATCGTCACTACGCCCACGTCGACATGCCCGGCCACGCCGACTACATCAAGAACATGATCACCGGTGCCGCCCAGGTCGACGGTGCCATCCTGGTGGTGTCGGCAGCCGACGGCCCGATGCCCCAGACCCGTGAGCACGTGCTGCTGGCTCGGCAGGTCGGCGTGCCCTACATCGTGGTTGCTCTTAACAAGTCCGACACCGTGGACGACGAAGAGCTCCTCGACCTGGTCGAGCTCGAGGTACGTGAGCTCCTCAACGAGTACGAGTTCCCCGGTGACGACACCCCAATCGTCCGTGTGAGTGCCCTCAAGGCCCTCGAAGGCGACGCTGAGTGGGCCGGCAAGATCACCGAGCTCATGGAGGCCGTCGACGCCTACATTCCCGAGCCTGAGCGTGACGTTGAGAAGCCGTTCCTCATGTCGGTCGAGGACGTCATGTCGATCACCGGCCGTGGCACTGTGGTGACCGGCAAGATCGAGCAGGGCATCGTGAAGGTCGGCGAGGAAGTCGAGATCGTCGGCTTGCGTGACACGCAGAAGACGACCGTGACCGGCATCGAGATGTTCCGCAAGCTCCTCGACGAGGGTCGTGCGGGCGACAACATCGGTGCGTTGTTGCGGGGGACGAAGAAGGAAGAGGTGGAGCGGGGCCAGGTGCTCGCGAAGCCGGGTTCGATCACGCCGCACACGAATTTCGAGTCGCAGGTGTACGTGTTGACCAAGGACGAGGGTGGTCGGCACACGCCGTTCTTCGCGAACTACCGGCCGCAGTTCTATTTCCGGACGACCGACATCACGGGTGCGATCGAGTTGCCGTCGGGGACGGAGATGGTGATGCCGGGTGACAACACCGAGATGCTGGTGGAGTTGATCGCACCGATCGCGATGGAAGAGGGTCTGCGATTCGCGATCCGTGAGGGTGGCCGTACCGTGGGTGCGGGCCGAGTCACCAAGATCCTCAAGTAGGCATTGACATGGCAGAGAGCAAGGGTCAGAAGATCCGCATCCGGCTGAAGGCCTACGACCACGAGATCATCGATCAGTCGACGAAGAAGATCGTCGAGACGGTGGTCCGGACGCAGGCGAAGGTCCGGGGCCCGGTCCCGCTCCCGACGGAGATCCGGCGCTACTGCGTGGTGCGTTCGCC
>CAIQOJ010000113.1 GCA_903873395.1 uncultured Acidimicrobiaceae bacterium
CTGTGCGCTCGGGTCGGCATTCCTGCAGCCATGGCCTGCGAAATGGGGCCTGCGAGATGAGGTCTGCGAGATGAGGTCTGTGTGATGGGGTCTGTGTGATGGGGTCTGCGAACATGGAGCCATGGACGTCCCCGTCGGCCGAAATCCCATGTTCGTCTACGACGAGCAGATGACCGACCTCATCTTCGACTACTGCCGATGGCGCCTCTCCCTCGACCCGGTGCCCCTCGACTACGGCGGCGCCTGGGATGAGCCGCTGTCCGAATCGCTTGAGGGCCTCATCACCCCCGAAGGTGTCGATGCCCGCCGGGTCATGGAAGTCTTCGACAAGAAACTGGCCAACGCGGTGGTCTCGGTGGACAGCCCCCGGTTCCTCTCCTTCATCCCAGCCGCTCCCGCGAAGGCTGCCCTCCTGTTCGACATGGTGGTCGCCTGCTCCTCACTGCACGGGACCTCATGGATCGAAGCGGCCGGTCCGGTAGCTGCCGAGAACCAGGCCCTGGCTGTCCTGGCCGATGTGGCTGGACTGCCCGAAGGAGCCGGAGGCTGCTTCGTAGCTGGAGGGTCGGCCGGCAATCTGTCCGCCCTGATGGTGGCCCGGGACACTGCCGGGTTCCGGATGGGCGACCGAGCTCCCGAGCGACCGGTGGTGGCCATCAGCGAAGAAGCCCACTCGTCGGTGGGCAAGGCCCTTCATGTGCTGGGCGTCGAGCCGCTGCTGGTGCCGTGCGACGACCACCGACTCACCGGATCGCTCCTCGAGGCCACCCTTAGCTCCCACCCTCGCGGTGGTGATGCGGTGGCCGTCGTAGCCACCGGCGGGACGACCAATGCCGGGATCATCGACGACCTGGCCGGCGTGGCCGATGTTGCCGAGGCTCGCTCGCTATGGTTCCACGTCGACGGGGCCTACGGGTGTGCCGCACTCTTCGCCCCATCGGTTCGAGAGCGGTTCGCGGGCATCGAGCGCGTTGACTCGTTCGTCGTCGATCCCCACAAGTGGCTCTTCTCCCCCTTCGACTGCGCTGCGCTGATCTATCGGAACCCACAGCTGGCCAAAGCCGTCCACAGCCAGGACGCCTCGTATCTCGAGGTCATGCATACCGGTGCCCCCGAGGAGTGGAACCCGAGCGACTACGCCTTCCACCTCACCCGACGAGCCCGTGGCATGCCGCTGTGGTTCTCGTTGGCCGTCAACGGCACCGACGCCTACCGGGATGCCGTCGAAGAAGTCCTGATCACCACGCAAGAAGTGGCCGACCTGATCGAGTCGATGCCTCACCTCGAGCTCGTGCGCCGTCCCGAGCTCTCCGTGGTGCTGTTCCGCCGCATGGGATGGGAGCGTGCCGACTACGAGGCCTGGTCGGCTCAGTTGCTCGAGCACCAACTCGGATTTGTCGTCCACACCACATGGGAGGGCCAACCCGTTGGACGCCTCGCCCTCCTGCACCCTGACACCTCAGTGGAGATGATCGCCGAGATCCTGGCCAGCACTGCTTGACCAAGAGCACCTGATCAGAAGTGGTCGAAATTCAGACCAGCCCTACTGGTAGCCCTGGGCCACGTGATCGATCCACCATGCCGGGGCGGCATTCATCAAGGTTGCCAGGTCCCAGTAGTCCCACCAGCGGGCGATCACCCCGTCACGGACCTCCTGGACCGAGACGAACGGCAGGGTGACTGACTCGCCGGTCTCCCAGTGCCACGTCTCCGCGTGCTCGGTCACCACGGTGCCCGCCTCGGCAACCATCAGACGCAGGTCGTGGGTGTAGCCCGAGAGCCGCTCCAGTCCGAGACGCAGCCGGGCCACCACCATGGCGGGACCCACAGCGATGTCGTCGGCCGGCGAGGGCACGTCGGTGTATTCGCTGTCGGGGCCGAAGAAGGTGGCCACCTGATCCCAGTCCCGGGCATAGAGGGCAGCCCAGAAGCCCTCCACCAGGGCCTTGTCAGCTGCGGCAGTTTCTTGGGGAGTCGACGTCATGGCGCCATCGTGACACGAGCCACCTGGTCGTGCTCAGCATCTACGACGCCGCCAGTTCCAAGCCGACCAGGTCGTCCCCTACCATGAGGGGAGACCACCAACGCATCCGGAGGACCCGATGACTGACGGGATCAAGCTCGACGCCCACCACCGCAAGACGATCGAGAAGCTCTTCACCCACCCCACCAGCCACAACATCCAGTGGCACGACGTGCTCTCGCTGCTCCAGGCCGCTGCCGACGAGTGCGACGAACTCCACGATGGCCGGGTCAAGGTGACCCTCGGTGGAGAGACGCAGACGTTCGAGCCCCCGAAGAAGGGTGACCTCGACACGCAGATGGTCGTGGACTTCCGTCGGATGCTGAAAGAAGCCGGACTCGCCCCAGCCAGCTGATCGGCCCCCGTCGTCCCTCGGGATCGGCTGCACCCCAAGTTGCACCCCAAATCGCACTCATGGTGTCCCTGACAGCAGGGACCCCACGTACTGATGTGACGACCCCTACTGCTGTGACGACCCTCGCTCGATGATCGATGCCCGCGTCGCCTGCAAGGCAGCGGGATCGAAGCGTTCTTTCATCCACCGTCGCGACCACCGGGCCTCGTCTCGATACGAGTCAGGATCACCTCGGTGAGCCAGTGACTCATACATGGCACGCAACTCGGTCACGGCTGCCGGGTTGCACTCAGCGATGGAGTTGGCCAACGCCAGGCTGCGGGTGAGTAGTTCGTCATGGGGCACCACTTCAGTGACCAGGCCCCAGGCGCAGGCCGTGTCTGCATCGACGAAGTTGCCCGTCAGTGACATCCGGCGAGCACGATCGATGCCGATGAGTTGCGGCAGACGCAACGTCATCCCGCCAGCCGGCATGACGCCTACTCGAGCATGGGTGTCGGCAAAAGAAGCCCGGTCAGAGGCCACCAAGAAGTCACACCCGAGGGCCAGTTCGAGTCCACCGGTGACCGCTGGTCCATTGACGGCTCCGATGATCGGGGTCGACACCGCCGGCATCAGGCCTCGCTGGATGAGTGGTGCACCAGTTGATGCGCTCGGTTCACCGCCCGGCGCATCGGCCACCTCGTTGTAGGTGCGGGCCAGATCGGTGAGGTCAAGTCCGGCGCAGAATGCGGGATCCCGGCCGGTCAGGACCACGACGCGAACCTCGGGATCGCCATCAGCGGTAGTCATGACCTCGGCCAAGCGGGCGATCATGGCCCCGGTCAGGGCATTGCGGGCTTGGGGCCTATCGAGGATGACGACCTCGACTGCGCCATGGCGTTCGACGGTGAGCACGCCCCCTCTCTACCACCACGAGGAACTTCCGTCATCGTTGACAAGGTGCAGCCACGACTGTCTCTTCACCTGACGTCGGTCGAACTCGGGCACCCCGCCCGCCTGGCATGATGCTCCTCCGTGGCCCCTCCCGATCCCCTGTCCTCCTATGTCGTGCCAGAAGATGCCCCGGCATGGTTCCATCGGGCTCTAGCCGTTCCCTTCGACGACCTCGTCATCGATGTTGCGGGCTGCCCCATCCACGCGCTGACCTTCGGGCCACCTGGCGCTCGAGGACTGGTATTCATCCACGGGGGCGGCGCCCACGCTCACTGGTGGACCCATGTGGCGGCCTCGTTCGCCGACGAGTTCCGGGTGGTCTGTGTTGACCTGTCGGGCCACGGTGACAGCGGGCATCGCGAGACCTACTCACTGGAGTTATGGACCGACGAAGTGATGGCCGCCGCCGAGGCTGGGGGCATCGACGGACCTCCGGTGATCATCGGTCACTCCATGGGCGGTTTCGTCACCATCGCCACGGCGGCACGCCATGCAGACCGAGTGGCCGGTGCCGTGGTCTGTGACTCACCGGTCAACCAGCCCGATCCCGAAGTGGCCAGCTACCGGCTCAAGGAAGCGTTCGGTCGGCCCCGGACCTACCCCGACCTCGACGATGCCTTCGCCCACTTCCGCACCGTCCCGTCCCAGGACCACTATCTGCCCTACGTGATGGATCACGTGTTCCACCGGTCGTTGCACGCCGTCGATGGTGGCTGGCAGTGGAAGTTCGACCGTGATGTGTTCGCCCAGTTCGGCGGAGGGATGCGGGCTGTGGCGCTCCCTTACCTTCCTGAGGTCCGGTGCCGGTTTGCTCTGCTGCGCTCCGAACACGGACTAGTCACCCGCGATATCGGACGCTCCATGTATGAAGGACTCGGTCGGGTGGCCACGGTGGTGGAACTACCTGAGGCCGGCCACCACGCCATGCTCGACCAGCCCCTGATCCTGCTCACAGCACTACGGACGGTGCTGGCCGACTGGGACCACTCGCAACCTCTGGAGCGCCCAGGTCGTTGATCATGTGCCACTGATGACTGGCCATTGGGCCTCGTTGCTCACCTGGCGCACCTGATCACCGGGCCTACGCAATCACCAGCCGGTAGCCGCGATGATCGGTCCGTTCAGATGAGCACCGGCCATCGACCCGTCGTTGGGCGCATCCCCATAGGCGAAGCAACTACCCATGGCCGTGGTCACCCAGTAGCCGGCTCCCGACGCAGTGGCCACGATGGCGGTGGCCGGGTTGAACCCGCCCACGGACCCAGTTGGCGAGCCGCGGAACACTGCCGTTCCGAATGCCTGCACCGTGCCATCGGCGGAGAGGATCCAGTAGCCGAGTCCGTCAGGAGTGCGCACTGCCGAAGTCACCGGCGACGATCCAGCAGAGCGCGAACCGAGGGTGGGAGCGTCCCCGAAGGCGTAGACCCGGCCGCCGTCGGTGACCAACCAATAGCCGAGACCCGAGGCATCGGGCACGACGGCCACGGCTCGACCCGTGCACCCGCCGATGCCGGGGCATGATCCGGAGAAGTGGGCATCACCGAAGGCGAAGATGCCGCCGTCGGCCGCCACCATGAAGTAACCGCCACCATCGGCCGAGGGAACCATGGCGACGATCGGAGCAGCCAGCGCAGGCCCGCCTCCCACTCCTGCCGGACGCAGGCCCACCCCGGGGATCGAGCCATGGAAGCCTGCATTGCCGAAGGCGAAGATGCCGCCGTCGGCCGCCACCAGCCAGTAGCCACCACGGTCAGCGGTGGGCGTGATGCCCACCACGGGGCGCTGCAGACGAAACGAGCCGGTCGAGCCATGGAAGGCCGCGGAGCCGAAGGTGAAGATCCCGCCGTCAGATCCCACCAGCCAGTAGCCGTGGGAGGCATTGACCGGGGCGGCGGAAGTGACCCGCACGGTGAAGGGCCCAGCCGTTGCATCTGGAGCAACTGTGTTGGTCGCCGTCACGGCAAAAGAGAACGAGGTGGTGCCGGTGGGCGGCGTTCCCGAGATGGCTCCCGTGGCCGCATTGATGGCCAACCACGACGGAGCTCCGCTGAGAGAAATGGTCGGCGCCGGGTAGCCGGTGGCCGACAAGGTTGCCCGGTAGGACTGTCCGGCGGCCACCGTCGTCGAGGGTGACGACGCACTGAACGTGGGAGCCACGCCGCCGGTCAACGCCTGTACGGCCACCGGCACACTCGCCGAAGCGCTGAATCCATCGGTATCGGTCACCTTCAGCCCCACCTGATAGGTGCCCGAAGCGACGTAGGTATGCGATGGGCTCGCGCCGGTCCCCGACGATCCGTCACCGAACGTCCAGGCCCATGAGGTGATGCCGTTGGGCACATTGGCCACCGATGAGGATGCCCCGGTGAAGGCCACCGGGATCCCTGCTGTCGGCGTGGGGGTGACGATCGACGCAGCAGCTATCGGTGCGGCTTGGGACTGCGCGCACCCAGCGTTGTGATCAAGGGCGTAGTTCTCATTCGAGAACTCCTCTTGGACGGCGTAGTGATGACCGTTGACGACCTGGTTCCATTCGGCCCCGGCGATACCGCCGGACAAGGTGCCGTAGCTCCATGCACAGAGGTCACCGTTCTCATAGCCGGACGGATCGATCCAGGCCGTTCCCCACGGATCGGTGATGGTTTCGTTGTGCTCATGGCTGAGCATGCCGATGGCCGAGTCGAGGGGGAGCGAGCCACTGGGAGCAAGCGTCCCCAGGCAGCTGTAGGTCGACTGGGTGGGATAGGGCAGGTCGATGTAGAGCACGGGAGAACCGGACCGGGTATATCCCGAGTGATAGGCGCAGAACCCGGGATAGGCCGGGTTCGAGCAGGTGCCGCCGCTGGCTGAGTTAGCTGAGCTCACGCAGGTCTCCACCCCAGGGGGCAGAGCCATCACGTAGAGGTCACCCATGCCCGTGGGCAGATGAGCGGCGGCAACGGCCTTGTTGATCTCGGTGTGGATCTGATTGTCGGTCAGGCATGCCGTGTACGACTCTCCATGACCGCTGTCAGGCACGCAGCCCGAGGTGTAGGCATCGGTGGCGGCCACCTGGCCACCGTTGTGGACGAGGTAACGGATGTGCTGGCCTGACGCCGTGTACTGGGTGGCGATGGCATTGACGTTGCCCGGCGTGTCGCTGGCTGCAGCCATGTCGTTCAGGTAGGTGTTGAGGCCCGAGGCATAGCCAGCCGGGAACGTGAACCCGGACGGTGCCCACAGGATGGTGTGGACGGTGTTCTCTCCAGCGATCGACGGCGTGCCCACCACCGGACCGCCCCCATAGACGAGCGGGGGGCTTCCGCCGTTGTAGGTGGCTGCGGCGGCAGACAGGTGGCCGATCGGTCCGGTCGACGTGACAGACGCGCACGGGTGAGTTCCACGAGGAGGGACGACACCGAGGATCCCGGCGCGAGCAGGTGACACGCAGGTGGCCGAGGTCGCGGCCGCCGGGCCAGGTGCTCCCGGCAAGCCCACAGGGACCAGTCCGAGCAGGCCAAGGGCGAGAGCCGCGACCGTGACGGCGGCGGCCAGCAGCCCTACGGGACGAGCCCCGTTGGTCGAACTCCTCGTGGCGGGTAGCGACCCGCGGCGTTGTGAACCCTGCACCATTGCGTGCATCGTCCCTTCCTCGCTACTTCTGAAGTTGCAGGTCTCCGAGGTGGACCGGTAGGGACCAAGGACCCTTCCCGCACAGCCAACAGACTCCTAAGGTCGACATAGGAACCAGGGCGGAAGGCCTCGGGGGACGGTGGACCGCCCCCGGGGTCAGAACTAAGGAGGTCCTGGGATGGACCGACTGAGCGCACTGGACAACGAGTTCCTGCTTCTGGAGGACGACCAGGTCCAGATGCACATCGCTGGCGCATGCGTGTTCGACGGCCGGCTCCCCGGCCTCGACGAACTGCGCTCGCTCGTCCACGCCAAGCTCCACCTGATCCCTCGTTACCGCCAACGCATCCAACGGGTCCCCTTCGACCTGGGTCGGCCCGTCTGGGTCGACGACCCACACTTCGATCTGGCTCACCATCTCCATCGGGCCGCCCTGCCATCGCCAGGGGGACGTGCCGAGTTCTGTGCCCTGATGGGTGAACTCATGTCCGACAGGCTCGACCGGGACCGACCGCTGTGGCGGGCGTGGTTGGTCGAGGGCATGGAAGACGGCAGATGGGCCATCGTCTTTCAGGTCCATCACGCCATGGTTGACGGGATCGCTGGCGTGGCTCTCCTGAGCGCCCTGCTCGACCTCACCCCTACTGATGACCTTCCCGTGCCTCCTGCGTGGGAGCCGTCACCCATCCCTGGGGCCACAGCACTGATCGGCGACGCGTGGTCTGGATTGGCCGGAGACCTCGTGGGCTGGGGACGTGGAGTTCCCACCGCTGCCCTCCATCCGGTGCGCACGATCCGATGGGTGTTCGGTGAGGCACAAGGCGGCATGGGCGTTGTCCGCCACCTCACGCCTACCCCAGCCGCTTCAGTGGAGGGTTCCATCGGATCCGAGCGGGTCTGGGCCTATGCCGACATCGCCCTCGATGACATCGCGGCCGTGCGCCATGCCTTCGGAGGGACGGTGAACGATGTCATCGTCACCGCCGTGGCTGAGGGCTACCGGGCCTTGCTGCTCTCCCGAGGGGAGGACCCCGACCGTCTGGTCGTCCGATCTCTACTGCCGGTGTCGACGCGGCGAGCCGACACCCGAGGGGTGCCGGACAACCGGGTCTCTGGCCTGCTCTACGAGTTGCCCGTCGCCGGAGACGACCCGGTGGCCCGACTGCACCGTGTCCATCGGGAGTTGGTCGACCTGAAAGCGGGCCACACAGCCGAGGTAGCAGCCACCGTGGCTGCCCTGTCCGACCTGGTCCTGCCTGCCGCCATCAGTGTGGGAACCCGCATGGCCATGCGCTCGGCCCATCGACTCGGCCAACCGGTGCTGTCGACGGTCACCACCAACGTTCCGGGACCGCAGGTCCCGCTGTGGTGCCTCGGACGTCAGCTGCTCGAGTACCGGCCCTATGTGCCCATCACCCATGGGGTGCGGATCGGCACCGCGGTGCTCTCCTACAACGGCCGACTCTTCGTGGGTTGCACTGGAGATGCCGGGACCGCCCCTGACGTCGACGTGTTGGCCTCGGCCATCAGCGCATCAGTGGACGCCCTCGCCACGTTGGTCGACGATGGCCGTGTCGACCAGCCAGATCCCCGGGCATGCATCGCAGGATGAACGCGCGACCATGCCGTGCCCCGCTGATCGTTCATAGACCCACGCGCCTGATGGGCGGAAATCTGTCCGGCCAGGTGCAATAGTGGAAGCCATGGGGGATGTCCGGGGGAACGACCAGCGGATCACTCGACGCGACCTGTTGCGCCAGGGCGCGCTCGGAGGCTTGGCGCTCGGCGCCGTGGCCGCCAGTGGTGGCGCCTTGCTGGCCGCCTGTGGGACATCGGGTTCGAGCACCGCTGCCGGTCGCCGCTACCTTTCGCCACCGACCACCGCGCCGCCTGACGACGGAGCGACCAAGTGGTGGCTGCAAGGAAACTTCGGCCCCGTCCACACCGAAACCACCAGCACCACGCTGGAGGTAAGCGGGTCACTGCCGACCGAGCTGACCGGGGTCTACGTCCGCAATGGGTCCAACCCCCTCCAGGGCATTTCACCCCACTGGTTCTTGGGTGACGGCATGGTGCACGGGGTGCGTCTCGAATCGGGCTCGGCCGCCTGGTATCGGAACCGATGGGTGCGCACCGGCTTCTACGACAACGGGGGCGGCATGAGCGCCACCGGCGCCCCCGGAGGTACAGCCACGTTGTCCAACGTGTCGGTAGTCCAACATGGCGGCATGGCCCTGAGCCTGGGAGAGGTAGGTGTTCCCTACCGCCTGGATCCAACGGATCTGAGCACCGTTGGCCCCGTCAGCGTGGACGGTGGTGCCAACTCGAACATGACGGCCCACCCGAAGATCGATCCGGCCACCGGTCTGATGCACTCCTTCGGCTACGGATTCAGTCAGCCGTACCTGGAGTACCGCATCCACGATGCCTCCGGAGCGGTGATCTCCAATCAGCCGGTCCCCGTACCCCGCTCGGTGATGATGCACGACTTCGCCATCACCGAACACGACGTGATCTTCATGGATCTACCGGTGCTGTTCGATCTGCAGGGGGCTATGCGGATGGTCCAGGACCCCGCCTCGGGTGCCCTGCCCTACCGATGGGATCCGACCGTTGGTGCCCGCATCGGTGTGATGCCACTCGGGGGACCGACGTCAGCCATTCGTTGGGTCGATATCGAACCTTGCTACGTGTACCACACCATCAACGCCACACGACAGGGCAACGACATCGTCCTCGACGTCTGTCGACTGGATTCGGCGTTCGCCCCGGCAACGATGCCCTCGGCATCCACCCGACATCGGTGGACCATCGGGACCTCAGGAGAGCGCCTCACGTTCTCGGACCACACCATCGACGTCCCACCGGCCGACCTCCCCTCCATCGATCCGCGCTTTCGGGGCCGGACGTGGCGTCATGCCTGGCTTGCCGAAGTCACCTCGCGTCCAGGCGAGCTCACCTTCACGGGGTGTCAACACATCGACATGACCACCGGCCGCCTCGATCGATGGCAGCCCGGTCCGGGTCGCCACGCCGGCGAGTGGCTCTTCGTCCCCGGCGGGACCGGCGAAGGTGACGGCTGGGTCATGGCCTTCGTCTACGACCACGCCACCGATCGGTCGTCGCTGGTCGTGCTCGAGGCACTGGATGTGGCCAAGGGGCCCGTCGCTGAGGTCCACCTGCCGGTGCGGGTGCCCTATGGCTTCCACGCATCCTTCCTGACAATCTGAGTCAGGCCTCATCACCCACCCCTCGCCGAGGGGGCAGACCCTGTCGTCAGACCCACGTGACCTGCCATTGCACCTGAGGCGCAACCTTTTCGCACCTCATTTATGACCAACTCCCCTGTCAGGCCGCGCACCCTTGGTTGAAACTGGAGATTGTGGAGGCGGAGTGGTCGGGCACTATCGAGGATGTCATCGTTGACCCCCTGCATCTGACCGGGGGCGACCTGGGCCAGGTGGTCCAAGGTGCTGCCATCGCGTCATGGTCGGGCGCACCGCCCACGACCCGATCCAAGGAGGATCAGTCCGTCACCGTCAGCCGGGCCGCCCTGATCGATTGTCCGGCGGAAGCGGACACATCCGCTGGCGTTCCATCCGCTGGCGTTCCGATGACCCACGCTCCACTCGTCGATACCCCGGCGGTTGACCGCACGAACACACGCAGTGCCGTTGCAGGCAGTGCCGTTGCAGGCAGTGCCGTTGCAGGCAGTCCGCTTGCCGACAGTGCTGCTGTCGACAGTGCTGCTGTCGACGGGGCAGTCGCCGCAGAGGCTGTCCAACTTGATGAGCACGTGTCTCCGCCTTGCCACGGCGATGACGACCAGGGACACCTTCCTCGATCCCTCGAAGGGGCTTCCTATCTCGCCATCGGAGCCATCGCCGTGCTTGGTGTGTCTCTGGCCACTTCCACGAGCGCCTCGCTCGGAGTTGGAGGTCGGTTCGGCCTGGCCGTCCTGGTAGCGCTGATGGGTCTGGTCACAGGTTCTGGCGTCATGGCGATCGGCGACCGGGGCGCCCATCGCCTCGGTGGACTCCTGTGGGCCATCGGGACCGTGGGGCTGGCCATGGCCGTCGAATTATTCGTCGGCACTCGGGCCACCCTGGGCGGTGGGGCCTCGACCACCGCGGCCGGGGCCACCATGGTTGTCATCGGCGGTCTTCTGTGGCGCAATCGCCCGCTGCCCTTGCAGTTGCTCGTCGTGCTCAGCGGCTTCGCCGTGGTGGCCATCGGTGCGGTGCACCTGTCCCGCCTTCATCCCAGCATCACGGTCGCTGCCGTGGCCGCATGGATCGCTTCCATGCTGCTTGCTGTCCTTGCCGGTCTCGCCATCGTGCGTCCGGGCATCACCGCCGCTGGCACAGCAGGCGTCGTGGGCGTGGCCGCCGGTGTGGTGGTGGCCGTCGAGGACCATGCCATCGGGTTCGTCCTGGCCACTGTCAGTGTGGCTGCTGCAGCGGCCGCCGGCGCGATGCTCGTCCGACTTGCACACTCCTCGGCTAGCGCCAAACAAGATGGGCTCGCTCTGCCAGGCCGGGCTGGCGAGGGAGTTGTCCTCGACACCACCGGCTCAGCCGAGACGCAGCTACTTCCTGCGCACTGAAGGTCCGCTGGCTGGCAGGCTGGAGCGGTGTCCACCCCACCCGACCTGGTCGTCCTGGCCCATCATGACGTTCCCGGTGCACAGGCCCATGCCCTGATCGCCCGTGCCGAGGCGGCTGGGGCATCGGCTGCCCTCTGGTCACCCCGAGACCTGGCCGTCGAGATCGACGATCGTGGTCCACGAGTCCTCCATCGCGGTGTTGTCATGCAACCAGGTTCGATCCTCCCGCAAGGCATCAACCGCTCGTTCGCCTTCTGCACCGAAGCCCTCACGGTCCTCGAGGAGCGAGGCTCCGAGGTCATCAACACCGCTTCTGCCAGTGCCGCCTGCGTGGACAAGGTGACCACCACACGGCTGCTGGCTGCTGCATCCATCCCGGTGCTGCCCACACGCGCCTATCCCTGGGGGGCTCGTGGTGCAGACGCTCCTCCATGGAAGCCACCGCTCGTCACCAAGCCGGCCAGGGGATCCAACGGTGACGGCGTGCAGGCCCATGCAACCTCCGAGGATGCTGTGAGCCACCTGGCCGCAGATCGCGTCCTCGGCCCCGAAGGCACCGTGGGCACCGAGCTGGTCCAGCCCTTGGCTGACGGTGCCGGCGAGGACATCCGGGTGGTAGTGCTGGCCGGACAGGCCAAGGCGGTGACCAGGCGGCGGGCGACCGGTGGGTTCGTGACCAACGGGGCTAACGCAACAGCCGAGGCGGTCGACGACCCCGACGCGGCGCAGCTCGCCGTGGATGCCGCCGCCGTACTCGGGCTGACCTATGGCGCCATCGACGTGATCCGTCATCAAGGTAGAGCGGTGGTGCTCGAGGCCAACTCTTGGCCCCGAGACCTGGACTACGTGGGAATGCTCTGCGGACTCGACCTGATCGACGAACTGGTCAAGGTCGCACTCGACGCGGGGCGAACACGACACCGCTGAACCGACGCATGCAAAGCGTCCACGTCAGCAATGAAGGCGGGAGTTTCCCATCTGATTGCCAGATCGCTGACTGCTGGATTACTCGCGTCCGGCTGGGGCCATGCCGTCCGCCGACGGCATGAACACCCAACAACCTGCACTCGTGACGACATGCCTGTCAGCAACATGATCTGCCTGCACTTGCCACGACAATGGACGGCGGTGCACGGCGTGCACCCAGTTCCCGCGTTGGGGTCATCGTGGTTCGCAGACGCGTGCATTTCAACGCCCAGAACTGCACACACCGTTTCGGGCAAGATGCTGGGGTGACTGACGGCACCCCACGGCGGGTCCCGATGCTTGCAGGCGACCGCGGCGGGGCGATCGATCCTGACCCGATCCTGGATCCATCCATGCCCGTCGACAGCATCATGGTGGCCTCTCCCGCCCGTCTCGCCGAGGGCGAGGGCAGGGAAGAGCGGGACCTGCTGTTGAGTCAGCGTGTCCAGGTCCACATCGGGGTGCGAGCCTCGGTTCGGATGGTCCAAGCCCTGTCGCCCGT
Organism: uncultured Acidimicrobiaceae bacterium; assembly: GCA_903873395.1. Taxonomy (GTDB): domain Bacteria; phylum Actinomycetota; class Acidimicrobiia; order Acidimicrobiales; family RAAP-2; genus Bog-756. Next base: position 13,001 of record CAIQOJ010000113.1, read on the forward strand.
CTCGGTGGCCGGCACGCATCGAGGACTTCGCATACCGGCTGGACTGGTGACCGATCTTGGCGAGGGACTGTGGATGACCCGACGCGAGCCCATCGGCGTCTGGCGCTTGGTGATCGACAGTTTGGAAACAGCGGTCACCACGCTGTGCGCCCCCAACACCGTCGATGCCTCGCGTATGGCATTCATGCCGACCCTCAACATCTGCATGGAAGCCGGCATCGAGGGCGGTCCGATCGCCGTGCTCGTGCCGGGCGCCCTGATGCTGACCGCCTTCGGACTGCGAGCCGTTCGGGGTCACCGGCTGCTCCTTGGTCAGGCTGGCTGGCCCGTAGTGGCAACCCTCACCGGGGCAGCCTTCCGCGTCTACCTCGAGCACCATCGCCAGCAGTTGGCCGTGGCCAACGACCGGCACATGGCAGCCATCTCCTCTCAGGCCTTCCGGGCGGGCCAGCTGAGCGAGGCCACCCGTGCTGACTCGGTGGTCGACGAGGTGCAGCACGCCTTGGTCCTGGTCGAAGACGCCGGAGGCCCGAGGATCCGCATGGCCTTGGCCTCGTGGAAGGCATCGCTGGTCGATGCCGTGCGCGACGAAGCCACCTACCTCTACGAGCTCTTGCTCCGATGGGAGGCGCACCGCAATCTCGGCACCGACATGTCCCAGGCAGTGCGCTTCAACTTCTCGAGCGACGAGGTGGTCCTGATCAGCGGACGCCAGGCGGCCATCCTGTGGGACTGCCTGGATGAACTCTCACCCTCGGGCCCGGTGACCGTGACGCTTGATCATCTGGGCTCTCACCTGCCCGGGCAAGCCTTGGAGCTGAAGGTGGGTGACGCAGAGGTCACCCTTTCAGCCGACCCACGTGTCGGCTATCAGATCGGTCTCACCCCGATCGCTGCTGCGTTGGCCGCGGTTCTGGTGGGCCAACAAGCCAGCGCCGAGTTGGGATCGGTGCCGATGCCCATCGCCTCGGCCGGGGCTGCGGGGTTCGTGGCTCTTGGCGTCTGGTCCCACCGCCACCTTGTCCAGACCGGCGATCGGGGCCGGCGCATCGTCGCTGGCTCGTCGTTGGCCATCGCCGCGGCGTACACCGCCATGGCCTCACCTCGGGTCCGTCGGAACCGGAACTCCTCAGGGGTGGCAACCATCCCGGCCATCGGGGCCATCCAAGCAGTCACCGCTTTCTACGGCACCATCCTGCCCGGCCTGACCCGGCGCCAACGCCAGCTCACCATCGCCACGATGGTCGCCATTGGCGCACTGGGCACCTTGACGCTGCCGGAACGGGTGCGCCTGCGAGAGGTGTTGGTCGAGACGGCTTGGCCGATGGCCGTGCTCGTGGCGATGACCAACATCGCCACGACCATCGACGACCAAACCGACCGGATGTCCTCTGAACTCGATGCCCAGCGCACCCCTGTGGCCGATGTGGCCTTCGATCGCGGCCGCCGGTGGGTCCGTTCCTTCTGTGGCGAACTGGTATCGGCGGCATCCGAGCGGATGGAGGGACGCCGTGATGCTCCCGAGACGCCGATCACCCGAGAAGCGCGGCGCCGGATCGACGGACTCCGGGCCCGTCTGATCAGCGACGAGGTGGGTGGATGACGACCGACCGTCCGATCCGAGTCGTAGTGGTCGATGACGACACATGGATCCGGATGGGTCGCGCCCAAGGCTTGGCCGAGTACGCCGACATCGAAGTGGTGGCCAGCCTCGCCCATGACGATGCCCTGGCATGGCCATGGGACGACATCGATGTTGCCGTGGTCGATGCCCACGACAGCAGCCAGGAGTGGGACCGCTATCCGGGAGTCCGCGTGGTGGAGGCCATCCGGCGCACCCGTTCGTCAGAGGCGACCACGGTGATCGTGACCAGTGGCCGCATGTTCGACCCCATGCTGCGCCTCCGCATGGCCGAGGCAGGAGCCGACTACTTCTATGCCCATCTCGACGCCCCCGACCCTGAGTCGCTGTCCGAGCTGATCCGCCACCCCGACGGCAGTCATGCCGCCGCCCCGGGTGACGGCCATGAGTTGGCCGACATGGGACTGCGCACCTGGTCTCGACCCAACGAGGCGCTGCGGTGGGTGGAAGAGTCGGGAGCTGCCGCCCACTTCACCGAGGCCGGCACCCAGAAGGCAGCACGGGCGAGCCGGCGGGCCCTCATCAAGACCCGTGACGAGGTGGCCAGGCTGGCCCGCATCGATCCGTCACTGGGCGACCCCGAACGTCGACCCGGTGATGTCACGTGGCGTGACGTGGTGAAGTTCATCAACCGCACGCTCGGTCGCGACACCTGAGGCGGCACTGACTCGCCCCAACGGTCAGCGCCAACCGCTCACTCCAGCACGTCACCAGGGTCGTAGCGCTGTCGGGTGCATCCGGGGTCGTAGCCTCGGGAGGCATGGTGACAATGGATCCCACAGCGAAGGATCCCAAAGCGACGGATCCCCAAGCGTTGGATCCCACAGCGTTGGATCCCACAGCGACGGAAACGAAGGGTCCTTCTCCTGTTGCCTCCCGGCGACTACGCGTGTTCGTCCTGGTCGGTGGTGCCTACTTGGCGCTGGCCGTGGGTGTCTGGTGGCACGTGTGGACTGGCCATCCCACCACATCGACCACATGTGGCTGCGGTGATCCCGCCTTCACACTCTGGTTCACAGCCTTTGCCGCTCATGCCGTGAGTACAGGAACATCGTTGCTCCACACCTCGTTGCTGTGGCACCCGACCGGGGTGAATGTGCTCGACGATGCCAGCCAACTCGGCCTCGGTGTGCCGCTGGCCCCGGTGACCTGGATCTGGGGACCGGTGGCATCCACCAACGTGGCCCTCACCTTGGCACCTGCCGTCTCCGCGCTGGCCGCCTTCGCCCTCTTAGAGCGATGGCACCTCTGGAGTCCGGCGTCATTCGTCGGAGGCCTCCTCTATGGGTTCTCACCCTTGGTCCTGCTCAATCTGGCCGAAGCCCATCTGGTGGTGGGGTTCTGTGCCGGCCTACCGCTGATCGCCTTGGGCCTCGATGCCCTGATGACTGGACCGTGCCGACGACCGATCATCACGGGCTCACTGCTGGGCATCGTCGCCGCCTGGCAGTTCACCATCTCCTCCGAGGTCCTCCTCATCACGGCAGCGGCTTGTGCGGTCGTGATGGCCACCGTGGTGGTGGCGAGGACCGGCTCTGGTCGGGTGGAGGTCGTTGGTCGGAGCACATGGCTAGGTCTCGGTGCGGGCGGGGTGGTGGCCGTCCTCCTTTTGGCCGGGCCCGTCTGGTTCGCCCTGGCTGGGCCGTCGCACGTGACCGGGGCCATCTACCCGGGAAGCGGGGTGGCTATCAGCGGAGCTTCTCTGTCCAAGGCGCTCTGGCCCGCTTCTCCATCTTCCGCATTTGATGCCTACGTGGCCAGAATCGGCGGCTACCAGGGAACGCACCTGGCTGGCGAGTACCTCGGCATCGGCGTAGTGGTCGTGGTGGTCCTCGGCGTGATCATCTGGCGTCGGGACCGTCGTCTGCAGCTCTGTGCGGGCATCGGTGCGCTCTTCTTTGTCTTCGGTCTTGGCTCATCACCTTCGGGTTGGCGACCCTGGGACCTGGTCGCTCATCTGCCGCTGGCCCAGAACATCATTCCCGTGCGGCTGTTGCTGGTGACCTGGCTGTCGTGGGCCGCCGTGGTGGCCCTGGTGGCCGACCACGTGTACAAGGAGTTGCCAGCTCGGCTATCCCGAGATGAGCAACGGTCGTCTCGGGTGCAGTGGATCGGTGGTCTGGCCGTCTTGGCCACGGCAGTGGTGCCGCCGACCGTCTATCTGACCCAGACCCTGCCGCTCACTGTCGAGCCCGTCGTGGCGCCGACCTGGTTCACGTCGGTCGCACCTCGCCTGAGCGGCCACCAGGTAGTGCTCGCTCTACCCGTGCCGTTCTCCGCCATCCAATCATCACTGTCCTGGCAGGTGGCAGCAGGGCTGTCCTTCGCCATGGCCGGGGGCGACGGCCCGGGCTCCGACCTGGCCCATGCCGGTGTGCACCGAGAGGCCGAAGAGGCCCTGGCCTCCGTGTCGGGCGCCTTCCCGCAGACCCCGATCGGGCCTGGTGCGCCAACAGCGGTTCGGCGCGCGCTGGCCGACTGGGGGGTCACCCGTGTGGTCCTGCCCCACGAA
>CAIQOJ010000114.1 GCA_903873395.1 uncultured Acidimicrobiaceae bacterium
GGCTCTCTTCCCACTCCCGAGCAGGGCCGTGACAACTGCTCGACTGCTCGCACGGGAACTAACCTCGCCGTAACGAGAGGAGCCAAGCGGTGTCTGCAGTTGAACCATCACCCATGTTCGCCATTGGCAATCAAGCGGTTGAATTCTTTGCCGCTGCTGATCCCATCTTCGCCACAAGCGTTGGCGTTGCCGGCTATGACCAGCTCTTGCCGGACTACTCGACCAACGCTCGCAACCGCTTCACGAACGAGCTGTTCAACTTCCTCATGGGGATTGATGGGACACAGACCTCGAATGCAGTCGATGCCGTGGCCAAGCAAGTCCTCCTCGAGCGCATCAGTTGCTCGTACTCACTTGCATCATCAGGCGAAACAGCAAGAACGATCTCGGTGATCTGGTCCCCACTCAGCGAGATTCGTCAGGTGTTTGAGCTCATGGCGTGCACCACCGAAGATGACGCCCGGACTATTGCTGCTCGGCTCAGCGCGGTGAGGGCCTCGCTCAAGAGTTGGCGATCATCACTGCGCGATTGTGCGGTGGCTCAAGAACTTCCCGCCATGCGACACCTCATTGGCATCGCTCATCAAGCAGATACCTACGCTGACGGTGGATTCTCCAATGTTGCTGCTCGTACTGCCTCGCAAACCTTCGTTGATCTCGAAACAAGTGGGCTGGCTCGAGGTGCCGCCGATGCCGAAGCAGCGTGCGCTGAGCTTGCAGAGTGGATCCGCACGGAACTCGTGCCCCGGACCTCTGCGAGCGAGGGCTGCGGCGAAGTTCGCTACACCCAGTGGGTTCAGTCGTGGACGGGGGCGACTCCTGACCTCTCCGAACTCGCCGAGTGGGCACTGCACGACCTCATCTCGATCCACGTCCGCATGGTGGCACTCGGCGCTCAGCTCGCACCAACTGCCTCGACACTCACCGAAGTCGCTGCATTGCTCGATAGCGACGAGAGTCGCACCATTGTTGGCACCGATGCATTGCTGGCCAAACTGAAGGCCTTCACCGCAGAGACCGTGCTTGCCATCGACGGAGTCCACTTCGACATTGATCCAAGGATTCGGTTCTGTGATGCTCGCTTGGCTCCCGATGGTGGCGCTGCTGCGCCGTATTACATCGGGCCAAGCGAAGACTTACGTCGGCCTGGGACGACCTGGTTTCCAACGCTCGGGGCGACGACCTTTCCATGGTGGCGTCACGCATCGACCTGGTATCACGAGTCCGTCCCTGGACACCATCTTCAGCACGGGACTGCGATCTTGCTGGCCAATCGCCAAACTCGGTTCCACCGACTTGCTGGATGGTTGAGTGGTTGGGGCGAAGGCTGGGCGCTGTATGCCGAGCGACTCATGGACGAATTGGGCTTTTTCACCGACCCTGCAGATGAACTTGGCTACTTGGCCAACCAAGCGCTGCGAGCAGCACGAGTCATCATCGATATCGGGCTTCACCTTGAACTGCCCGTTCCAGCCGGCCTCGGCGAGCTCGGTCAACTCGGTGATTGCACCGGCAAGCCGTGGACCCCGGAGGTGGCCGTGGCGCTCTTAGAGGACTGGGCCATCCAAGACCATGCGATGGCACTGTCAGAAGTTGAC
>CAIQOJ010000115.1 GCA_903873395.1 uncultured Acidimicrobiaceae bacterium
AGGAAGTTCACGAAGCCGGTCGGGATGCTCTGACCCGAATAGCCAGCGGTCGGGGCCACCACGGCAGTGACACTGAACGTCTGTCCAGTGCCGATGTTCTTCGGCACTGATGTAGACGTCGTCGTCGAAGCCAACGCCGAGTTCTCGTAGATCGTCCCGGTCGATGCCGCATACTGCGTGGACGACAAGGTCGCCGTCACGTTGAAGTAGAGGCTGGCCGTCAATCCCGAGGCGAAACTACAGGTGGCTTGACCGGCGACCATGGCGATGGTGTTGGTTCCGCCGTCACAGGTGAGCGTCTTGCTGGATCCCGGCGCAGTGATGGCAAACACGATGTTTCCCGCAGGAAGGCCAGCCCCGCCATCAGCGCCCGTGGTTGTTGCCGTGGCCGTGAACGACACCGGCACGCCTTGGCCCACCGTGCATACGGAACCGTTGCAGTTGTTGGGCGTCGGCACCAGAGTGACGACCGTGGCGGCAGGCTTGACGGTCTGGCGAAGTGTCCCCGTGCTCGTCACGAACTCCGTGTCACCCGTGTACGTGGCACTGACGGAATACGGGGTCGCCGTTGCCGCCAATCCCGCGCTGATCGAGCATTGGGCCAGTCCACCGGCCACAGCGATGCTGTTGCTACCGCCATCGCAGGTGACGCCCGTGAAGGTCACGGAGCCTGAAGGCGTGCCGACGGCGGGGGCGATCGGGGCTACCGCGGCCACGATGTTCACCGGTTCGTTCGTAGCCGCAGGGTTGACCGTTGAGGTCAACGTGGTCGTCGTCTTGCCCTGCTTGACGGCTTGGCTGCGGGTTGCTGCGCCAGGCTTGTAGTTCGAGTCGAGGGTGTCGGTGTAGGTCACGGACACTGCGTAGGGGCCTCCGGCAACCAGCAGGCCACCCGAGACCACACACGACGCAAGACCGCCAGCCAGAGCGACGTCGATACTGCCCCCGTCACAGGTGACGGTCGAGGCATTGCTACCCGTGATGGTGAAGGAGGCCTGGCCACCCGGGGTGCCATGGCCGATAGCCGCTACCTTGGCCGTGAAGGTCACCGGCTGACCCGATGCACCCGTTGCCGCCGAGCTCGAAACAGCCACCGTGGTGTTGTAGGGCGGCAGTGTTACCGCAGAGGCCGGAGTCACCAAGACGCCGACCAGGAGTGCTGTTGACGCAGCGGTCGCTGCCACAGCCGTCATCCGACGAGAGATGCGACCCGAGTTGTTGAGGATCTTCATGGTGGTCACGCTCCCACGCTGACTGAGCCGGTGGACGTGCCGCCGGGAATTCCGAACTTCAATGACTTGAGGCCGCCAGCGGCGCAGGATCCAGACAGCTTCAGGCCAGTCAAGTTAGAAGCGAGGCCCGCATAGCGCATGGTCTCACCGGCATAGGAGCCGGACGAGATCGATGACGGCAGATACACCGTGACGCTGTTCGTGGAGGCGTTGTAGAACGCTGCTGCATTGGCAACAAAGGCGGTGGATTGAGCCGCCTTGCCCGCAGATGTCGTCCACTTGATGGTGCCTGTGATCTGAGGAAGGGTTTGGCCACTGAGGACGGCCCCGCAGTTGTTGGCCAGCGTGGTGGTCGACGAAGCCAACAGGCTTCCACCTGTCAGGGTGATCCCATTTGATGTCGTTCCCAACCCGCTGCACCCGGTGAGCTTGGCCCGAAGGGTGACAGCGGTATTGGCCGACCCTCCGTTCGTAAGAGGCGTTGCAAAGGTCAGCGACCCCGCTGCAGTACACGTAATGGCACCGCTGAACTGAATGGGTGGCGCAGGAGTGGCCGAAGCCAAACTTCCTGCGGGAATCGTTGCCACCCCAAGAGCCAGGGCGGCCGCCCCGGTCCCGAGTACGAACCGTCGCCTCATATGTGCCTCCTCATTGACCGGCCCATGGCCGGACGCTCCTCGTGCACTGCGCCCGCCGCAGTGCCCCGAATGCCGCTAACGGCATGCTAGTCGGAGAAGGGTCGACGGGCCCGAATGGGCATACCCTTCCGCAACCAATCCACCACGCTTGATGGCGCTTCACTCATTGTCGGCTACTCACAGTGGCGAATAACCCACGTTCGAGCCAATGTCGGTGGCAGGCCGGTTGCAACGCCACCTACTCCGCCCTCGGTTTGACTGGACCCATTCCGCCTTGATCCGCCACGCCGGGATCGGCCACGCCTGTGGCTACCAGAGGGAGTTCCAGTCATCGGTGACGAGCCGTCCGGTCGGACCTGTGGTCGGTCGGTCGACCCGGATCGACTCCATGGCTACCCAGGTGGGCTTGTCGAAACTGGCCTGGCGCCAAAATCGCAATGGCACCGAGGTCCAGTCGCGGCTCCGAGCCCCGCCATCCGAGTAACACGGCCGAACCAACAGATCGTCGGGTGAGCCGGCAACCACGACACACGGGCGTTCTTTGCCCTCCAGGTCGGGATGTTCGGGGTCCACGGCATCGAAGGGCACCCAGGCCAGGATGACCTCGCCCACCCACGGGTCCTCGGGATCAAACTCCTCGGCCTCAGCCGGAGTAAGCGCTGAACGCCGCCGAGTTGGGCCGGCGGGAACGGCCACGGCGAATGACGGAGTAGCACTTCCTTCACCTGTGCGGGCCGCTGCCGCCGCCCGATCCTTCTTGCGCTGCTCACGGACCAGTGCTGCTGCTCGAGCCTTGGCCTCATCGCGCCGGCGTCGGTCTTCCGCCTCTCGCTGCTTGCGGGCCTTGCGCTCTGCTTTCTGCTCGTCGCTGGGTCCCGTGGCTGTGGCAACCGGTCGGCTGGGGGCTTGCGTTGTTCCTGAGGTCGCAGTTGAGCGCCAGTCCCCTATGCCGTAGCGACCGTCACCGTCCAAGAGCTCGAGGCACAGCGCCGATGCGGGCATGTCGTCAATGGCGACCGAGGCCAGCATGACCGAGGCGGTGGCATCGTCGAACTCGTCGCCAACTGATCCGAGTGCCTCGAGGAGCTGCTCGTTGGTCGGATCGTCAGCATGCTCACCAAGAGCTTCGATGACTGCTTGGAGGCAGGGTTCCGACACCACGGCCAGGGCAAACGGGAGTGCGCCTCGATACTGAGGACGACCAATGACCGATGCCGGGTCCCTGTGGCGGCGCAGCGTGGCCAGAGCATTGGCTACTGGAGTCGGGATGGGGAACCGAGGCGAAGATGTGGCCTGCAACGCGGCCTTCAACATGCCGCGATCGAGGCCCGTGAGTGCAGCGAGTACCAATGCTTCTCGTTCGCCATCGGTTATGACATCGTCGCTGGCGCCCATGCCGTCTGTCCTTCCTCAATCGTTACGTCAACCACCAGGATCTGCCCGGTCAACGCTCATCATCGCAGAGGAGGGCGGGTGAGGTGCACCCATCACTCCGTCTCCCGTCCATCCCTGCACCAGTCCCCCGCCCTCGGTCCAGCCGAAGCAGACCCTGGCAGCTACCAGCGGCCTGCCTCTGCGTCACTGAGGGAGTCGTGCCGCTTCGTCTCCGGGGCACGACCGTTGCATATCGATGGCCATTCGGGGGGATGCGGATGAAATGTCACCACTGGGGTGTTGAATAGGAAGCGGAAGCCACGTGCGACCGAAGCAGTGCGTTAGTCAGACACCACAACGAAGAGAAGCGAGGGCACACCGAATGGATCAAGAGCAGATGACCGCCGAGATCACGAACGAGTCCACGTCCACCACAGTCGCCCCGGTTGCCACCCCTGGCGATGCGCTGCGATCCCTCCCCGTGGAGGCCGCAGGCCGCGGAACCCGGTTCGTCTCGGCCGAGGCCATGCAGGCCCGGCTCTTCTCCGTCTACGACGCTGCAGCTGCAGCCGAAGAGGCACTCACCCTCGTGCAGCAGCAGCTCAGCCTGACGCTCGACCGTTCCTACTACGAGGCCGAAGAGATTGAGCACATGGCCGCTCAGCTCGATCGGCTCCTGGCCCTCGACACCGTGGAGCGGAGCAACGGGGAACTCGTCGGGGACGAGTAGACATCAGGGCTGGCGTCAGTCAGCCACTCGTTCCCCGAGGACCCGAGTAGGCATCCCGACTCCGTGGTGCGTTGGCGGAGAGATCGACGTAGGTGACCCAGGCCCACACATGGCCTGGGTCACATCGGACCTGGTTCAGCCAATCATCTCTTTGACCTTGGCGACGATGTCGGTCGCCGTCTGATCACCGGTGGGCATGGGTGCGACCTGCAGATGGGTGACCCCAGCCGCCTTGAATGCGGCGATGCGCTCGGCCACATAGCTTTCGGGTCCACAGAGAGACATCGACTCCAAGAGGTCTTCGGGGATCAGCGCCTCCGCCTCGGACTTCTTGCCGTCGAGATAGAGGTCCTGGATCTTTTCGGCCAACTCCTCATAGCCATAGCGGCGCACAACATCGTTGTAGAAGTTGCGACCCTTGGCCCCCATGCCACCCACATAGAGAGCGACCATGGGTCGGGCCAAATTGCGCAGGTCACGGATCTCGTCACCCTCGCCGATGGCCACCATTCCACCCGTGGTGATCTGAAGCGGCTCGAGCGATGGGTCACGCTTTGCCGATCCGGCCGCCAGTGCATCGCCCCACACCAGATGGGCCTTCTCCGGCACGTACAGCATGGGGATCCACCCATCGGCAATTTCGGCGGTCATGGCGACGTTCTTCTCTCCCAGCGAGGCGATCCATACCGGGATGCGTGGCCGGACCGGGCGACCGATGATCTTGAGGGCCTTGCCCAAGCCAGTCCCCTGCCCCGCAGGTAGCGGCATGTCGTAGTTCTGACCATGGTGCTCGAGGGGGGCCTCACGGGCCCACACCTTGCGGCAGATGTCGATGATCTCCCTGGTCCGACCCAGCGGGGCATCGAACGGCACGCCATGCCAGCCTTCGATGACCTGGGGTCCCGACGAGCCCAAGCCGAGGTTGAAGCGCCCGTCAGACAGCACGTCCACACCAGCAGCCGTCATGGCGATCAGCGTGGGGGTCCGGGTGTAGATGGGCAGGATCGCCGAGCCGATTTCCACCCGCTCAGTAAGGGCCGCGAGATAACCCATGAGACTTGGGCTGTCCATGCCGTAAGCCTCGGCTACCCAGACCAGGTCGAGGCCCGCCTTCTCCATCTCGGCCACCTGAGCAGCTGCCGCTCGGAACCCGCCGGCATAGCTGAGCATGGTGCTGATCTTCATCGTCATCCCCTATCGATCAAGAGCGTGTCGGTTGCACGCGTGGTATCTCAGGCGACATTAGGACAGGCCGGCGGCGTTGCCTGCCCCGCTCGTCCTCATTGTCATCCGGACGCGACACAGCGGCGCCCGAAGGCGCCGCTGTGTCTCAGGAATGACCCGAACTGCTGGTCAGGCCTTGGGCGCCCAGGCCGCCACGGCGACTGCGTCCAGTGCACCGGACACGGTGACCCCGAGGGACACTGTTTTGCCGCCCACGCACACGTTGGCAAAGGTGGCCGACGCAACCTTCTTGGCCGAGTATGCCGTTCCCGCAGTGACGTTGACCGTCCAGTTGGTGACGGTCGGCGGCGTGGTCGCGCTATTGGTCGACTGGATCGTGAAGGTCCCAGCATTGCCGGCCACACCACAGGTTCCCGGTGTAGTCACCCCACCGATCGATGTCACAACACCGGCGACATGCAGAGGCTTGGGTGCCTTGGGTGCCTTGAGGGCGACGTCGGTGGCGGTGATGGTGCCACCGGACTCTGCTCCAACTGCCGTGGCCCGGTAGCCCACGCACGCATTGGCGAAGGAAGGAGATGCCACGCCCTTCAACGTGAACGCCGTTGAAGCATCAACGGCGACCGTCGTGTCCACCGTCGTCGTCCCGGTCACCGTGCTCAGCCCAAACGAGCCCGAAGCACCAGCTGTTCCGCAGGTACCAGCCGTGGTCACGCCGTTCACCGAAGTCACCATGCCATAGAGATGGACCGTCGGAGGAAGGGAGATGGTCACTGCGTTGGCTGCCAAGGTGCCGGCTGCGGCATTGCCAACGGCAACGGCCTTGTCACCCACGCAGAGGTTGGCAAAACTCGGCGAGGTCACCTTGTGCTCGAGGAACGTGGTGGCCGCCGTCACGTTGACCGTGGTCACAACGGTGGTCGGTGGCGTTGTGTTCTTCGTATCGGTCACCACGAACGAACCGGTTCCTCCTGTCGTCCCGCACGTTCCGGGTGCTGTGCTGCCATTGACCTCGGTCACCACCCCATGGGCCGCCGGTGCGTTTCCATTGGCGGCTGCTCCAGCCACTCCTGCGCCTGCTCCACCCGCCACGGCAAGTACTGCGGTCGCAAGTGCCCCGGCTCGTGCTGCTGCTCCCAAAACCTTCATGTCATCAGCCCCTTCTGAATCGTCCGGGGCTCAGGAATTTCCCGAGATGCCCCCTCTGCCCGGTGGCTGGCACGCTCCCAGAGCGCATCAGTCACATCACGTACAACGATTCTGCAACCGATGCGTTACGGCAGGGGTGGGGCGTAGCGGATGCTCATCGACTGGCTGGCCGTGGCCAGGAGCGTTCCTGACTCCGACCACATGAAGGCCATACCCTGCCCATAGCCGTGGGCCAAGGCCTGAATCCTGATGTCGCAGAGCACCCATTCGGTGGGCTCCAGGCGAACGACCCGCAGCGTGTTGTCAAGGCTCCGGGAAAAGACCCGACGTCCCAGCGGTTGGGCCACTCCTCCCGTCACGTAGTCGCCCAAGATGGCCAGCGTGGCAGCCGATGGTTCGAGATGACCGGGAACTCGGGCCCACAGGGCGCTGGTTGGATCGCCTGGAGTTCCGTTGGCCCGGGTGATCTCATCGAACGTACGCCCTTTGGCCTGACGCACCTCGATCTGGTCGAACACCGAGGTGGTGAACTGGTCAGGAAGGCGTCGGGGAGGGCACTCGTCAAACCCAGGGACATCAGGTGGGGCGTCCCACACGCCCTCGCCTTCGAACGCACTCGGGAGGCCTAGGGCGGCGTTGACTGTGAGGATCTCTTGGTCCCCAACCCGCCCCACGGCCCGAGCTTGGGTCACTCGGTGACCTTCGGCAGCCAGAGTCACCGTGAGGTCCAAGGTGGCCCCGGTCGGAGCGAACGCCAAGTACTGGGCAGTCGACCACACCGTGGGGCGACCCGAAGCAGCCTCCAGTGCCACCAGGGCGGCACCCAGGCCACAGCCGCCGAACAGGAAGTTGCCCGGAGTCGTAACTTCGGGGACAACCTCCATGCGCCACTGCAGCGAGTCTCCGACCTGCTCCATGCCCAAGAATTGACGGGCGTCCGTCATCGACTGCGGTTCGCTGACGTTACGGGCACGTCATGGTGACGTGCGAGAAACTGGGACACGGCTCGCATCGCGTCAGGAGCGAGGGACCTGCACCCAGGGCAGGTCCTTGTCGACTCGGACATCGCCCGGCAGACCGAGGATTCGCTCACCCAGGATGTTCCGTTGGATCTCGGAGGTGCCACCTTCAATCGAGTTGGCCCTGGACCTGAGGAAGAACTTGCGAGAGGTCCCGGGTGGGCCGGTGAGGCCGAGCACATCGGAGCGGCGCATGGTGTAGTCGTAGCCGATCAGACCGTCGACCCCCTGAAGATCGATGCAGAACTCGAAGACGCGCTTGTTCACCTCGGCGAACATCAGTTTGGCGATCGATCCCTCCGGGCCCGGGTTGCCAGCCTTGCGGTTGGCCGAGGCCCTGAGGTTGGTCAGGCGAAGGGCCTCCATCTCCACCCACAGGGTCATCAGGCGATCACGCTCGACTGCCGTGGCCTGATCGCCCTTGGCTTGGTAGAGACGGACTGCCTCGGCGATCGAACCCGAACCACGCGGCGGGGCACCGCCGCCGCCGCCGATTGTGGTGCGCTCGTTGGACAACGTGGTCATGGCCACCCGCCAACCTTCGCCCACGTCACCGATGCGGTCGCTGTCGGGAACTCGGACCTCGGTCAGATAGACCTCATTGAACTCTGCCTCACCCGTCATCTGACGAAGTGGTCGGACCTCGACACCCGGGGCGTGCATGTCGAGGGCGAAGTAGGTCAACCCCTTGTGCTTGGGGGCATCCGGGTCGGTGCGGGCCACGAGCATCCCGCGGTCTGCGATGTGAGCCAACGTGTTCCACACCTTCTGTCCCGTGATCACCCACTCGTCGCCATCACGGACGGCACGCGCCGAGAGGCCGGCAAGGTCCGAGCCCGATCCCGGCTCGCTGAAGAGTTGACACCACGGCACCTCGCCGGTGAACGTCCTGCTCAACAGGCGCGCCTTCAACTCAGGCGACCCATGGGTGACCACGGTCGGTCCCGCCATGGTCAGGCCGAAGAACTCCTTGGCACCCATGGGTGTGGCACCAGCCTCGGACAGGCGGCGGTCCACAATCCGCTGCAGGTTCGGCGGCAAGCCAAGTCCCCCCTCACCTTCTGGGAACGAGATCCAGGCCAGGCCGAGGTCGAACTGGCGTGCGCGGAACTCCTCGACGCCAGCCGTTGCTGGGTCGATCTCGGACAGGAGCTGGTCGATCAGTGCTTCGACGCGTGATGTGTCATCTGCCATGACAGAAATGTACTCCCACCTGACCCTGGTCTGTCATGGCTGGAGCCTGGTGCGGGTCCAGCCTGGCTCCCCGACCTCATAGCGCACGCGGTCATGGAGTCGGTCTGTGCCCTGCTGCCAGAACTCATAGGCCGAAGGCGTGATGCGCCACCCGCCCCACCACGGAGGCCGAGGCACATCATCTGCAGATAATTCTGCTGCTCGGGTCGCCACCCGGGCATCGAGTTCGCCACGGCCAGCGATCGGTTGGCTCTGATGCGACGCCCACGCCCCGATTCGACTGCCCAGACCTCGGGTGGCGTAGTAGGCGTCGGACTCGGCTTCGGTGGTGCGAGTCACCGCGCCTTCGACACGCACCTGACGGCCAAGTACCTCCCAGTAGAAGAGCAGTGCAGCCTGAGGGTTGACCACCAAGTCATGGCTCTTGCGTCCGTCGTAGTTGGTGAAGAAGACGAAACCGTCGGGGCCGAACGATTTGAGGAGCACCATGCGCACCGAGGGCTGACCTGCCGCGTCGGCGGTGGCCAGGGCCATGGCCTCGGGAGCGCCTACCACCTCGGCCGCCCGTGCATACCAGCGAGTGAACTGGACCATCGGATCGGCATGGAGCGTTGCCACGTCGACCGTGACGTCATCGGGTTCGGGCGTCATATCTCGACCCTAGTGACCAGTGGCCCAGGTAGCGTCAGCGAGATGCCTGCCGTCATCGACGTGTCCGCAGAACGGGCTGCCACTCCGGGCTGTGCAACCGTCACTCATCTCAACTACGCCGGTGCCGCTCTGCCCACGGCGGCCACCCTGTCCACCGTGACCTCCTACCTGGAGCACGAAGCGCAGCGAGGCGGCTACGAAGCTGAAGGTGAGGCGGCCGAGGCGTTGGCTGGGGCTCGAGCATCGGCCGGTGCACTGGTCGGCGCAGACGGTGCATCCGTGGTGTTCACCAGTTCGGACACCGATGGTTGGACACGGGCCGTGTGGGGATTGGTCCTCGGCGGCCACCTCGAACGAGGACGGCGCATCGTCATGGACCGAGCCACCTACGACAGTCACGCCATGGCCCTGCTGCAGGTCAGCGATCTCACCGGCATCGTGCTCGAGGTGGTGGCCAGCGAGTCCGATGGAACCCTCGACCTCGCTGCGTTGGCATCGACCTTGGCCACTGGCGACGTGGCGATGGCCTGCCTGACCCACGTCGGCACGCACCGGGGCCTGGTGAATCCGGTCGAGCTCGCAGGGCCCATGTGCGCGGCGGCTGGGGCCATTGTCGCCGTCGATGCATGTCAGAGCCTTGGTCAACTCCCCGTCGACGTTGGCCAGATCCACTGCGACATCCTCACCGGCACCGGTCGCAAATGGCTCCGTGGCCCTCGAGGTACCGGGCTGCTCTACGTGGCCCCTGGCCTGGCCGAGCGCATGGTGCCGATCGGCATCGATGGACGATCAGCGGAGTGGGAGTCGACTGATCACTATCGGCTGCGACCTGGCCTGCAGCGGTTCATCCCATTTGAGACCCCGGTCGCACTTCGTCTCGGCCTCGGGACCGCAATCGATCACGCGCTTCACCTTGGCCTCGAGGCCATCAGCACCCGAGTAGGCGCCGTTGCTGAACACCTACGAACCCAACTCGCCTCCATCGACGGCGTCGAGGTCCATGATGGTGGACGGCGTCGCTGCGGAATCGTCACCTTCACCGTGAGCGGCACCACTCCCGCTGAGGTTGTGGCCGCCGCACGCGTGGCGGGCATCAATGTGTCAGCCACCGAGGCGCCAGCCGCCCGGCTGGACATGGCCCCTCCGCGACCAACAGCCGTAGTTCGAGCGTCGCCTCACTATGTGACGACCGATGAGGAACTTGGCCGCTTGGCCACGGTGGTGGCCTCCGTGGCTGGTGCCTGATCGCCACATCCGGACGCATACCTCTTTGATGCATCCGCCCTTGGTTGCAGCCTCCCTGGGTTACAGCCTGCCTGGGTTACAGCCTGCCTGGGATACGGGTGAGCAACAATGAGGGTGCGCGAACTCCATTCCTGGGCGCCGGGCGCCGGACATGCCCGATCGCGGCAATCGTTACGTCAGTGCGGCGGTCCTGCCTTCACCAACGTGCCCTGCCATCGGGCGCATCTCACATGCCGACGGCAGTCAGTCGAGTGCGGCCATGCGCTGGCGCACTCCACGGAGCCGATCCCGGCGCTCCTTGAGGGCCACTCGCAAGGCCGGATTGTCCGTGTCGGCAATCTCCATGGACAGGTCCCCAAGGGTCCCGTCGAGCAGGGTCCGCAGATCGATGGCCTCGTCTTCGCTCAGCACCAAATCCATCAACCATGCTCCCGTCGCCACGTAGTCGTCATCGGTCATCGGTCGACGTGATGCGGCGCCATCGTGATGGCGCTACTGGATGTCACGCGAGCGAGCGCGGACCAACCCCTCAACGTCGACCTGCTGCGGCGGAGTATGAACGCAGTGCCTTCGCCGCACTAGGGCCGAAAGTCCTCTCGCCGACCGCAAACTCAAAACTCCGATGAGCGTGGGCTCGATGCCTCCAGGCGATTGACACCCCTAGGTGTGAGCCGATAGACGGTGAGGATGATCCTGCAAGGAAAGACCGTGGTGGTGACCGGTGTGGGGGCCGGCCTGGGGAGGGAATGCGCCGAATCGGTGCTTCGCCAGGGAGGAAACGTCGTAGTGGCGGCCCGAAGTGCAGATGCTCTCGCATCCATTGCCGATGAGCTCGATCCCTCGGGTGCTCGGGTGGCCCATCAGGTGACCGACATCACCGATGCAGACTCGTGCACTTCGTTGATCGATCTCGCCACCGAACGTTTCGGAGGCGTCGACGCCCTGGCCCAAGTCGCTGCCTATGACAACGCCTGGGGCGGCCTCTACGACCTGAAGTTCGAGAACTGGCGGAACGCCTTTGAGACAAACGTCCTCGGAGCGCTCAACGTGATCCGTCCTGCTGCTGCATCGATGAAGGAGCGGGGAGGCGGCTCGATCATCTTGATCGGATCGCAGTCGATGTTCGCACCGCAGATGCCCCAGGGGGGCTACGCAGCGTCCAAGGGTGCGCTGCTCTCAGCTATGTACTACTTGGCCGACGAACTCGGCCCGGACAACATCCGGGTCAACATGGTCGTGCCATCGTGGATGTGGGGGCCACCCGTGGAGATGCTGATGAACTGGCGGGCCCAGAACGAAGAGAAAACGGTCGACGAGGCCCTCGACGACGTGGTCGGGAAGTTTCCCCTGCGACGGATGACCGAGGACGGCGAGGTCGCCGAGGTTGTCGCGTTCTTCGCCTCAGACCTTGCTCGGGCCGTGACCGGCCAGCACCTGCTGGTGAACTCGGGGGAGATGTCCCGATGAGCGCCCCCAAGAAGGTCGTCGTCTTCGGAACTGGTTTCGTTGGCCGGATGGTCATCCCTGAGATCCTCAAGCACCCGAGCTTCGAACTCGTGGGCGTGGGAGTCTCCAGCGAGGGCGGTAAGGCTGGATGCGATGTCGGCGAACTCTGCGGCATCGATCCCATCGGCATGGCCGCCACAGCCGACATCGACGAGCTCATCGCACTGGCCCCGGATGCACTTGTGCACTACGGACCGACCGCGGCCCAGGCCAACGTCAACATCGCACAGATGGGCGCCTTTCTCCGGGCCGGTATCGATGTCTGCTCTACAGCCATGACGCCGTGGGTCTGGCCTCAGATGCGCCTCAACCCACCCTCGTGGATCGACCCCATCACCGAGGCATGCGAAGCAGGCGGGTCGTCGTGTTTCACCACCGGGATCGATCCCGGCTTCGCCAACGACCTCTTCCCTCTCACCTTGATGGGCCTGTGCAGCGAGGTGCGCAGCGTGCGCGCCCTCGAGATCCTCGACTACATCAACTACGAGGGTGACTACGAGGTGGAGATGGGCATCGGCATGCCACCCGACTTTGAGCCCCTCCTGGCCAACAACGACATCTTGGCCATGTCCTGGGGCGGGACCGTCCCCATGATGGCCCACGCCATCGGCGTGGAACTCGATGAGATGACCTCGACCTGGGAGTCGTGGGTCACCCCCACGCCTATCACCACGGCAAAGGGGGTCATCGAGGCCGGCAACGTCGCCGCCATTCGCTTCACCATCAACGGCATCATCGGGGGCGAGGCCCGGATCAGCCTCGAGCACGTCAACCGCGTGGGCACCGATGCCGCACCAGAGTGGCCGAGGGGCAATCAGGACGACGTCTACCGGGTGGTGATCGAAGGAACACCGTCGATCACCCAAGAGACGGCGTTCCGATTCACCGATGGAACAGGGCGCGACGCATCGACCGCAGGCTGCCTCGCCACCGGCATGCGGGCGCTCAACGCCGTCCCCTACGTGAACGACCTCCCTGCAGGATGGGTGACCGCACTCGACCTGCCTCTGATTCCTGGCGTGGGCACCGTCCGCTGACCTTGGCGCCCACCGGTTCGGTCCATCCGGACGCTGGCCCACCACTACGACACTCGAGTATCTGCTGAACGGAGACGTCATGACCCCTGAGGACCTTGTCGAGATCGAGCTGATCAAGCGACTGAAGTACCGCTATCTGCGATGCCTCGACCAGAAGTTGTGGGACGAGATCGCATCGTGTTTCGTGCCCGAGGCCACCGCCCGCTATGGCGGCGGCCTCTATGAGTTCGACGGAGCAACGGCCATCCTCGAGTTCCTGCGCTCGTCGATGGGGGCGACCACGATGCTGTCGAGTCACCGCTGCCATCACCCCGAGATCGACCTCGTGGGCACGGATGAAGCCACGGGCATCTGGGCACTCGAGGACGTCGTGGTCCTCACCGACTTCGGGATCAACGTGCAGGGGGCCGCCTTCTACACGGACCGCTATGTCAAGCGGGACGGCGAGTGGAAGATCCTCCACACTGGCTACAAGCGAACATTCGAAGAGCTCATGCCGCGTGCGTCGGTCGAGGGCCTGCGCATCACTGCTGATTGGTGGGCCACCGACGGAAGGTCCAACCTCAGCTAGGCCCACTCCAGGGCATTAGGAGAGCGTGGCCCCGTCCATACGGATGTCAGCACCGTTCATATGCGATGCCTCTTCGGAAGCAATGAAGGCAATAGCGGCGGCGATCCCCTCCGGGGTGCCAAATGCCCCGAGGGGCATGACCCGCTGAATGAGTTTGGGATCTGCCCCCTCGGGTACGTGGAACGAGGCCGTGATCGGCGTGTCGATGGCCCCCGGGCTGACGCTGTTGCAGCGCACACCGGACTTGGCATATTCGACAGCCAACTCACGAGTCATGGCCAACACCCCGCCCTTCGACGCCGTGTAGGCGAGTGCCCACGGCTGGCCTGCGTGGGCAGCCGTGGAGGCCACATTGACGATGTTCCCCTTCGCACTGAGCAGATGAGGCAGCGCCTCTCGGCACATGAGGAACGTGCCGGTCAGATTGATGGTGATCAGTCGGTTCCACTCGTCGAGCGTGGTCTCATGGGCATGCCCAAAGGACAGCACGCCGGCCACGTTGACCACGACATCGAGCCCGCCGAGAGCATCGACTGCCCCGGACACGATGGCTTGGACTCCTGCTTCGGTCGAGATGTCGCCCGCTGCCGTGCGCAGCGTGCCCACAAGTTCGGCGGCGTCAGCCTCGACGGCGGCGAGAGCCTCGGCGTTGACATCGACACCCCAGACGTCAGCTCCTTCGGCGGCGAGCCTCAGGGCGGTGCACCGCCCGATCCCCGAAGCGGCACCGGTGACCAGCGCTTTGCGTCCCGTAAACCGTTCCTGGGTCATGGCAGGGCACATTAGGTCGGTTCGCCAGAGGTCGGCATCCGAGATGCGTTTCTTGCTCACTGGTCGGTCCGTGCGTCGCCATGCCATGAGCGGCCATCCGGCCAGGGCGTGATCTGATGTGATCAGCGGACCGGGTGTGACCAGGGAGGACGTCGTGGCGACTGACAACATTGGTGGGATTGACCTCTTCTGGGAAGTCAGGGGCCGTGGCCCCCGCCTCGTGTTCTGCAACGGATCCGGGTCCACCTTGGCCGAAGCTCGCCTGTTGCTGAACGTGTTGGGCGACGGTTTCGAGGTCCTGGCCTTCGACTACCGCGGGCTCGGGGCCTCAGGGCCTACGCCTGGTCCCTATGTCATGGCCGACGTTGCCCGTGATGTCCTCGGACTGATGGATCGGGTGGGCTGGGATCAGGCTCGACTATGTGGCATCAGCTTCGGCGGCATGGTTGCCCAAGAAGTTGCCGTCACCGCGCCCTCTCGCGTTCAACGTTTGGCGCTGCTGTGCACCTCGGCGGGAGGGCGCGGCGGTTCGTCCTATCCGCTGCACGAACTTGACGATCTCGATCACCATGAGCGCATCCAACGGCGACGATCCTTGATCGACACCCGGTTCGACGAATCGTGGCTGGCCGCACATCCCAACGACGCTGCCCTCGTTGACTTCGTGGTCCGTCCCGATGCCGTCGATCCCCCGGACCTCGTGGGTCGTCGGGCCCAGATGGCCGCACGACGTACCCACGATGTCTGGGACCGCCTCCATCGCATCACTTGTCCCACGATGGTTGCCGCCGGCCGGTATGACCCGGTCGCCCCACTTGCCAATAGTGAAGCCCTGGCCGGCAGGATCGACGGTGCCGAACTACGGGTCTACGAAGGTGGGCACCTGTTCATCGTGCAGGACCAGGCCGCTGGTCCCGAGATCACGGACTTTCTGGCATCGACGTGAATCACTGGGCAGCAACTTCCGAGTCGTGAACGACCATCCGCTCCGCCACCGCTGTCGATCGTCGGTGCATCCCCGGTGACCTGGGACCCCACTCTCAGCGACGGCGACCAGTAGGGTTCGCGAGGTAGCGGACACCGCACGGTGTCACCACTGGTGAGTCCGTCGATCAGCACATCCACTTCGTCACTCACCTGCATCACCAGGAGGTCCTGCGCATGTCCACCTCAGCCGACCAACACCGGACGATCGAACGCCTTCGGCCCTACAACGTGGTGGCAGGTTGCGCTCACCTGATCCAGGCCGTCCTGATCCTCGTGCTGGCCAACTCATTCGCTCTCCCCGTTGTGGCCACCTACATGACCGGCCCGCCCGGGCCGACTACCGGACGCCAAGCGGTGACGCTCTTCAACCTGCGGACAGCATGGGTGGTGGCAGCCTTCTTCCTCCTGTCGGCCGTGGCGCACCTGCTCGTGGCCGGCCCGGGGTGGTCCCGCTACTCGACCGATCTGGCCAGGTCTCGGAATCCCTACCGTTGGATCGAGTATTCGATCAGTTCATCGTTGATGATCGTGGTGATCGCCCAGCTCACCGGGATCGACGATGTCGCCGCGTTGGTGGCATTGATCGGAGTGAACGCCTCCATGATCGGTTTCGGTTGGCTTCAAGAGCGCTACGAGGAGCCAGGCGGCGGATGGTGGCCGTTCGTGCTCGGGTGCGGCGCGGGCATCATCCCCTGGGTGGCCATCGGCATCTACCTCGTTGGTCCAGGTGCGTCGGCCTCGCCCCCCGGCTTCGTCTACGCCATCTTCTTCTCGCTGTTCGTCTTCTTCAATCTCTTCGCCGTCAACCAGTGGCTCCAGTACCGCAAGGTAGGACGGTGGGCCGACTACCTGGTGGGTGAACGCGCCTACATCACGCTCAGCCTGGTGGCCAAGTCACTCCTTGCGTGGCAGATCTTCGCCTCGACGCTGGCATCGAGCGCCGCGAACTGACCGGTGCCCGACCGGTGATGAGCGAACGATGACGGTCGAACGATGACGGTCGCTCGGTGAACATCGACGGGGTTCCAATCGACGAGATCTCCGTCGGCGAGGTCCCGGTCGAGGGACGGTGCGACCCTCGGTTCGCCGAGGTGAGGACGGCCTTTGCCGCCAACTTCGCCAGACATGGCGAGGTGGGCGGAGCCGTCACGGTGATCGCGCACGGCGACGTTGTTGTCGACCTTGTCGGCGGCTGGGCTGATGCGGAACGCAGCCGACCCTGGCGGGCGGACACGCTGGTAGATGTGTATTCGGTGGGCAAGGCCATCGTGGGCCTACTCCTGCTCCAACAGATCGATGCCGGACTCGTCGGCCTGGATGACCCCATTGCGTCGGTCTGGCCGGAGTTCGGGGCAGCCGGCAAAGCGGAAGCGACCATCCGTCATGCGCTGTGCCATCGCGCTGGAGTTCCCGCCATCCACGAGACGCTGACCGACGACGACCTGTGGCAGTGGGATGTCATGGCTGGCGCGCTGGCAGCCACGGCGCCGTGGTTCACACCCGGCACCCGGCACACCTATCACACGAATACGTATGGTCACCTGATCGGCGAGTTGATCCATCGGATCACCGGCGACCTCCCAGGGGCCCGCCTCGATGCTCTGGCCGCCGATCTCGGCGCTGACGTCTATGTCGGCCTCCCCCCTGCTCTCCACGACCGATGTGCTGACATCATCTGGGCTCCAGGAGACGCTCCTCCCCGTGCAGACGTCACAGCCATGGGGGATGACGCCAGGATGGTCTGGCAGAGCTACTTCAACCCGCCGGGATATTCGTCGGTCGGCGTGGTCAACTCCGCCCGATGGCGGTCGGCCCAGGTTCCCTCGACCAATACCCATGCCACATCCACGGGCATCGCCCAGATCTACCAGGGTCTCTTGGAGACGGACCGGCTCCTCTCGCCCGGCCTCCTGGCCGAAGCTGCCAGCGCCCAGTCGACCGGTTGGTGCCCTGTGCTTGGCGAAGACGTCACATTCGGCCTCGGCTTCAAGCCGACGACGGACCGTCGGCCGTTCGGACCCAATCCTGGAGCATTCGGCCATTTCGGTACCGGTGGTGCGGTCGGGTTCGCCGATCCTTTGGGTGGCGTGGCCTTCGGCTACGCCATGAACCACGTCATCCCACGGTGGCAGTCAAGGCGGAACCGCTCACTTATCGACGCCGTCTATCGCTGCCTCTGAAGACGCTGCCTGAGTTCACACTGGCTCTGCTCTTTCGAACGTGCTCTCGTCGAGGTTCGCACCGGCACGAATGAGCGGGTGACGACAACCGTGCAGGCGGCCGAAACCACCGGAGCGTGCTCAGCCAGCCCGTCAGCGGTCAGCGGTCAGCAGCCACCGTGCGGGCCACCTCAGGGGCATGACGCTTGACCATCAGCATGCCCAGGCTGGTTCCCACGATCAGTCCCAGCGAGAGTGAGCCGGCGACTCGGGAGAACGTGGTGATGTCGTGGAAACTGGCGATCACGTCACCGCCAGCCAACGTGGTGATTCCCCGCAGGGCCATCGACCCCACCGTCAAGACGAAGACGCCACCCAGGATGATGACCAGGTTGGGTGGACGCGATGGTCGTCGTCCGAACAGCACACCGGCCAGCGACAGCGCGGTGGCTGCGGCGAAGGTTCCCGCCGCGTCACCCATCATCCATGTCACCCCGAGCTGCACCCCCCAGGCCACGTAGACCCCAAACAGCAGCCACCCCATGTCTGCACGTCGGGCACAGAACGTGAGACCCATACCGAGCGTGAACGGGATCCAAGCCAGGATGGTGATCCCCCAGGGCAGGTTGTTCACCGTCGTCGACGAGATGAGTGCTGCGGTGCCGGCACCGGTGATCGCCGCCCCGATGATCACACCTGCCGCCAACTGCAAGAGGATGAACGCAGACTGCACGAGGCGGATGGTGCCAACGGTGAACTGACCTACGGCGATCTCGGCAGCAGCAGCGCACAAGAAGTCCCCGGGGATCATCACGAAGAGCGCGGGGACCATGACCAACACCGGTCCACCATGGGCGTGACGGAGATCAAGCAGACCAAACCCCACGACGGCAACAGCCATCGACGCCAGGAGGGGCAGAATCGTCCTCAGCACCGCATGGCGCTCGCCAACGAGGTACACGACCGCCATCACCGCCCCGAGGATGACGGCATCGCCGACCTGGTGCCAGTTGGCCTGGACGCTCGGGGCAAACCCGGCGGCGAACAAGATGACTCCGACGAAGCGCGCCCACAACGGGAACGGGGGACGTCGGTGCTCGAGCGCCTCGAGCTCCTTGACGGCCTCGCTCGCAGTGAGTGCCCCTCCGGTGATCCGATTGGTCAAGAACTTGAACTCAGTGAGTAGGTCGAGGCGCTCCAGCGAAGGCTGGGCGTGGACCACGCCTGACCGCTGGTGACCGTCGGCGTGGGTGACGACGTAGGTCATGCCCTCCATATTGATGAAGGACTCGATGCGGGCGTCGTAGGCCGCCCCCATCTCGCGCAGGGTCAGCTGGAGATCGAAGGTTCCTTCGGAGCTGTTGCGCAGCAGGAACCGACCGGCGCTGCGAGCCAGTCGATCAAGGTCGTCGTCGGCCGGTCGGCCGAGATCTGGCGTATTCACGGCGTCAGGCTAGCCACAAGAGTTCAACTCATCGTGGTTATTCACTGGATGGAAACCACAACCCGGGACCGCTTGTCCGGTTGGCAGATCGCCCAGAAATCGGCGAAGGCTAAGGTCAGGTCATGCGTCTCATCCATCTGATCTGCGACAGCGACGGCAACTCTCAGTTCGGGGAGGATGTCGAGCTGGAGTTGATCCCACAGGCATTTGCCCCACCGGCGCCGGACCTCGAAGTATCGGCACCGGTAGCCGCTTCCCAGATGGAAGTTCTGCGCTTCCCCGCCGGGTGGGTAGGACCGGCACACCCATCGCCAACCCGGCAGATGATGGCGTTCATGGTCGGGGAACTTGAGGTGACGGCCGGAGGCAAGTCACGGCGGATCGTCGCTGGCGACATCGTGCTGCTCGAAGACAACGAAAGTGCAGGTCACGAGACAACTGCACTGGTCGACACGATCGCCATCGCCGTCAAACTGTAGGGATTCGCCGCTGGTCAGCCGGGTTGTCACACCTGTCTGTCAGGCTTGCCAGATGCGATGCCGAGCATGTTGGTGCGGACAGTGAAGATCATCCACACCAGTGACTGGCACATCGGCAGGACGTTCGAAGGCGCACCGATGGCCGACGAGCAGAGGCAGTTTCTTGATTGGCTGGCTCGACAGGTCGTCGAACATGGCGTGGATCTGGTCCTGGTTGCTGGCGACATCTACGACAGGTCTCTGCCTGCCGAAGAGGCCACCTTCCTTCTCGATGAAGGCCTCGATGGCCTGATTGCCGCTGGAGCCGAAGTGGTGCTCATCCCGGGCAACCATGACGGGGCCCTCCGTCTCGGGTTTGGGTCCAACCGGCAACGCCTCAGTGGGGTGCACGTGATGGGCGGCTCGGGCTCCGTTCATCCATGGCGCTGGGAGACCGGGGGCGAGCAGGTGGCCCTGGTGTCTGTGCCCTACCTCGACCCCTACACCGCCCCTCTGCCGCGTCCGGGACCAGACGGCTCACATCGCTCTCGGACGCATCAACACGTGCTCGAGGATGCACTGGACGACGCACGGGAAAGCCTCGTTGCGTTGCGTCGTGCCACCGATCAGCCCCTACCCGCCATCGCTGTAGCCCATGCCTTCGTAGCCGGTTCCGAGGAGTCTGATTCAGAGCGCACGCTGTCCATTGGCGGCACCGATCGGGTCGATGCCGCCGTTTTTGCTGGCTTCGACTATGTAGCTCTCGGTCATCTGCATCGACCCCAGCGGGTAGGTGGCACCGACGCCATGGCCTACTCGGGTTCACCCCTCCCCTACTCCTTCAGCGAGGTCCACCCGAAATCGGTGCGACTCCTCGACCTCGGCCCTACAGGACTTGAGGAGACCACGCTTCTGCCTGTGCCGGTCGGAAGACCAGTTGTCACACTCGAGGGCACTCTGGACGACCTGCTCGAGAACCCCGCCTATGACACTCGTGTCGATCACTGGGTGTCCGCCGTGCTGACCGATGCGACGGTGCAGACTCAGCCGATGGAACGCCTGCGAAGGCGATTCCCTCACATTGCGTCAGTGAGGTATGCCGCCGGCATCTCGGGTCCTGGTGTTGGCTCGCCGGAACCGGTCGATATCGAAGAGGAACCTGCTGACGCCGTGGTTCTCGCTTTCCTCGCTGATGCCCTTGGGGACAGATTGACTCCTGGAGGTCGTGCACTGGTACTCGATGCGGTCAACCAGGCGATCAGGGAAGCCGGTCGATGAGGCCACTGCGCCTCGAGATCCAGGCTTTCGGATCCTATGGAGGGAAGCGATCATTCGACCTCGCCCGACTTGGTGGGCATGGGGTCTTTTCCATCACCGGACCCACAGGAGCAGGTAAGTCGACCATCTTCGACGCCATCGTCTACGCCCTCTACGGCGAACTGCCCGGGTTCCGGACTCAGAGCCACATCCGCAGTCAGTTCGCCGATCCTGCGACGACAACCTCGGTCACACTCGAGTTCGCTGCTGACGGGCGTGAGTGGATGCTGTGCCGCCAGCCTTCCCAAGAGACCCCCCGTAAACGCGGTGGTGGCACCCGGAACCAGGCCGCCAGCGTGCTTCTGCGCGAACTCAACGCCGATCGTGGTGGATGGACGAGAAAGAACGAGGTCGAATCCCGAGTGATCGAACTCGTCGGATTCAATCGAGAGCAGTTCGAGCAGGTCGTCCTCATACCGCAGGGTCGGTTCGAACAGGTGTTGAAGGCTGACACCAATCAGCGCGCCGCCCTGCTCGGCCGACTCTTTCCCGTCGACCTCTATCGACGGGTCACCGAACTCCTTCGACAGCGGAGCACGGATGCCCGTGCGGCGTATGACGCTGTTGTCGAATCCAGGAGCCGCCTCGACGACCGAATGGAGGCCGATCTCACTGCCGCTACGGCCACCCTGGACGAAGTCGAACGTGGTGACACGAACGCCACCAGGACGCCGGGCAGCCCCACACAACCCCCCCAGGCGACACCTGACGGCGGGTCAATCACCTCTTCGATTGTGGAAGATGATGATGCAGGTGACGATGGCGAATGGGAATCCGAAGGTGCTTCCTTGCCATCGGCTGATGCAGAAGCCGAGGGAGGCACTGAGTCTGAGTCAGATGCGGAGTCTGAGTCAGATGCGGAGTCTGAGTCAGATGCGGAGCCTGAGGGACGACTTGATCCGGAGGCACGACTGGCCACGCTCCACATCCGGGCGGCTCACCTTGATGATCGTGCCGTCCGGGCTAGGGCCGAACACGATGCGGCCAGGTCAGCACGCCAAGCCGCCGAGGATGCGGTCACCGCATGGATCCGCTGGCAGGAAGATCTCGTCGCCGCCCAGGGACATGCAGACGAAGAGGATGAAGATCGCGCCGCCACCGCCCAGTTGGATCGCGTGCGTGAAGTGGCCCTCCTCGAAACTGCACTCACGGGATGGAGGACCCAGTCACAAGCGCTGAGGTCCGCGATGACCGAACGTGACCTCGTGCTATCCAAGTTGGAAACACACGGCGATGGTGCATCGGACGCACTTCCCGAAGACCCCACCGACGTGGCTGCATTGGGAATGCGCCTTGCCGGCGAAGCCGACGTGCTCGACCGAGCCGAGGCAGAGCGACTGGCCATCACCGACGAAGAGGCCCGGATCAATGACGGTGTGATCGCACTCAACGAACGTGCGGAGGACCTGCAGAAGCGAGCGAGCCACCTGGAACGGGACCGTGCCGCCCTCATCGGGGCGACGGCGGAGGCCGCGGAGCTGACTGAACGAGCCCTCGGTCTGACTGACGCCCAAGATGGCGTCAGTCAGGCGGACATGGCGCTGGCGGCAGCCCAGGCCCGCGCTGCAGCCGAAGTCGAGGTGGCCAGGCTCACCTCGCTTGCTGGAGAAGCTGGGGCCTCCCAAGAACAGGCCGCCACCGCCCTGGCCGATGTGGCCGCCCGTTGGCGAGCCGGACTGGCCGGTCGGTTGGCTCAGGGTCTGGTCCCCGATGCCCCGTGTCCGACCTGTGGTTCGATCGAGCATCCCGAGCCAGCCCCGATCGAGGTCAGTGCTCCATCCGATGCGGAGCTCGAAGAGGCAGAGGCCCACTCCACGGCAGCAAGCAATGCAGCCTCAGCACTACGCGACGACCTTGCCCTGGCCAAAGGCCAGCTCAGTGGGCTACTGGAATCGAGCGGAGTCGAGGAGGCTCAGACTGCCCTCACGGCTGCCAGATCTCGATGCCACGAGCTGGAAGAAGTTGCCGCTCAGGCGACAACCCTGGCCACCGAAGTCTCCATGGCGCGAGAACGCCTAGCTAAGGCTGAAGGGCTCCTTGCCGAGGAGCGCTCCCGTCTGGACGCTGACCTGGCTGCGTCTGCGGCCACCCGTCAGTCGTGGGACGACCGACGCCAGCGGTATCTCGACGGTGGTGGCACGATGGAACCGGCTTCCGAACGGGCCAGCCACTTGCGCTCACGCGCCGAGGGTCTCAGGAACTTGGCTGAGGTCCTCGTGGCCTACCGAACAGCGGACGACACTCGGGCCACCCACCTCACTGCCCTCGAGGCCACCATGACCCAACTCGAGGTGACCGACCCTGAGTCCTTGATGCAGTGGTCATGGTCGCCTTCTGCCGTGGCCGATGAAGAGCAGCGTCTCGCTGCACGCCTCGATGCGAGGCGAGCGGTGGCCCGACGTCTCGAGGAGTACGAACGAGCAAAGCACCCGACCGAGCGGCCAGATCCAGAACCCCTGGCCGTCATCGAACAGACAGCCCGCGCAGCCATGGAACACCTGGTCGGTCGAAGCGCGTCGGTCCACGAACGATTGGATTCAGCTGGGGCGACGGTCGCAGAACTTGCTGATACCGCCACCGCGCTGGACACGGCCCGTCGAGCCAAGGAAGAAGCCGAAACCGTCGCCACGGTGTGTGACGGAGGCACCGGAGGACCGACCGACGGCCGGCGGTCGCTTGAACACTGGGTCCTTGCCGTGTACTTGCGTCGGGTGCTCACCCAGGCCAACCACCGACTCAATCACATGTCCCACGGGAGGTATGCCCTGGTGGTCAGCGATGCACCCGAAGACAGACGAAAGGCGTTTGGACTCGACCTCGCTGTGGCTGACGCCGAGACGGGGAAGACCCGGCCTGCGTCCACTCTGTCAGGCGGCGAGACCTTCCTGGCCGCCCTCGCTCTCGCACTCGGGCTGGCCGACGTTGTCGCATCAGGTTCGAACACCACCATCGGCGCCCTCTTCGTCGACGAAGGGTTCGGATCACTTGATCCTGAAGCTCTCGATTCCGTGGTCGATGTCCTGCGATCGCTCCAGGATGGTGGTCGAATCGTCGGAGTCATTAGCCACGTCCAAGGAGTCAAGGATGCGCTTCCCAACGGCATCGCTGTAGAGACAACGTCGGCAGGCTCGATCGCCACCATTCGCTACCCCGATGCGTGAGTTGCTTGGGCCACCTGCCGGACACCTTGGCCAGGCCTACGATGCCGTGATGCGACTTCGAGTAGCAGCATGGGGACCAGTTCTCGGGGCGGCACTCCTGATTGCCGGGTGCTCGTCGACGCCAACGGCCGCAGGCGACGGAGCCCTCGGGAATACGTCGACCACGTATGGCGCGTCGAAGCCGGGCCTGAACCCACCCACCACATCTGCACCTGTGACCGTGCCGCCGACGACGGTGCCGCCAACGACCGTGCCGCCAACGACCGTGCCGCCAACGACCGTGCCGCCAACCGTGGTGCCGCCAACCGTGGTGCCAGCCACGTCAGGAATTGTCGTCGGCCCAGGGCCTCAATCCACGTACACGGTTGAGTCACAGCCGGCCCCAGGTTCGTGCCACTACCGCTTCCAAGGAGCAGACCCTCTGCCTGATCCATCCTGCACGCCAGGCGCCACGAACCCTGATGTCACCCAAGCAACACTGGCGGCCACGATCTGTCGGAGCGGCTACACCTCGTCGATCCGACCTTCGTCGAGCATTACGGGAGCAGAGAAGGTCGGATCTGCGGCGGCCTATGGCTACACGGGCTCGTTTCACACCGGCGAGTACGACCATCTGATCTCGCTCGAGCTCGGTGGTGATCCAAACGACCCCCGCAACCTCTGGGTCGAACCCAACGATCGCCCGGATGCCTCGTCGACCTACAACACCAAAGATCGCCTGGAGAACCGACTCAACGATCTGATCTGCTCCGGCCAGCTCAGCCTGGTCGATGCCCAGCAGGCCATTGCCACGAATTGGGTGGCTGCACTCGCCCGTTACGGAATCTGATCAAAAAGGGACTTTGGTCCCAATTTCTAGTCGCGGCATTCCACCACAGGCCAGAGATCAGTACGCTGATCGCATGTCGACGCTCATCGCCGTAGAAGCCACCAACGTGGCACCCCGACGCAAGCTGCCCAAGCAGATCCTCAACGAGACCAAAATGGTCAATGCGGCCATCGATCTCTTGCGTGACCGATCCGTGGATGATGTCACCAGCCGGCTCATCGCCGACTACTCGGGCACGACCGTCTCGTACCTCACCCGCTACTGGGGCGGGCGAGATGAGTTCCTTGTCGATGTGGCCATCGAAATCGGTCGACGCATCAACGTGCTGGTTCGGGCTGAGCGCTTGGTGATCGACATGGATAATGTCGCCTCCGGTCTTGAGCAGTTCGTATCGATGGCTGACGTTCAGGTGTGGTTCAAACTCCACCGCTACCTTGCCGGCCGGGACCAGCTGCGCAATCTCGAGCCCGATCGCCCGTCGGCCCTGTTGGTTTCCTTCCAAGATGCCGTCGCCTCGTTGTTCAGGCTGGACGCCGAAGAGTCGATGTCGTGGGCCGTCCTGATCATCACCCTTCTCATGGGCAACCAGGCCTTCGGTCCGCTGCTGGGTTCCTCGGAGTACCAGTTCCGTGGTGCCCTAGATCACCTCGTCGATGCACTCAAACTGCGATCGTCGGTCGTGGCTGCTGGTCGCCCCGACACCGAGGATCTCGATGCAGAAGAGCGTCGGACCAAGTCCGCCGGCCGACGCGGGTCGGACCGCTTCCGCACTCCCTAGACGCGGCCCCCAATCCACAAGGTTGTGCTTGTGGACTCAGAAGCAGACCCGTCTGAGGTTCCAGTCCTTATCGAGACCGAGACGGGCCGATTTCATCGCCCGCCAGGTGTCTCGAGCCCAAGTTCAGTGGGCGATGCACATCCAACCGTCGTTGGCTCCGTGCCCGTGGGGGGTGCAGCAGAGGCCTTCCGATGGGTATGACGTCAGCCATGCCTTCCGAGCGATCGTCGGACCTGCTCATGGCGTTCATTTGGGCCGTGGTGTCCACGGTGTGTTCGGGGGATGCAGGCACGAGACCTGCCATCTCGTCAGAGCCGTCAGCATCGCCCCCTGCCGACGGGTGAGCCGATCTCGCCAACAGGAACTTCCGGGCGGCAGCGCCAGCATCAGCTGCCGTGGCTCCTCCCACGTACTCAGTGAGGGCCACGAGCACAGTGCGGTCGCCCAACCACGAGGCCCCAGGTGCGGTCCTCTCTGCCCACGCACGGACGGCGACCGCCAACTGGACTGCTCCGTCAACACTCATGCCACCACCTCCTGAGAGGAGTCTCCGCTTGCAACCTAGAAGCGGACAGGGTCAAAGGTCACTCGGGTGGCACCCAAGGTCCTCTTCTACTCAGGGTGCCTAGTGCTACTGCCGATGGAGGGGCAGAGAAGGTCTGCCATGTGCACCTCCGACCCAACACACTGCTTTGTCAGATGCGTCTTTGGGCACGTCGGCTCAGTGCACCAGATCAGGTGATGGCGCTTCTTCGTTGAGGTACGTCTGGCCCAACGACTGGCCCAACGACTGGCCCAACGACGGAGCCACCGCCTTGGCCAACGTCTGAGCCAGCAGCAACGTGGTGGGCTCTGATCTCGACGAAACCTCTGATGCTCAGGCCGTCATGGCCAGGAGCTGGGTGTCGGACCAATGGCGGTCACACGACCGGCACTGCCAGTTGGTAGCCGAACCTGTCATGCGCCTAGGCCACACGATGAGCTTGGGAACCTCATGGACATGGCAGTAAGGGCAGGTTCGAACTGCATCGGGCTGCTGCATGAGGCACCTCCACTGGGTCGATGGGACTCCCTCTTTTCGGTCGTTCAGGCACAGACCTTGAGGATTTTCGCCAGAGTGCCGAATTCCTCTTCAGTGCGGACCGGAACGTGACGATGCTGCCAGGGAGAGGCTTCCCGGCCGCTGGGTCGGGTAAACGCAGGTTGGGAGAGACCGTGACGGACGTGCGATCGGGAGGATGGAATCCCGGCGATATGCCAGGAGAGGATCTGCCGGGAGTCGCGCCGGAGGCCGGGCCGTTTGCGGCAACCTTCGTCGCCCAACGGGCGGGCCGTGCAAAGAAGACCCCAACCTCCCTCAAAGCCCCAAAGGCACCCAAGGCACCCAAGGCCCCCAAGGCCCCCAAGGCCCCTAAGGCACCCAAGGCTCCAGAGGCTCCTGAGGCTCTGGACTCGAGCAATGTTCCGGCCGCCGTCGCAGGCGTCGCCGCACAGGAAGTCGGGTCCGCCGCAGCCCCGTCAGGTGCCGCGCCACCATGGGCAGCGACCCCGTCGACTGGCGAACCCCATGTCCGCTCACATCGCTTGTCCCTGCCTAAGGGTGTGGTCGCGGGACTCGTGGCCGCCGTCGCTCTCGGGTCAGTCGCCGTCGTTGCCACTGCGGCGCCTTCCCATCCGACGACCACGGCCACCACATCACCTGCCGTGCCACGCATCTCGATGCCGCCCACCACCGTCTACAGCCCCACCACGACCGCTCCTTTGAATGTCACATCGACAACGCCTGCTCCGGCCCCAGCTGCGACACCCGTCACGGCAGCGACCCCGGCACCAGCACCAGCTGCTGCTCCAGCCCCGAGCCCGACCCCTGTGGCGACCCCAACACCAGCCCCCACGCCAGCCCCCACGTCGGCTCCCACGCCGGCTCCCGCCCCCACGCCGGCGCCGGCCCCGACACCGACTACCGCAGCTCCCGTGGTTCGACACGCAATCACCTACTACTTGTCTGGCACCACAGCTCAGTCTTTGGTCTCCTATACGTCCAATGACGGGGGCACATTGGCTGGTGCGGTAATCACGCCACCCCACTCGTTCGGCGTGCAACTCCAGAGCGGCTCACGATTCTCCATCGTTGCCTCCACCAGTGATGGTCGTCCGATCTCGTGCACGGTCCTCGACGAGGGCCGGGTGATCTCCCAGCACGCGGCCAGCGGCCATGGCGCCACCGTCACCTGCTCGGGTCTCGTTCCCTGATCACTTCGACCTGGCCGATGTCACACCGCACCAGCACGACCTGATCACGGCCAGTTGGGCACGACCACGGTCGACCCTCGTGACAACGCTATCGATCAGGCGACAACGCGATTGATCAGGCGATGACGCGATTGATCAGGCGAGGTTGGGAACGATCACCTGTCTACCCAAGGCGACTCCTTCGGACATGCAGCGATAGGCGCCGGTTGCTTCATCCAGACCGCAGGTTGTGATCACAGGCCGCACGTGCCCCTGAGCGGCAAGATCAAGGACCTCGGCGAGTTCGGGCCTACTCCCCCAATATGTCGAGCGGAGGCCTGCCTCATAGGGAAGGGTGAAGAACGAGAACGGGTAGGAACCCCCGGCGATCCCGATCACCGTTACCTCGCCCATCTGACGCACGACGGCAGCCCCGAGGGCCAGCGTGGCGTCTGAGCCCACGAAGTCGAGCACCAGGTCGCTGCCGCGTCGATCGGTGAACGAGCGGATCTCCTCGGCCGCTCCATCGGGGGCAAGGACCAGGTCTGCGCCTTCGTCCAGGGCCAAGGCTCGTGCCTCGGGCCTAGTGTCGACAGCCACCACCCGAGTAGCGGTGGTGGCTTTCAAGATCTGGATCGCCAAGTGGCCCAGACCCCCGATTCCGATCACCACCGCCGTGGAAGAAGGAACCAGAAGTGGCCACGAGCGTCGGATGGCGTGATACGGCGTCAGGCCGGCATCGGTCAACGGGGCGGCGTGGACCGGGTCGAGCCCGTCAGGAAGCGGGACAAGCAGTCGGGCGGCCGGCACGAGCATGAACTCGGCCATGCCTCCGTCGAGACCGAGCCCTCCTCCGCCACCGGCTACCGGGGCGTGCTCGGTGTCTTCGCAGTAGTTCTCCATGCCGAGCTGACAACGTGAGCAGGACCCACATCCCCATGATCCGTAGACGGCAACCGGCTGGCCGACATCGAATCCGACCACACCGGCACCCAGGGCATGCACCCACCCTGCGTTTTCGTGTCCCAACGTGAACGGCGGGCCCCAGGGCAGTAGTCCTGGCCCGAACTCGTGCATCAGATGGAGATCCGAGTGACACGCACCCGAACCCCCGATACGCACCACCACCTGGCCCGGGCCAGGCTCGGGATCATCGACCTCGACGAGGACCGGGTCAGAGTTCCACTCGAGTAGCCGTAGGGCCTGCATGCCGCCTCCTTAGAAGGCCGCCAGCGTGCACCGCCACCGACCTCTTCGCACGAAGACAACCTAGGTCGGCCGTTCCCGCTTGGTCAGAGACGAACGTCCCATGCACGATGACCTCTCCTGGGACGTCGGACTCCGGTTGAGATCGGGTCAACGGGTTGGCGAGTCGACGGGTTGGCGAGTCGACAGTTGGGCGGGCGGACACACCGAGCCTCGCCGCCTATCGGTCTGCTTCGTTGGGCGCCGCAGCTTCACGCCGGCGTTTCGCTTGCTTGGCGAAGTTGGGACAGGCGATGCCCACGAAGAGGACGAGGGCGCCGGCGGCCTGCCACTGACCGGTGACGACAGCGACCACCAAAGCGACCACCAGCAGCAGGAAGAAGCCGAAGGCGATGAGGTTGATGAAGTTCTTGATGGTCCCCATACGACCAGGGTAGGCAGAGGGTGTCTCATGTGGCGTGAGACCTTGCCGGCCCAGTCCACATCGGACACCGGGCACTATCATCTGACGGAGCGTCAGATCGGAGAGCCATGCCGACCATTCCCAAGATCATCAGCGTCGACGATCACGTCGTCGAGCCTCCCCACCTCTGGAGCACGTGGCTCCCTACGAAGTACCTCGACCGTGCTCCACGAATCGAGCGCCGTGGGATTGGACCGATGCGACTCGCCGGCGGTGCCAACTACGACATCACCTGGGACGACGACGGCCCCCAAGCCGACTGCTGGTTCTTCGAAGACCTCGTGTACGTGCACAAGCGCCATGTGGCTGCTGTCGGTTTCGACCGCGACGACATGACCATGAGCCCGATCACCTACGACGAGATGCGCGACGGCTGCTACGACCCCGCCGCCCGACTCGCTGACATGGACATTGGTCATGTCGAGGCATCGCTCTGCTTCCCCACCTTCCCCCGGTTCTGCGGCCAGGCCTTCTTGGAGGCGACCACGGACCGCGATCTCGGCTTGGCCTGCGTGCAGGCCTACAACGACTGGATGGTGGAAGAGTGGTGCGGTTCGTCGGGAGGGCGACTGATCCCCCTCATCATCATCCCGCTGTGGGACGCCGAAGCTGCTGCCGCCGAGGTGAGACGCAATGCCCTACGTGGCGTGCGGGCTGTCACCTTCTCGGAGATACCTCCCCATCTCGGCCTGCCCTCGATCCACTCGGGGTACTGGGATCCGTTCTTCGCAGCGTGCGAGGAGACAGGGACGGTGGTCTGCATGCACATCGGATCCTCGTCCAAGATGCCCGCCACCTCACCTGATGCGCCGGTGGCGGTGGCGGCAACGTTGTCGTTCGGCAACGCCATGTCGTCGCTCACCGACTTCCTCTTCTCGGGCGTCTTGATTCGCTACCCCCGCCTGATCCTGGCCTATTCGGAAGGGCAGATCGGCTGGCTTCCCTACATCCTCGAGCGGGCCGACGACGTCTGGCGCGAACACCGAGCATGGGGTGGCGTCCGCGACACCATCCCCGAGCCCCCTTCCACCTACTACTACCGCCAGATCTACGGCTGCTTCTTCCGAGATCAGCACGGCCTCGAGTCCCTGGACCGAGTCGGAGTGGACAACATCACCTTCGAGACTGACTACCCCCATACGGACTCGACCTGGCCAGACACCCTGGAAGTGGCGGAGAAGATGATGGCGAATCTGACGGACGAGGAGGTCTACAAGATCGTCCGAGGCAATGCCATCCGCATGCTCGGGCTTGACCTCGATCGTGATCTCGATCCGAGCGGGCGCCGTGCGGCTGGGTGAATCGACCGACCCGGGGGTTGGTGACTTGGGACGCCCCCTTGACGGTGTCCGGATCCTGAGTCTCGAGCAGATGCAAGCTCTTCCGTTCGCAACGCAGATGTTGGCCAGGCTGGGAGCAGACGTCATCAAGGTGGAGCAGGTTGGCCGGGGTGATGCTGGCCGGGCCGCAGCACCGGCGATCACCAGGGAGAACGGTGAGCGCATCGGGGCAACGTTCCTACGCAACAATCTCAACAAGCGCAGTATCGCCATCGATCTGAAGAGTGACCGGGGTCGCCAGCTCGTGATCGACCTGGCCGCCCATGTCGACATCGTCTGCGAGAATCTGGGGCCCGGCCGGGCCAAGAAATTCGGGCTCGACTACCAGTCCCTTTCTCCCGGATTGCCCTCCCTGATCTACCTGTCAATTTCCGGCTTTGGCTCTGATGGCCGTTCCCCCTATGACAGTTGGCCGGCCTATGCCTCGGTGGCCGAAGCGCTGTCGGGCATCTACGAGTTCAGCCGCCTCCCTCACCAACCACCGGTCCTGAGCCCGAGCGGAGGGCTGGGCGACACCGGAACCGGGCTGTTCGCCATCATCGGGATCTTGGCCGCACTGCGCCACCGAGAGGCCACGGGTCTTGGTCAGAACGTGGACGTCGCCATGCTGGACGCCATGCTCTCGTTGGCTGATGTCTCCTACAACTTCTGGTCGATGGGCCTGGCACGCGAGCCAGACGCCCCGATCAATCTGCCCTTGGTGATGACGTCGTTCCGGGCGCATGACGGGTGGTTCATGCTCCAGGTCGGCCGCGACCATCAGTTCACACGGCTGGCCCAGGTGGTCGGCCATCCGGAATGGACCGACGATCCGCGCCTCGCCAGTCGAGAAGGATGGACGGGGAACTTCGACGAACTCGTGCGTCCTGAAGTCGAGGCCTGGGCGAGTGGTCGCAGTGCATTCGAGGCCGCCCGATCTCTCGCTGAGGCCGGTCTTGCCGCAGCCCCCTGCAGCCATGCGTCAGACGTCGTGACCGATCCCCATGCCGTCCAGCGGAACATGCTGGTGGAGATCCCCCGGACCGACGGGATCGACCAGCCCGTGCTGGTGGCCGGAAACCCGATCAAGCTTTCCAACGTGCCAGAAGGCCCGGACCGCAATGTTCCCCTGCTGGGCGAGCACACCACCTCGGTGCTGGCCGAGTTACTGGGTCTCGATGACACGGCGATCGCCGACCTTGAAGCTGATGGCGTGGTGGCTATGGCCCACCTCTCCCCCGAGGCTGGCGGTTGAGCGAAGCGACCGGCAGTCCAGACGCCACCGCCAGTCCTGACGCCACCGGCAGTCCGGTTGATCGCTGTGTCGCCTTCGAAGAGATCCGCCAGTTGGCCGCCCGATATGCACTGGCCATCGACCAACGAGACCTCGACACGTTGGTCGACCTCTTCGTGCCCGACGTTCGTGTCGGGTCAGACCGCACCGGCCACGATGCCTTGCGGGCCGAGTTCACCACCTCGCTCCGAGCCATTGGGGTCTCGATCCTTCAGGTAGGGACCCACGTGATCGACCTTGTCGACCACGATGCCGCCACCGGCATCGTCTACTGCACCGCAGAGATCCAAGACGGCGAACGCTGGATCCGCCAGGCCATCGCCTATGACGACACCTATCGTCGTGTCAACGGGTCATGGCGTTTCGTCCGACGAATCCACCGACTCTTCTACGGAATCAATACAGCCACTCGCCCCCTCGACCAGGGGCCAGCCAACTGGCCCGAGCACCCTGACGGCGTCGGCACCCTGCCCGAGGCATGGCCGACGTGGCGAGCCTTCTGGGGTGAGGCCCACCCGCTCGATTGAGGGCCTCGGCGGTGAGGTCAGCCTCGAGGCACCAGAGCGAGCTGCCTTGACTGCACCACGAGTCGCCCATCGCCATCCCACACCTCGCCGTCCTCTTCCAAGAATCCGTTGGTGATGAACCGGGTGGAAAAACGACAAGCCAGCCAGCCCGGCGTCGGCCGGGCTCGAACGTGGACGGTCAGTTCGAGCGTCGGCGTCCAGGCAACGGGAAGGCGGGCATTGAAGATGGTGGGCGGGAAGGCATCGGAAGCCAACAACAGTCCGACCGTGTCGATGGGTTCGCCATCAAGGAGCCGGAACCAGCCCCTGACGAGAGGTCGTCCGCTTCCCTGCCCAGACATGAATCCCGCATCATCAGGATGGAGGCGCAGTTCGACTCGACCCATGAACGGCGGCGGGAAGGTCTCGGTTGCCGGAACCAGCACACAGGACTCCGGGTCCGGCAGGTCGGGTGGGTCTCCGTCGACCAAGACCGAGCCGGGATCCTCGAGCTCACCGAAGGTGCCGAGGACCGAAAGCAACGGGCGAGAGGCGTCACGGAGCACGGCCGTGGCGGTAGTGAACCGCCGACCCGCCTTGACCACCTCCACGTCGACTTCGACGGGTCCCGGTCGCCCGGGAGCCAGGTAGTGCGCCGTCAGCGTGACTGGGTCGCCACGTCCGGTCGCCTCCAGCAGGGCTCGAGCGGCGATGCAAGCCAGCACGCCTCCATTGGTGTTGCCCGCGATGTCCCATCCCGGAGGAACATCACCCTTCCAGCGATGCTCACCTACCTGAACCACGCCCGTGGCCGATGCAAACGACCCGACGGTCATGGTGCATCCTCGGCCCCGCCCGATCCATCGGGTGGTGCAGGCCGATAGAAGGTGTTCAGAGGAGTACCGGCCCCGTCACCGATGCGCTCGAGAGTCGCCACCAGACCGCCGCCGTCGGGACGGGTCCAGATCATCCTTCCTCGGTCGTCGAGGCGCCGAGTGACCTCGACGCCGGGCAGGCCTACGGGGCGAAGCACGAACACCTCGTCCTCATACGAGGCGACGACGTGGAGCGGTGTCGTGTAGTCGAAGACCCATACGTCGTGAACGCCATTCTCTTCGGTCCCGTCAGCACGAGCATCAGAGATCGTGCCCCCGCCCATGTCCACGATTCTGTTGCCGCACTGCTCGATCCGCTCTACGTAGGTGAGGATGGGATCATCGCCGGGCACGGGTTGGCCTCCCCGCTCAGCGGCTACAACAGCCCAGAGTCCGCGCAGGTCAGGGGCGCCCTCGACCAGTGGTTCGGTGCAGGCGGCCAGGACGGGTTCGGGGAAGGTGGCGCCATAACCTCCTGGCGGGGTGTGGGCGATTGGGATGTCATCGGCCATGA
Organism: uncultured Acidimicrobiaceae bacterium; assembly: GCA_903873395.1. Classification (GTDB taxonomy): domain Bacteria; phylum Actinomycetota; class Acidimicrobiia; order Acidimicrobiales; family RAAP-2; genus Bog-756. The sequence continues at coordinate 33,845 of CAIQOJ010000115.1, forward strand.
CAGGTGTGTTGGGTCCAAGAGACGCTGCAGACACTTCGTGTACTCCCTCAGTAGTGAATCCGTCGGTGGTGACATCGTCTGTGACGAATGCGTGCGGCTGGGACGGGAAGATCGGGACCTGGCTATGAGACCAGGCGATGACAGCAGGCGATGACAGCAGGCGATGAGGAACGCCGCCTCCGGCTCATCCTCTAAAGTCTGCCATCGCCCGTGAACTGGCACATCACGTCAGTGACGTTGCGGCCGTCATCACACACACTCACCACCTGCCATCACCAGAGAACAACAACTGAGACCATCGCCATGTCCGATACGAACGAAACCATCGAACAAGAGCAGTCTGACCGTCGTCGCCACGTAGGCAAGGTCGTCCTTGTCGTCTGGCTCGTAGTTGTCCTTCTCGTTATTGCAGGGACATTGGCCTCGCGGGCACGTACCTTCGCCAGCGATTCGAAGGATCACACGTTCACCAGCGGTCCAGCGGCTAGCGCCAACTACATCACCATCAAGGCCAAGGTGCTCGATGTGGACCCGCCGTCGGACACCATGTCCGTGCGCCTGATCGTTGTTCCTCACGGCGCCTATGCACTCCCCAGCGGAGCGCTCGCCATCCCTGTCACGATCAATGTCGACGGCGTGCCCGGCGGATCTGAGTCCCTCGAAGCGGGCAAGTTGCCCGTTCCCGTGCAGAGCACCGTCAGCATGATCGGCGACCTCAGCCAATACCCCATGGACTCGTACACAAGCCTCTTGGTGGTCGAAGCTTCGAGCCCACGCCTCAGCGGGTTGCTTCCTGTCCATCTGTCGGTATCTGCTGGCCAGCGCGACTGGAAGATCACTCCGTCCAACTCAGCAAAAGTCTTGGGCAACGCCATCACCGTCGACATCAACACCAGCCGTGGGGCCGCCACCATCGGCTTCGCCCTCTTCGAGATGGCCGTGATGCTCATCCTGGCTGGCATTGCCCTGGCCATCACCTTCGTCACCGTCATCGGTGGCCGCCAGCTCGAATTCTCCTACTTCACCTGGCTAGGTGCTCTCATCTTCGCCTTGCCTGCCGTACGAAACTCGCTGCCCGGCAGCCCGTCGATAGGGACTCTGGCCGACTGCCTGGTCTTCTTCCCTGCGCTGGCAACCGTGACCATGTGCATGCTGGCGGCAGCAATCACCTTCGTGCGGCGCTCACATCGCAAGGCCTAGCCACTCACCATGAGTCGGTGAGCCTGAACTGCGCTGCAGCATGCTCAGCCGGTGACCGTCACGCAGGGTGATGAGAACGCCAGTGAGCCTGTCGCCTTTGCGCAATGCATGCCAAGATGAGGAACGAAAAGTGCGGAGGCACCGTTTGTGCTTCCTCGCTCCATGTCGTTCCCGGGGGGGGATCATGCGTATACCGACGCACGTGTTCACCAATCGCACCATTCGGGGTGCCCTTGCTGTCGTGACGGCAGTGCTCTGCGTAGGCGTCGCACCCACGCTGGTGGCCACCACGACGCCGGCGGGAGCATCGCCAGCGGGTCTCTCGGGAAGCGGCTCTATCGACGAGGCCTGGGTTACCGGTGCAACACCGGGCGACTCCATCACACTCCTCCAGAACGGCACGGCGGTCTCGAGCCCGGACAACCCGGGTACGGCCGATGCCCTGGGCGCACTGGTCATTCGTGGCCTCAGCCCGGGATCGGGCTACTCGTGGACCGACACCACGGCGGGCACCTCGACCACCACCTTTCCCGTCCTCGCCCCTGATGCCAACCCAGCCACGTCGTCATCGCTGTACACGAGCCAGTCCATGCACCAAGGCCTCAACTACATCACCATGCGCGACGGCATCCAACTTGCGGCCACGGTGCGCTACCCCTATGGCGCCACATGCGACGCAACCACACCGTGCCCCACCGTCATCGAGTATTCGGGCTACGGCACCGCAGGACCATCTGATCCGCTTGCCGCCTTTCACGGCGTGAGCGGCGGGGACTCCCATCTGCTGCCTGACAGTTCGACAGGAATCGGCACCCTGGTCGCCCGGTCTGGCGGCTTCGCCACAGTGAGCCTCCAGATGCGAGGCACGGGATGCTCGGGTGGCGCCTACGACCTCTTCGGCTACCCATCGGACTACGACGCCTATGACGCCGTCGAGATCGTCGCTCACCAGGGCTGGGTCGCCCATCATCGAGTGGGCATGGTCGGCATCAGCTACTCGGGACTGTCCGAGCTTCCCTCGGCAGGAACCAATCCCCCCGACCTGGCCGCCATTGCACCCATGAGTCCGACCGATGACCTCTTCTCGACGGGGTATCCCGGTGGCATCTACAACAACGGGTTCGCTGCCGGATGGATCGGCTCCCGCATCGACGATGCCAAGGCCGCAGCCACGTGGAGCGGCGGGCAGGTTGCTCAGCTGTCAACCACCCCGGTGAGTCATACAGGCCAGGCATGGACCTACTACGAGATCAATGCCGAACTGGCGGCCAGCGGAGACGGCACATCGATCTGCCTGGCTAACCAGTCCCTCCACGGCCAATCCCAGAGTCTCTCCACACTTGTCGGACCGGCAATGGTGGCCCCAGGCACAGGGTCGGGCCGGAATCCAACTCTTTTCGACCGACGATCGATGACCGAGTGGGCCAAGAGGATCACCGTTCCCGTCTTCATCTCCGGCGCCCTTCAGGATGAACAGACCGGTCCTCAGTGGCCTGCCCTGCTGTCCGCCCTGCCCGCCACGACTCCGGTCTTCGCCCACATGGTCAACGGCGGCCACATCGACTCCACCGACCCGCAGATCATCAGCCGCTGGCTGGAGTTCCTCGACGTCTATGTCGCACAAAAAGTCCCAACAACCCCCACGGGGCTCGACGCCCTCATCCTCGGGAAGTTCGCCAGCTTCGGCTCAGGAACCTCGGCCGAGGCCCCGCTACCAGCAATCCGATTCACGACCGACACCACGCCGGCTAAAGCGGCAAAGGACTTCGCCAAACAGACTCCTCGGGTGACTGTGCTGTTCGACAGCGGGGCTGGCGCCGCCGGTGCTGGTAATCCGCAGTCCACCTACTCGGCCGGATTCAAAACCTGGCCCGCCAAGGGCAAGGTCACCACGTGGTATTTCGGGGCAGGAGCAGCGATGTCCACCAAGCCCTCGAAGGCGGCAGGTGCAGACTCCGTGATCCTCGATCCGTCGGTGCGTCCGGCTACCAGCGGTCCGACCAACAACGTCTGGAGCGCCAACCCGGGCTGGAACTGGACGACCGTTCCGGCAGCCAATGGCCTGGCATTCGCCACGCCTCCGTTGGCCAGCGACACCACCATCGTCGGTCCAGCGACCTTGAATCTCTGGGTTGCCAGCACCACCCCGATTCTCGATCTGCAGGCGACGATCACCGAGGTGCGCCCCGCTGACGCCCAAGAGGAGTACGTGACCTCTGGCTTCGTCCGCACCTCCAACACCGTCACCCTCCCCCTCTCGAGCTCGCTGTTCACCGTGCCGACCTATGTGGCCTCAGACGCCGGATCCCTCTCGCCGTCGGCCTACTCGCTCGTCAAGATCCCCGTCAGCCCGATAGCCCATACCTTCCGGGCCGGCACCGAACTGCGGGTCGTGATCAGTGCCCCTGGTGGCGACCGCCCGTCGTGGACCTTCGACACGGTCGACTCCGGCCAGAGCGCCTCGGTCGGCTTCGGCTCGGTGGGTGCCTCCGCTCTGGTGGTGAACACGGTGAAGAATGTGGCGAACACGGCGACATCTCCCATCTGCGGATCACTGCGCGGCGAACCATGCCGGGCATTCCAATCCGAAGGCAACTGAGCCAATCGTCTCCATGGGACCGGCTCCCACAACTGAGGTGGTGCACCAGACCGACCATGGCCGTGCCCGGGATGCGATTACCCGGCACACCCTCCTGGTGGGAGTAGCATCACCTGATTCGCTCCGGCCAGTCCGGCATTCGGACATTGGCCTCCGCCTGTGCAAGGGGATCTCTTGAACGTTCTCATTCTCGGTGGTGACGGCTTCTGTGGCTGGCCCACCGCCCTCCACCTCTCCCAAGCGGGCCATGACGTCACCATCGTCGACAACCTGAGTCGCCGCCACATCGACGTGGAGCTCGAGGTGGAGTCTCTGACGCCGATCCGTCCGATCCATGAGCGGCTCGTCGCATGGAAGGAACTGACGGGCAAGGAGATCGGCTTCGTCCATCTCGACATCGCCAAGGAGTACGACCGTTTCGTCGATCTCCTCCTCGAGTCGCGCCCCGATGCACTCGTGCACTTCGCCGAGCAGCGAGCCGCCCCCTATTCCATGCGGGACTCAGCCGCCAAGCGCTACACCGTCGACAACAACGTGTCGGGAACACACAACGTGCTGTGCGCCATCGTCGAATCCGACCTCGACATCGCCGTGGTCCACCTCGGCACGATGGGTGTCTACGGCTATGGATGGTCGGGGTCGGCGCCGATCCCCGAGGGCTACCTGACCGTCCACGTTCCCACCCCTGACGGAGCCATCGAGCGCGAGATCCTCCACCCGGCCAATCCCGGGTCGGTGTATCACATGACCAAGACGCTCGATCAACTGCTCTTCGCCTTCTACGCGAAGAACGACGGCATTCGCATCACCGACCTCCACCAGGGCATCGTGTGGGGCACCGAGACGCCGGAAACAGCTATCGACGAGCGCCTCATCAATCGCTTCGACTACGACGGCGACTACGGCACCGTGCTCAACCGCTTCATCATGCAGGCGGCCATCGGCCACCCACTGACCGTGCACGGCACCGGTGGTCAGACCCGTGCATTCATCCACATCCGCGACACCGTGCGGTGTATCGAGATCGCCTTGAACAACCCTCCCGCACGGGGGGACCAGGTGTCTGTCTTCAACCAGGTGACCGAGACCTACCAGGTCAGCGACCTAGCCGACCTGATCTCTCGGATCACCGGTGCAGAGGTCGCCTACCTCCCCAATCCGCGCAAAGAGGCAGCCGCCAACGATCTCAACGTCACCCGTGACCGCTTCCTTGGTCTCGGTCTCGACCCGACCACTCTGTCTGAGGGCCTGCTCGAGGAAACTCGGGAGATCGGCGCCAAGTACGCCAGTCGGGCCGACTTCTCCAAGATCGTGGCCAAGACTGTATGGAAGGCCGGCATGGAGATCGCTCCCGATCTGATGGGCTAGCAAGTGGCGCCGGGGTACTGCCACCGAAGCGGTCTGCAGGTTCACTCACGGCGCTGCCCGTCACATAAGCCCTCTCGGCATCTTGAGTCACGCTGATGACCAGGGCAGTTCGAACGTTCGACGTCGGCGTGAACAGCGGCACGGCCAGCCACGGCGCGAGTGCCACATTGGCTCTGAAGCACTAGCCTGACCGCCACGGCAGAGCGGGGCGGCGGCGGATCGAGGCAGCTTTCTCCCTTGTGGTTCAGCCTTCGAGTTCTCCCATGACCAGACGATCAACCCAACGCACGCTTGTCATCGTGATCGTCCTGATCCTTGCTCTCGTTGCCGCTGGCATCGCCGTAGTGGCGCTACCCCGTTCCGAGGATTCCTCGCCTACGACTTCCAGGCAACCCGGCCAGATTCCGATCCTGACCTCGTCTAGCGCGGGAGACCCAAGTCGCATCGCTCTTGGCGCTGACGTCAGTTTGGGCTGGACGTCCACCACGGCTTGGGCGGCCCACGACCTTCACCAACTTGCCAGCCATGGGGTGCACCTGGTCCGCCAAGACTTCGTCTGGTACACCATCGAACCCGAACCGGGCGTCTTCACATGGAACCGCACCGACCACCTGATGGCTGAAGCGGCCCGAAACCACATCGAGGTGCTTCCCATACTCGACTACACACCCGGATGGGCCAATCACGGTGCCGGGCCTCGTGTCCCTCCGGATGACTTGAACAAGTACGCGTCCTTTGCCGCCGCCGTGGTCAAGCGCTACGGAGTCCATGGTTCGTTCTGGGGGCAGCGCTTTCGCCAGCCAACGCAACCCATCAGAACGATCGAGATCTGGAACGAGCCCTGGTACTTCGCCTCGTGGACAGCGCCCGATCCCGCTGTCTACGCCCAGATGGTCCGACTTGCCTCGGCTGCGGCGCGTGCCGTCAACCCCGGCATTCACGTGGCCATCTGCACCGATCCGGAACTCGAGCACGGCCAGGGCGCACCACGGGTCCCTTGGGTGGAAGCGCTCGCTCGTGCATTTCCCGACATGGCGACCTATGCCGACGTCGGCAGCGTACACATCTACGCCTCATGGGCGACGAGCCCACGAGTCCTCCCCGTCGTACAGATCGAAGCGCAACTCGCCGTGGTCGACAATGCCCTCGGGTCGGCCAAGTTCACCGGTCCGCTCTGGATCACCGAGGCCGGTGTCTCGGCCACGGACATCAGCCAGAACGTCCTGCACATGCCACCGAAGATCATCTCGTCCAAGGCCTGGGCGATCCAGCGCAATGCCATGACCTTGACCATGGATTCATTCAACGCCCTGGCCGAGATGTACAACGTCACCCGCGTCTATGCCTTCACCTTCATTCGATCGGACTCCGCCTCGGGCTTCGATGTCCGGGACCAGGTGGAGAGCGGGCTTCTCTTCGAGGGACCTAAGGGCAACGTCCGCGGCGGTGGACTGGCCGTATTCGACTGGATCTCTGACCACCCCAGCCCGCCAACCCAGGCTGGTACCGCCACGCGCTGATTCCTCTGCCCGAGGCACTCGAAGGCAACGCGGCAGGACGGCCCGTCTGCCTGAGGTACGTTCGCAACGTGGCAAGCACCCAGCACTCTCTCGAACTCATCACCGATGCCGTTCGTCTCAACGCCCTCTGTGCCGAGCTCGGTGATGCGCCGCTCTACGCCATCGACACTGAGTTCCACACCGAGGGCACCTACTGGCCAAAGCTGGCACTGATCCAGATCGGCTGGGATGACAAGGTCGCGCTCATCGACCCGTTAGCAGTGGATCTCACTCCTCTCGGTCAGGTCTTCGCCGGACCGGGCATCGCCGTGGCTCACGCAGCCAGCCAGGACCTCGACATTCTGTTGACCGCTTGTGGCGTAGCGCCGGCCCACGTCTTCGACACCCAGATCGCTGCCGGGTTTCTCGGGATGTCCACGCCTTCGCTGGGACGACTCGTCGAGCGCGTACTGGGCATCGTCTTGGCCAAATCTGATCAGCTCTCCGACTGGCTCCGTCGGCCCATTCCCCCTAGCCAACTCACCTATGCCGCTGAAGACGTTGCCCACCTGCTGGCCTTGCGCACGGCAATGGTGGCTGACCTCGAGCGGAGAGGGCGCCTCGCTTGGGCCGTCGAGGAGTGTGCCACCACGCTCACCGCACAGCGTCGTGACGTCGTTCCCGCTCGGGCGTGGTGGAAGGTCAGCGATATCCGCAAGTTGTCAGGTCGGGCTCGCGGGGTGGCTCAAGAAGTTGCTGCATGGCGTGAGCAGCGGGCCGCCGAGGTCGACCGACCAAGACGCAGTGTCTTATCGGACCTCGCCGTCCTCACCATCGCCCAACGGCCGCCAGCGTCCCGTCAGGACTTAGAGAAGCTGCGAGGCGTGGACGGCCGTCATCTGGCCCAGGGTGCCGCCACCGAGATCCTTGCTGCCGTCGAACGGGGGCGGAACCTCGAACCTGGCGATCTCTTCTTGCCCCCCGAGCCATCCGATGCTCGGGCATCGCAGGTGGCCGTGGCCGTGTGCGCCGGACTGGTCCGCCAGATCGCCGAGGAGCAAGACTTCGACCAGGGTCTTCTCGCCACCCGACTCGACATCACTCAGCTGGTGGCCGGGGAGCCCAGCCGCCTAGACGAGGGATGGCGGTCCGACATCGCCGGTGGCCCCATACGTCGGCTGTTGACCGGCGAGGTGGCGGCGGCCTTCGAATCCAAGGGGCGCTTGGTTCTCGAAGAACGGTCACATCTCACGGCAGGACCATCAAGTCCGGTCGCCTAGGCGCTCACGGTCAGGCTCGAAACCTGAGGACCTGCGTAACGAATCGGCCCTTGCTCACAGACGGCGTGGGTTCTGAGGGAGTGGTGCTCGTTGGCATGGCGCTGGCTCCTTGGAAGTACTCGAGAGAGACAGACCGTAGGCGGTGCGGGCCGGGGCCGCAGTGGAACATGGCTGTAGTGATGCACGGAAGTCGTTGCACGGAAGTCGGTGCACGTCAGTCGGTGCACGGAAGTCGGTGCACGATGACCTGTGAGCCGCACTGCACCGCTCCATCCCTGGTCGCCTTTCCCTTGGACAGCGTTACGTAGTTACGGTGCGTGTGTTGGCGGTGCGTGTGTTGACGGTGCGTGCAGGTACACATCGTGGGGACCAGGCACAGGGGTGCCGCGGCATGCACTCTGAGGATGCCAGAAGATCCCTGGCATCTTGTCCCTAAGGGCGAAGGTGTCATCGGGGTTTCACCATTCGGCGTTTGGTGGGGTTCTGAGTGAGTTTGGAACGATCCGGGGGCCAGCCAAGCCGATGTACGAGCCCCGCCAGGCGCGTGCACCCAACGCTGGCGGGTGACGGCACATCACGTCATTGCGGGTCGGACGTTGCTCGATGGATACATGTCGGCGGTCCCCAGTCGCGCTCGGGACCGTGTGGCTGCCTAACCTACTTACCTACATACTATGTGTCTGCATAGTATGTAGCGACATAGTATGTAGAGGTACAGGGTGAGCAGACCCAACCTGAGCCCATAGGAGGCCGCACTACATGCGTGAGCACGACCAAGCAGCCCTGGACTCGTTCCTCGACAGCCCGGCCGGCCGTCCCCTTCTGGGCATCGTCTACGGCCGCCGTCGGATCGGCAAGTCGACCATGCTTGTCAAACAGGCCGAGGATCGAGGTGGGTTCTACTTCGAGGCCATCCGAGTGGAGACACCCGTCCAGCTCGAACGTCTGGGCGCAGCACTCGGCGCCCATCTCGGAGTGGGGCGGCTGGCCCTGGACAGTTGGGAAGAGGCATTCGCCGCCCTGCTCCATCTCGGGGATAGGGGCCAGGTCCCGGTAGTCCTGGATGAGTTCGGCCACGTGATCGCGGCGGACGCCTCCGTCGAGTCGGCCCTCACGACAGCGCTCGGCCCGGCGGCGCTGCGGCGGTCGACCAGCAAGGCACGGCTGGTTCTGTGCGGATCTGCGATCGCCTTGATGCGGGC
>CAIQOJ010000116.1 GCA_903873395.1 uncultured Acidimicrobiaceae bacterium
ATAGGCTCCCGAGCCGTGCACATCCTCGTAGTTGACGACGACCCTGCCGTCAGTGGCGCTCTGCAGCGAGCCTTGAAGCTCGAAGGCTACGAGGTGGAGTTGGCCGGCGACGGACCTGGTGCCCTCGAAGCCCTGGCTCTCCGACCCCCCGATGCCGTGATCCTCGACATCGGCCTGCCCACCATTGACGGTCTCGACGTCTGCCGCCGGATCCGAGCGGCTGGGGATGACACCCCGGTGCTCATGCTGACCGCTCGCGATGCCATCGACGACAGAGTCCACGGTCTCGATGCTGGAGCCGACGACTATCTGGTCAAGCCCTTCGCTCTCGCCGAGCTGCTCGCTCGACTTCGTGCCCTGCTGCGACGGCGGCACGACGATGCTTCCGAAGCCCTGCACTTCGCCGACCTCAGCCTCGACCCGGTGACCCGCGAAGCTCGTCGTGGAGAGCGGTTGTTCCCGCTCACCCGCATCGAGTTCGACCTGCTCGAACTCTTCTTGCGCCACCCACGTCAAGTGCTGACCCGTGAGCTCATCCTGGACAGGGTCTGGGGATACACCTTCGATTCAGGCACCAACTCCCTCGCCGTCTACGTCGGCTATCTACGGCGTAAAACAGAAGAGGGCGACGAGCCGCGTCTGATTCACACAGCCCGGGGAGTCGGCTACGTCCTCCGTGAGCCCTAGAGCGGCATCTCGATGACCTTCCGCACCCGGCTGGTCCTAGCCGCAGCAGCAGCGGCAGTTGCGGCCGTGCTCCTAGGCACCGCCGCTTCCTTTGTGGTGGCCAAGCACTCGTTGGTCGGATCGGTCGACGTCTCGCTAGCCCAGCAAGCTCGTGGTCTGATTGCCGACGGTTACATCGAGAACACCTGTGGCAGTACGGCCGGCTACTGCACGCAGATCGTCTTCGCCGATGGGACCACCATCCCGGGACGCCAAGTCGTGCCCATCTCCAAGCGAGTCCAACGGGCAGCAGCCAGCCGTGGGGCGGCGCCCATGACGTACTTTTCCACCGATGCCGACGGCGCCGAGGTGCGTGAGGTCGTCTATCCCCTCGGCCCGGGCTACAAGCACGCCGCATCTCCCAAACTCCTCTACCAAGGCGGCGCCTTCCAGGTGACACTTCCGCTGACCGGGGTCAACCAGGAGTTGCGGGCCCTGGCCTTCGACCTCTGGCTCATCGTGATCATCGGCGTGGCACTTGCCACGTTCCTCGGACTCTTGGTGGGCCGGACCGTTCTGGCCCCGCTGAACGAGTTGACCGACACGGTCGAGGACCTGGCCGAGACCACCGACGTGTCTCGCCGACTCGATCCCGGAGGACCCGACGAACTAGGACGCCTCCGTCGGGCGTTCAACAGCCTCCTCGTGGCCTTGGATCGCTCCAGAGAGAGCCAGCGCCAGTTGGTCCTCGATGCCTCTCACGAGCTCCGTACGCCTCTCACCAGCCTCCGCACCAATATGGAAGTGGCCCGACGCATGGAAGACCTCGACGTCGAGGATCGCGACGTGCTGATCGGCGACGTGCTCACCCAGCTCGACGAACTGACCTCGTTGGTTGCCGACCTGGCCGAGTTGGCTCGCGGCGAGCAGCCCAGCAACGAGGCACGACCGTTCCGGTTCGACGAACTGGTCTCCGCCGCCGTGGTTGCCGCCACCACCCATGGACGGAGCAGACGGGTGACCTATACGGCCCAACTCGAACCGTGTTGGGTCTCAGGGTCGTCGCATCGCATCGAACGGGCGGTAGACAACCTCTTGGACAATGCGCTCAAGTGGAGCCCCGATGATGCGGTGGTTGAGGTCCACCTGCGCAACGGAGAGCTGTTCGTGCGCGACCATGGGCCCGGGGTGGCCGAATCAGACATGCCCCATATCTTCGACCGGTTCTATCGGGCTGCTGATGCCCGCAGCCGGCCCGGATCTGGCCTGGGATTGGCCATCGTCGCGCAGGTGGTCCGGGACGAGAACGGCGAGGTGAGCGTCCATCAGGCCGAAGGTGGAGGAGCTCTGTTCCGCCTTCGCCTCCCCGTCATCGACCCGCCCGCCGATGACTCCTCCTACGACGACTGAACGCTCGCCCGGCTCCATACGGCACCTCGTGAGGTTGTCGGCGAACAGTTGCGGCATGGCCGTATGGCGGTGGCTAGGTCGGCTCGGCTAGGGTTCGCCACGACATGGGATCCCTGATTAAGAAGCGCCGCAAGCGCATGCGTAAGAAGAAGCACAAGAAGATGCTGAAGGCCACCCGCTGGCAGCGGAGGGCTGCGGGCAAGTAGCCCGAGAGGATCTCGGTCCTCCGTCGATCAGCTCCACCGCTGACGATGCATCACTCGCTGACCACGCACTACCCCTCGGAAGGATCTACTCCTGAGCAGGTAGTGCGCTGGCCACCACCACCAGTGCGGTGGTTCCTTCGTGTTCCAACACTCCCGCCGTGGGAAGCAACGCGGCTTCGGCCTTGGTACGAGCGTCGAGTTCGACAAACCACGTAGACCCGCTTCCCGCCATCGCCGCTGGGCGGCCGGTCCACTCTTCCAAGACTGCCTTCCAGCCAGCTAGACGCGGCTCGACACTGACCGCAGGCGCTTCCAGGTCATTAGTCACCGTTCCGGGGGCAGGCAGGGCCCCGGTTGCGTGCATCTCGTCCCAGCGTCGATAGACGGCTGTGGTGTCCACGCCGAACGGTGGGAGGAGCAGCACGAACGTGCGCTCTTCGAACGGCACCTGCTCCACCGAGTCACCGATGCCGGTGACCAAGGCGCGGCCACCGCTGACGCAGAACGGCACGTCAGCCCCCAGGCGGGCAGCGATGCCGCGATCTGCACACCCGGCCCACCGAAGAACTGCCGCGGCATCGGCCGACCCCCCACCAAGGCCCGCCCCGGGAGGAATCCGTTTGACCAGCCTCACGTGGGCCGCCCGGTCCACGGCGCGAAGCGCACGCGTGACCAGATTGTCTTCGGGTGGCCCGACCGACAGCGTTCTCCATACCGCCCCATCGTCGAGCCCAGGCCATGCCGCAGCGACCTCCAGGGTGGATCGTTCTCCTGGTGCACAGGTGGCGATCTCCAGCGTGTCGCAGAGGTCGAGAGTGAGCATCTCGGACTCCAGAAGGTGATAGCCGTCGTCACGCACCCCGGTGACGGCCAGCGTGGCCGTCAATTTGGCCGGAGCGGAGACGACCGCCGGACGAGGCCCGTCGACGTACTGTCGGTCGGTTGCCGTCATCTCTGATCTCCCGGCTCTGTTGATTCCGCCGGATCCGACGACGTCCACAGAGCAAGCCTCTCCCAGGCAGCCAGGTCGAGCTCTTCGGCCCGCACGGTGGCAGGGACCCCCGCCGCCTCGAACGCAGCTGGATCGACGATCTGGCTCAATGAGCGCCGAAGCATCTTGCGACGCTGAGCAAACCCGGCCCGGACCACGGCGAACACCCGGTCGTAGTCGGCAGATCCAGGGCCAGCCAACCTCCCAGCCACCTCCTCGTGACGGACGAGACGGACCAGGACGCTCTCCACCTTCGGTCGAGGAACGAAGACGGTGGCCGGTACTCGGCCGACCACGGATGCATTGGCCCAGTACGCGACCTTGACCGAGACGGCCCCATAGGGATCTTCACCCGCCGAGGCAGCCAAACGCTCCCCCACCTCCCGCTGCACCATGACCAAGAGCGACCGGACCTGCGGAGCCTCCTCGAGTACCCGTATGACGAGGGGGACGGCGACGTTGTAAGGAAGATTGGCCACCAGCGACCAGCTGATGCCGTCGTCAGCCAACAACTCAGCCAGGTCCACCGTCAAGGCATCTGCCTCCACCACCCGCACCCCAGCCGGCTCCACCTGTGCTCGAAGCACCGGCACCACATGGCGATCGACCTCGACGGCGGTGACCTGCGCTCCCGCCTCAGCCAAGGCGAGCGTCAGTGATCCGAGCCCCGCACCGATCTCGACCACCCGGTCCCCGGGCCCAATCTCAGCCAGCCGCACGATGCGGCGCACCGTGTTGGCATCGGCCACGAAGTTCTGACCCAACGCACGGCTGGGTCGGAGGTCGTGGGCCTCAAGTAGGGCATGGATCTCCGCCCGGCCGTAGGTCACCTCGTCAGTGTGCCACCTGTCTGGCCGTCACCAGCGCAGACGGGCGACCACCACACCTTGGGACAGAGGGGCGAGCTGAGCGAAGGTCGACGTCGCCAAGTCGATGGCGCGGGACGTGTCTGCCTCACGATCATCGACTACGCACACCACCGTGGCCCCTGTGGCCGGATTGGTGATCGACACAACCGTCCCAAAGGGAAGCCTCGGACTCGCGCAGCGTCCGGCCGGATGGGCGTAGTAGGTGACCTCGCCACTTCCCCGATCACTTCCCATGGGCAGCGGCACCGTAGTTGTCGTCGGTGGCGGCACTGGGCTTGGCGTCGGTGGCGACACTGGGCTTGGCGCCGGCGGCGGCACGGTGCTTGGCGTCGGTGGCGACACGGTGCTTGGCGTCGGTGGCGACACGGTGGTCGTCGTAACGACAGGTGTCACTACGGGGCTCACGATCAACGACGACCGTGGCGATGATGCGATGGTTCCGACGTCGCCAGATGAGACCGCTGTCGTCGTCGGTACGTCATGACGGACTGCCGAGTCAGCGATGACCACCGGTCTGGTGACACGAGCGGCCGCCCCATGCGACGGTCGAGTCGCCCTTCCGATTGCCGTGGCGGAACCTTGGTTCACCGAAGACGGGTGCGCGTGGTCTGGTGAAGCGGAGGCCTCCGCTCCTTGATGGATGAGCAGCAGCGGTGCGGCCAGCAACGCTGCGCACAGGAGCAAGCCGACATGGCGCCGGTTGCCCTGATGATGTCGGGTCCTCAGGACTCCACTCTCCTCTTGGGACTTCGTCCCTCCCCCGACAGTCCCGGACCGAGACCGACCCGCTGGATCGACGCCACCCCGGGGAGAGGTTGGACTGCGACGGCCCTCAAGCCGACGCCCGCAAGGCACCCCGACACGGCACCAGATGCGGAACGGTCGCCCACTGGAGCGACCTGGGACGAACAGTAGGCCGAGGCGGGTCGGCGAGCAAACTGCAGGCCGGCGGCCTGGTCGGACTCTGCCAACAC
>CAIQOJ010000117.1 GCA_903873395.1 uncultured Acidimicrobiaceae bacterium
CATCCGGGCTGGCGCCAGTCAAAACCGGACGCCGTGAAGATGGCATCGAGACCCTCGGCCTCCGCCTGGGCCTTGACCCGGTGCGAACCGGGCACGACCAACGCCCGCATGCCGGACTTCACCTTGCGACCGCGCAGCACATCGGCTGCCGCTCGCAGGTCTTCGATCCGACCATTGGTGCACGATCCGATGAAGACCGTGTCTACGGCCACCTCGGTGATGGGGGTGCCTCCGGTAAGGCCCATGTAGTCAAGAGCCCGTGCTGCTGCTTCCCGCTCCGATGGGGTGTCGAACTCATCTGGATTGGGGATGGAGCCATCGAGCCTGGCTACCTGGGCTGGATTGGTTCCCCAGGTGATGTAGGGGGCGAGACCGGCACCATCGATGACGACCTCCTTGTCGAAGGTGGCCCCGGCGTCGGTGGGCAGTGAGCGCCAGTAGGACACCGCTTCATCCCAGGCTGCGCCCTTGGGGGCGTGATCTCGTCCTTCGAGGTAGGCGAACGTGGTGTCGTCGGGGGCGATCATGCCGGCGCGGGCACCGCCTTCGATCGACATGTTGCACACCGTCATTCGGCCTTCCATGGAAAGCCCAGCTACTGCCTCGCCTCGGTACTCGATGACGTGGCCACTGCCGCCACCTGTTCCAATGCGGCCGATGACAGCGAGGACGAGATCCTTGGCCGTCACGCCCGAAGGAAGGGCGCCGTCGACGGTGACCGCCATCGTGGCGGGACGCTTCTGGGGGAGGGTCTGGGTGGCAAGGACGTGCTCGACCTCGCTGGTGCCGATACCGAAGGCAAGGGCGCCGAAGGCTCCGTGCGTCGAGGTGTGGCTGTCGCCACAGACGATGGTCATGCCGGGCTGGGTCAGGCCCTGTTCGGGACCGATGATGTGGACGATGCCTTGATTGGCGTCGCCCATCGGGTAGCAGGTGATGCCGAACTCAGCGCAGTTGGCGTTCAACACGCTCAACTGCTTGGCGCTGATCGGGTCGGCCACGGGCTTGTCGATGTCGGTCGTGGGCACGTTGTGGTCAGCCGTGGCGATGGTCAGGTCGGGACGATGCACGGGCCGACCGGCCAGGCGCAGGCCGTCGAAGGCCTGGGGTGAGGTGACCTCGTGGACAAGGTGCAGATCGATGAAGAGCAGGTCGGGCTCGGTGCCACCGCCGTCATGGACGACGTGGGCATCCCAAACCTTCTGCGACAGGGTGCGAGGTGTGGTCATGGAATTACGCTCCGATCTTGACGATCTCGACCCGAAGGTTCCCCCCGGGTGCGGCATATTCGACGGTGTCACCGGCTGCGTGACCAAGGACGGCCAGGCCGAGAGGCGATCCCGGGGAGACGACATCGAGGTCCCCTTGGCGTTCCTCGATGGAGCCGACGAAGTAGGTCAGGGTGTCGTCTTCGTCGTCCCCTTCGTAACGCACGGTGACGACCGAACCCTCCACCACAGTGCCATCGCCCTTGGGGTCGCCTTCGACGATCTCCACGGTCTTGAGCATCCGCTGGAGTTGGCGGACTCGGGACTCCATCTTGCCCTGAGCATCCTTGGCCGCGTGGTAGTCGCCGTTCTCCTTGAGGTCGCCGAGGGCTCGGGCCGCTTCGATGAGGGCAGCGATCTCGACGCGACCTCGAGTGGTCAGATCCTCGAGTTCCGCTTGGAGTCGCTCGTGGGTCTCCTGGGTCAACCTGGTCGGGGCGGTGTCGGTCACGAGCATCAAGGCTATAGGTCTGCGGATGCCACCTGGCACGTGGCACTGCCCGGAGGTGGGTTCTCGACGGCGGATCGGCGGTGGAGTTGGGTCCGGGCCTCCGGGGCCGTGTCCGTGGGATGATCATGACCAGTTCAGGTCGAGGAGTCGATCTGAGGCAGTCCGCCTAATGCAGGGCAACTGAAGCAGTGCACATCTGGAACAGTCCTTCCGGATGTGGCGAGCCACATCGGCACGAGACGACCAACCCCTGGCTGACGATCCGGAACGAGACGTTGAGCCACTACGACGACAAGGAGACGATCGACATGGCTGACATCAAGGGGACCTGGGACCCACGATTCGACGCTGTGACCGCTGCGCTGGCGGCCAGCCTCGACAGTGGGGCGGACGTAGGGGCCTCAGTGGCCGTCCTGGTCGGCGGTGAGCCAGTGGTCGATATCTGGGGTGGGACCGTCGATGCAGAAGGCTCGGCGCCTTGGCAGCAGGACACCATCACCAACGTCTGGTCGACCACCAAGACCATGACGTTCCTCGTGGCCTTGATGCTGGCTGACCGAGGTGAGCTCGATTTCCACGCGTCGGTGGCTCGGTACTGGCCGGAGTTCGCCGCCGGAGGCAAAGAGGCCATCGAAGTTCGCCATCTCATGGCCCACACCGCAGGTCTGCCTGGGTGGGCCGAGCCCATGGCCCCCGAAGACCTTGCCGACTGGGAGCGCTGCACCTCGGTGCTGGCCGCTCAGGAGCCCTGGTGGGAGCCAGGCACTTCCTCGGGCTATCACGCCGTCACTCAGGGCTATCTGATTGGCGAGGTGGTCCGTCGCATCACCGGCACCACCATCGGGACCTGGTTTGCAAGTGAGGTAGCAGGCCCTCTCGGCGCCGACTTCCACATCGGCCTGGCGGAGTCAGAAGACCACCGGGTTTCGTTCGTCATTCCGCCACCGCCCGTTGATCTCGTGGCGCTGAATCCGAGCGAGTTGGTCATCCGGGCCATGGGCAACCCGCTCTTGGACGCCACCTACCCAACGCAGGCCTGGTGGCGGCGGGCCGAGATTCCCGCGGCCAACGGTCATGGAAACGCTATGTCGGTGGCGTTGATCCAGTCGATCATCGCTGGGCGCGGCCAAGCACGCGGCGTGCGACTGCTGTCCGAGGCCGGCTGTGATCGGATTTTCGAGGAGCAGATCCACGGCACTGATCAGATCCTTGGTTCGGAGTACCGGTTCGGCATGGGTTACGGCCTCAGTTCGGGAATGATGCCGATCGGTCCTCGAGCGTGCTTCTGGGGTGGCTACGGCGGTTCGTTGATCGTGATGGATCAGGACCTCGACCTCACCGTCTGCTACGCCATGAACCGCATGGAAGCCGGACTCGAAGGAGATGTCCGTGGTGCCACCATCATGCTGGCCGCTGCATCGGTTGCGGCCGGAGGCTGAGTAGGTTCAACGGTGGATGTCGAGGACCCATCGCTGCCACCACCGAGTGACGGCGAACCACCGACCGGTGACGGCCGAGGCGCGGCCCGGCGCTCGCACGCACCCGGTGGGCGGCACGAACGTCTGAGTTCGTCGGGTCCTGTCCCTGGGGACCCTCGCTGGGTCGACCCCCTGGCTCACACCTTTGAGGAGCAACTCGAAGAGCAGACCGTCCGCCCAATCCGGTGGAAGGCAATGGTCAAGCAGACCTTGCTCATCGCCGTGGCCGGGATCGTGCTGTATCTCGTAGCGCCCAGCGTCCTGGCCGTGCTCCACTCGTGGCCTCGGTTGGTCACGCTTAATTTCTGGTGGTTTGTGCCAGCGCTGCTGGCCGAGGCCGCCCACTTCGCCTGCACGTTCTCGTTGCAGCGGATCGCCCTGCGCACCACCAGGTGGTTCCCGGTCATCACCGCCCAACTTTCCGGCAATGCCATCACGTTGATCGTGCCGGGCGGAGCCGCGGCGGGTGCCGCCGTTCAGTTCCGGATGCTCAAGACCAGCGGGATGGACCCAACGGAGGCAGTCAGCGGCCTGACCGCATTTTCGTTCCTCGGCATCGGCGGACTCTTCGCCCTACCCGTCTTCGTGCTGCCCGTCGTCCTATTCGGCGCGCCGGTCAGCTCGGGCCTCACCGATGCGGCAGGCATCGGGGCGATCGGGTTCATCCTCTTCACTGCACTCGGCGTCATCTTGATGGCCACAGATGGTCCGCTCGAACTGGCCGGTCGGATCGTGCAGGGAGCCCGCAATCGGATCTTCCGTCACCATCCCGTCATGGAAGAGCTTCCAGCCCGGCTACTCGATCAACGGAACATCATCCGCAAGGTGTTGGGTCAGCAGTGGTGGCAGGCCACGTTGCTCTCGGCTGGCCGCCTGCTTTTTGACTACCTGTGCCTCCTCTTCTGCGTGCGCGCCGTGGGCGCTCATCCTCGTCCGTCACTCGTTCTGCTCGCCTACGCGGTGGCTGGCGTGATCGGCCTGATTCCCATCACGCCTGGCGGTCTTGGCATCGTCGAGGCGAGCCTGTCGGGCTTCTTGGTCTTGGCCGGACTCACCGGGGCCGAGGCCGTGCTCGCCACCCTGGCGTACCGCCTCGCCTCGTATTGGCTTCCGATGCTTGCCGGTCCTGTCGCCTATGCGACATTCCGTCATCGCTATCGCGACGGGCCGCCCGAACGCATGGCCGAGATCGGACCGGCTCCGGTCTGATCGTGACCGAGGTGCCCGCTCGGCGGGACGGTTAGGGCTCCGACGACGAAGTGACGCGACCGGAGTGGTCAGCGGACGTCGATGCCGCCGTCACCGTCGAGGGCGGCCAGCCGGCCACAGCCTTCTTCGGTGACGAGCAACTCAAGCTGTGCTGGTTCGGTCGTCTGGGCCCAGGACCGGCGGCCTTCAGGAGTGCGACAGGCCACCACTGCTCGCTCAGGTACTCCGGAACGGGTGAACGTGACCGAGTAGGTTTCGATAGTGACCTCACCCTGCGCCGATCCGTCGGTGGCGCACTGAGGAAGTGCTGAGACGGCCCGTTGAGGATCGGCCCAGGCGAACCCGCCGGCCTCGTGGATCTCTGTCCCTTCACCCGCTGGTGAACTCTCGTTGGCGTCCGATCGGCGTGTGGCTGGCTCGGTCCCGTAGATGCCGATGCTGTGCTTGGACATGTACCAACCCAGCCCGGTGGCAAGCCCGAAGGAGCCGGGATCATTGCGGAGTCTGGCCAAGAGTGTGGCCAGCGCATGAGACCCGTAGTTGCTGCCTGGACCCCCGGCGAAGGTCATGCCCCCCGTGACCGTCCAGTCCCGGCCGGGCTGGTCGGACGAGTCGGGCTCGATGGTCAGACCGAGTGCCTCCGCGCTGATCTGGACCGCGGCAGGGAAGCAGGAGTAAAGGTCGACATGGGCGATGTCATCGATGGTCACCCCAGCCAATCCGAGGGCTGCTTCCCCAGCCAGTCGAATGGCCGGCGACGAGTGGAAGTCGGCTCGGTGGGACAAGAACCAGTGGTCCTCGGCATCGGCCCCGGCCAGCGGGAAGACCCATCGATCCCGAGGCACTCCGGCGGCCTCGGCGGCGGCCGCCGAGCAGACGATGACCGCTGCACCTTGATCGACCTGGAGGTTGGCCGTGAGCAGCTTGGTGTAGGGGTAGGCCACCATCCGGTTTGCTTCGTCCGGCGTGATGAGTTCGTCGATCGAGCGAGACTGGCGAAGCCAGGCATAGGGGTTGGCCTCGGCGATCTCCGAGCCCCGAGCCCACAGGTTGGCGATGCGGTTGAGGTGGTCGGGTAGCGATCGTTCGTCTCGGGCTCGTAGTGCGTTCTCGAAGAGCGGGAAAATGGTGGTGGGCAGATCGAGCCCGCGACCTTCCTCGGCTTGGGTGGTCCCGGGAAGGTCGGATCCGAACCGCACGGGAGCCTCGGTGTCGGCTGGCTGCACCGTCCAGGGCAGCAGCGGTCTGTCAGGGTGCCGTCGGACTGCGGCTTGGGTCCAGTAGCAGTCCGCTCCAGCGATGACGGCCACATCCAGGTCACCTCGGCCGATGGCCAAGGCGGCAGAGTTCACCAGTGCTTGTGGGGTGTTGCCGCCGGTGGTGGCGACCAGAGTTTCCGCTGGGGAGATGTCGAGATCTTCGACTAGGAGCGTGCCGATGTCGGCGTAGCTCCAACTCAAGGGATCTGCCACCCTCAGGGATCCGACCTGCGCCAGAAGGCGTCGACCCGCCGGGGCGGATCCGCCAGCTTCGGCGCCGTCGCAGTCCTCTACGGCAGCGTGGACTGCTGCAATCATCAAGGCGAGCGGTTCGGGCCGGTCAGCCAGGCCCGCCTCGCCCTCGGTGTCCGGACGGTTGGTCACCTGCCCGACGCCCACGACCACAGGCGTGGAGGGGTCGATCCGCATGGTGGCACCAGCCTACCGGCGTCGAGCAGCAGGCCTTTCCAGATGGCCCGCTGCGCCGGGGAGCGCGCTCCTGCCAGCGCAGGTGAGGTCGAGCAACCCGAGGCTTCGGGTGTGGCAGCCCGCGGTCGGTACACTCAGGCCATGCGTATTGCCATCGGTTCGGACCACGCGGGCTACGGCCTCAAGAGTGACGTGATCGAGCACCTGACCTCGCACGGTCACGACGTCGTCGATCTCGGCACCAACTCGGCCGAAGTTTCGGTCGACTACCCAGATTTCGGGGCCGCTGTCGGGCGTGCCGTGAGTTCGGGAGACGTCGAGCTCGGTCTGTGCATTTGTGGCACGGGCATCGGGATCTCGGTTGCCGCCAACAAGGTGGACGGTGTCCGGGCTGCCGTCGTGCACGACGTGACAACCGCCGTGCTCGCTCGGCGACACAATGCGGCAAACGTGGTCTGCTTCGGTGAACGAGTCATCGGTCGCCAAGTCGCACTCGACGCAGTGGATGCCGTGCTGGCGACCGAGTTCGAGGGAGGTCGCCACCAGCGACGCATTGACGAGATCACCGCCCTCGAGGCCAACCGGTGACCGACCACCACGAAAGGCTGACAACCGTCCCATGAGTTCCGCCCCGCACGCCTCGCCCTTCGATGACTGGCTGGCCCAGGATCCCGAGATCCTCGGGCTGATCGAGCGCGAGGCTGAGCGTCAGTCGACCACCTTGCAGCTCATCGCCTCGGAGAACTTCACCTCGCAGGCGGTCATGGCGGCTACCGGGTCGGTCCTGACCAACAAGTACGCCGAGGGCTATCCCGGCCGTCGCTACTACGGAGGCAACGAGGTCATCGACCAGGTCGAGGACCTGGCCAGGCAACGCCTGATGGCCCTTTTTGGCGCCGAGCATGCCAACGTGCAGCCGCCGTCGGGGTCGAATGCCAATCTGGCGGCTTACCAAGCGCTCATCAAGCCAGGCGACACGGTGCTGGCCATGCGACTCGACCACGGTGGTCACCTCACCCACGGCTCGCCGGCCTCGATTACTTCCAAGATCTGGCGTTTCGTGTCCTACGGGGTCTCACCGGCCACCGGTGATCCCGATGCACCGGGAGAGACCATCGACTTCGACCAGGTGGCCGACCTGGCCCGCAGCGAGAGGCCCGCGCTCATCGTGGCTGGCTCGACGGCGTATGCCCGGACCATCGACCCGGTTCCGTTCCGTCAGATCGCCGACGAGGTCGGGGCGCGGTTCTTGTTCGATGCTGCCCACCCAGCAGGTCTTATCGCCGGAGGCGCCCATCCTTCGCCGGTGGGTGTCGCCGACGTGGTGACCTTCACCACCCACAAGACCCTGCGGGGTCCTCGTGGCGGGGCCATCTTGTCGTCGGCCGAGTTCGCCAAAGCAGTCGATTCCGCCATTTTCCCGGGCCTCCAAGGAGGACCCATGGAGAACGCCATCGCGGCCAAGGCAGTGGCCTTTGCCGAGGCAGCACGACCCGAGTTCTCGTCCTATGCGGCTCAAGTGGTGGCAAACGCCAAGGCGTTGGCCACTGCGGTGGCTGCCGAGGGAATCCGGCTGGTCTCCGGGGGTACTGACAACCACCAGGTCCTGTGCGATCTGCAGGCCTTTGATGCCGACCTGACCGGCAAGGAGGCCCAGGAGGTACTTGACGCTGCTGGAATCACCTGCAACCGCAACACCATCCCTGACGATCCGCGCTCGCCGTTCGTGACCTCCGGGTTGCGCCTGGGAACCGCTGCCATGACGACGACAGGGATGGGCGAGACGCAGATGGCGGTGGTGGGGGCGCTGATCGGTCGAAGCCTCCGTCAGCGAAACGACGAGGCCGCTCTGGCTGCCGTGCGGGCCGAAGTGGCTGAGCTGTGTGCCGCCTTCCCGCCCTATCCGTCGTCGGCCGGGGCGTGACCGCACCCGGCCTGGGGCGCCACCAGGGATGAGTCGGTGAGCGCCACCATTCCCCCGTACTGGTACGGGATCCTGTTGGCGGTTGCTGCCGTCACCACGTGGGTACTGACCTTTCCGGCCCGGCGCATTGCCGTGAACGTCGGCTACGTGGCCCAGCCAGATGCCCGCAAGGTCCACCAAGAGGTGACGCCCCAGTCGGGCGGGGTGGCGATGTTCCTCGGCCTCTTGGTGGCTCTTGCCGTTGCTGCCTCGGTGCCTGCCCTCTCTGAATTGTTCCGAGGAACCTCGGAGCCTCTCGGCCTACTTCTCGGTGCCGCAGCGATCTTTGTCGTCGGCCTCATCGATGACCTGAGGGATATGTCCGCTCCGGCCAAGGTGGCCGGCCAGGTGTTGGCGGCCACGATTCTCTACTTCATGGGGGTGACCTGGTATCAGTTCAAGGTTCCACTGGCCGGTCTGATCCAGCTGTCACCCGAGTGGACGCCGTTGCTCACCGCATTGTGGGTCATCGCCATCACCAACGCCGTGAACCTGATCGATGGTCTCGATGGTCTGGCCGCTGGCGTTGTTGGGATCGCCTCTGGGGCCTTGGCCGTCTATGGCCTACACCTCCAGCATCTGGGAAACTTGCCTGCCGACAACATCGGGCCGCTTATTGCCGTGATCACGTGTGGGGTCTGCCTTGGCTTTCTGCCCCACAACTTCCACCCGGCGAAGATCTTCATGGGAGATGCAGGTGCTCTGCTGCTCGGCTTGTTGATGGCGGCCTCGACGATGCTCATCGGTGGGCGGTCGGCTGGAAGCGTCGGCGGAGTGGCAGCACGGAGTGGTCAGACCTACTTCTTCTTCGCTCCGCTCTTCATCCCCTTCTTCATCCTCGGTGTGCCCATACTCGACATGGCGTTCGCCTTCGTGCGGCGCACGGCAAATCGCACGGGTTTTTCCACGCCGGACAAGAATCACCTGCATCATCGGCTTCTTCGTCTTGGCCACGGACATCGGCGAAGCGTCCTCATCTTGTGGGCATGGACCGCACTCCTGTCAGGTCTGGTCCTCTTTCCGCTGTACGTCTCGAGCGTCAACGCCTTCATCCCCTTTGGGGTGCTGGCGCTGGCCGTTGTCCTCTACACGCTCTTCCATCCGTCGCTGCGTCGCCAGGCCGACGATGACGAGTCAGGCGACCTCGGCGTGTTCAGTGGCGATTCAGGCAGCGACGGCACAGATGGTGCCCGATCTGAAGGTGGCGTCCTGACGGGGACGTCTGCCACCGGGACTGTGGATCCGGAGTGATCGGCCGATGAGCCCTGGAACTCAGGCCAACGGAAGGCCGCGTGGACCAGGCGTTTTGCCGGTCGGGTCCGGACATGCGATGATGCGGCACGTGAAGTGCAGGCCTGCCGCCCCCTGTGAGGGGCTCTCTCCGATCTCACGCGCTGCGGGTCCGTGTGTAGATGCCGACCACGCTGGCGCGGCGTGATCCTGGATTCTGATCATGACGCCCCTTCCCCCATCCTCATCTGAGTCTGCCCGGACGCACTGTGGACGAACCACCGGACGACCGGCAGACCGAACGCAGTCTGTCTGCGGGGGCATCGGCATTCCTGGGTCTTGGCCTCTCCATGGCGGTCTCACTGGCCGTGTGCGCCGGGTTGGGGATGCTGGTCGATTCGCTACTCCACACCTCGCCGGCCTTTCTTCTGGTCGGCCTGGCCGCCGGTGTCGTGTTGGCGGTGCTGATGTTCATCTCCACCGTGCGCAAGTACCTGTGATCACGGTGACGTCAGCCGCCATACGTCAGGCAGGGGAGTAGTCGCCGTGTTCGCCCACTTCTCGCTCCCCAATCTTCCTGAAGTCTCCAGGCGCACCGTGACCTCGTCGCTCGTCGTGGGTGTCGCCGCCTTGGTGGCGGCGTTCTCGTTCGGGCATCTGCTCATCGGCGTCGGCGCCTGCATCGGCCTGGGCTTGGGCATTTTGAACTTCCGCATGATCGGCCAGTCGGTCGACAAGGTGACGGCGATGGATGTCGACAACCCCAAGCGTCCGTTGGCGGTCAATACGCTCGGACGTATGGGGATCATCACCGTGGTCGCTTTCGGGCTGCTCTTGATCAACAAGAGCCTGGGCTTCGGCGTACTCGGTGGACTTGCGGCATTCCAGATCATCCTGATCGCCAATGTCGCCCGGTCGATGGCCAAGGCGGGCCCGATGACCTCGGTGGACGACGTCATCAACGCCAACGTGGTCGACGACGATGGGGCCGCCGTGTCCCGGGTTGCGCTCGACCGTAGCGACGACACCAAGGGAGCGGCCTGACACCATGGGTCCTGTGAGCGGTCTCTACGGCATCGATATCTCGGTCGGCGACCACGTCCAGCGCAAGCTGTTCGGTCTGACCATCAACGTGGACATCGTCTGGGCGACATGTATCGCCGGCCTCATCGTCATCATCCTGGGCCTGGTGCTCCGGGCCAAAGCAACCAGTGGCGTTCCCGGCAAGTTCCAACTCCTGTGGGAGATGGCCGTAGGTGCCGTGCAGACGCAGGTGGAGGACTCGATCGGCCCTCGCGGCGCCAAGATCGTTCCGTTGGCCCTGACGCTCTTCATCTTCATCTTCACCTGCAATCTCTTCGAAGTACTGAGCATCGGTTCCAAGTTGGAGTGGCTACCGGCGCCGACCTCGGATATCAACCTTCCGTTGGCCATGGCGCTGTTCGTCATCGTGTTGGTCCACCGTGCCGCCATCAAGAACCGCGGCGCCGGCGGCTACCTCAAGCACTACGTCGCTCAGCCCTTCCCGCCGAAGCTCTTCTTCGTCAATGCCTTCATGAACGTCGTCGAAGAGATCGTGAAGCCGGTCACGCTGACGCTCCGTCTCTTCGGCAACCTGTTCGCCGGTGGTCTGATGTTGTCGCTCCTCGCCGCCCTGGTGATCTGGAAACTCGGCCCGGCCCCCATCGGTGCAGCGCTGTCGGTTCCCTTCACTGTGCTCTGGAAGCTGTTCGACATGGCCATCGGGGCCATCCAGGCCTTCATCTTCGCCTTGCTGACCATCCTGTACTTCGACACGGCAATGGCCGAGGAGCATCACTGACCCCGGTCAGTTCTTCGTTTCTGCATCTGTTTTCACCAACCGCATCACCACAACCCCTACCGCATCACCACAACACCTAAGGAGAAGTTCCAATGGCAGACGCCAACCTGGTAAGTGCGATCAAGACCGCCGGCGGCCTGATCGGCGCCGGCCTCGCCCTCGGCGGCGGTGCCGTCGGCGCCTCGATCGGTGACGGTCTGGCCGGTAGCCAGACGATCGCCGGCGTGGCCCGTCAGCCTGAGGCCCAAGGTCGCCTGACCACGATCATGTTCTTGACCGTCGGTCTGTGTGAAGCGGCGTACTTCATCAACCTGGTGTTCGCCGCACTCTTCGTCTTCTCGCTGGGCAAGTAGCCCGCACCCCGGGACGGGGCCTGTCGCGCCTAACCGGCGCGGCAGGCCGCGCTCGGGCATGGGCCTGACCCGACCTACCGACTGACCGACCGATCAAGGATGATCATGCCGTTCGCCACTTCAAACTTTCTCGTCCCCAATGGGACGTTCATCGTGGTTCTGCTTGCGTTCATCATCGTGCTGGGCGTCATCGCCAAGTTCGTGCTGCCGGTGCTCAACGCTGCGCTGACCGAGCGTCAGGAGCAGATTCGAGGCGAGCTCGCGGCCGCCGACCAGGCCAAGGCCGACGCCGAAGAAGCTGATGCCACCCGACGGACCGAGCTCGAGCAGGCACGCAACCAGGCCCGGGACATCGTGGCAGGGGCCAATGCCACTGCCGAGAGCACCAAAGCGGCCGCCGTGGTCGAGGCTCAGGCCATGCACGACCGCATCGTGGCCTCAGCAGAAGCTGAGGTTGCTGTGGCTCGCCAAGCCGCCGTCGAGGAAGTCACCGCCAAGGTCGGCGCCATTGTGCTGGCTGCGGCAGAGCGGGTCATCGGGCGTGAGATCAACGCCGCTGACCATCAGGACCTGATCAACGAAGCCATCGCTGCGGTGCGCACCGAGACGTCCGGCGCTGCCGCCGGGGGCGCTCGGTGAACCCTGCCCTCCAGGGCTACCTGGCCGCCGTCGAGGAGTCGCTTGCCGAGCCCGGACCTCTGTCCGAGGCCGGCGGGCAGCTGCGCGCCTTGGCCGATGTGGTCGAGGGGAACGGTGCGCTGCTCTCGGTCGTCAACGACGGCTCGATCCCTGTGGCTCAACGTCGTGCCGTCTTGGCCCAGCTCCTCGATGGGAAGGCGCTGGCTCAGGTCGGTCGTCTCGTCCATCAGGCCGTGACCGTGGTGCCGGCCGGCGAGGTCGTTGCCTCGTTCCGGTGGCTGGCTGGACGACTCGAGCGCCTGGCTGCAGGTGAGCCGTCCACTGAGGAGATCCTCGGCAGGCTCGGTTCTCGCAACCGGGTTGCCGGCTACGCCGCCGCCGTGTTCGAAGGTCACACCGTCGGAGAACTCGAAGAGATCGAGGACCAGCTCTTCCGTTTCGCCCGGACCGTCGAGTCTGACCGCCCACTGCGTCTGGCTCTGGGTGACCGCGACCTCCCGGTCGACGTTCGCCAGCAAGTGATTGCTCAACTGCTCGGCACCAAGGTTCTGGCTGACACCAACCGGCTGGCTGCGTATGCAGTGCGAGGTGGACGAGCCCGTGACATCGTCACCACCCTCGACGTTCTCGTTGAGGAGACGGCAAAGGCTCGCGGTTGGCGCGTGGCCAGGGTGCAGGCGGCCTCTGCAGTGGACGAGAGCCAAAGCCAGACTCTGAGTGAGGCCTTGGCTCTCCTCACTGGCAACCCAGTTGATCTGCAGGTGACCGTGGACCCCGCGCTGCTTGGCGGCGTTGTGGTCCAGGTCGGTGACGTGCTGGTGGATTCCAGTACGCGCCACCGGCTCGATGAGCTGAAGGAGCACCTCCTCTCCTCCGAGGAGGCCTATCGGATTCCAGGAAGTACGACAGGAAGGGACGCAACCGATGGCTGAGTTGACCATCAACGCTGACGAGATCACCGCTGCCCTGCAGCAGTACGTCGAGGGCTACACGCCCTCGGTCGGCACCGAGCAGGTCGGCCGCATCGTGGAGGTGGGTGACGGTATCGCACGCGTCACGGGCCTGCCCGGCGCCGCCGTCAACGAGATCCTCGAGTTCGAGGACGGGACCGAGGGCCTGGCCCTGAACCTCGACGAGGAGACCATCGGTGCGGTCATCCTGGGCGAGGACACCGGCCTCGAAGAGGAGCAGTTGGTCAAAGCGACGGGACGAATCCTGTCCGTCAAGGTGGGCGATGCCCTGCTCGGTCGCGTTGTCAATGCCCTCGGTGAGCCGGTCGACGGCAAGGGACCACTCAACACCGACATCACCCGACGCCTCGAGGTGCAAGCACCCGGCATCGTGAAGCGCCAACCGGTGAGCGAACCTCTGCAGACTGGCATCAAGGCCATCGACGCCATGACCCCGATCGGCCGTGGGCAGCGTGAACTGATCATCGGCGACCGCAAGACGGGCAAGACCACCGTCGCCGTGGACACCATCATCAACCAAAAGGGCCTGGGGGTGAAGTGCATCTACGTCGCCATCGGCCAAAAGGAGTCCTCGGTGGCCCAGACGGTGGCCACCCTCGAGCGCTACGGCGCCATGGAGTACACCGTGGTCGTCTTGGCCGGCGCCTCGGACCCCGCTCCGTTCAAGTACCTCGCTCCCTATGCGGGCTGCGCCATGGGCCAGCACTGGATGGAGAACGGTGAGCACGCGCTCATCGTCTACGACGACCTGTCCAAGCAGGCCGAGGCCTATCGCCAGTTGTCGCTCCTCCTGCGCCGTCCTCCAGGCCGCGAGGCGTACCCAGGCGACGTCTTCTACCTGCACAGTCGCCTTCTCGAGCGTGCCGCCAAGTTGGCCGACGCCGAGGGTGGCGGTTCGCTGACGGCCTTGCCGATCATCGAGACCAAGGCCGGTGACGTCTCGGCGTACATCCCCACCAACGTGATCTCCATCACCGACGGCCAGGTGTTCCTCGAGTCCGAGCTCTTCTACGCCGGCGTGCGCCCGGCCATCAACGTGGGCATCTCCGTCTCCCGAGTCGGTTCGTCGGCACAGATCAAGGCCATGAAGTCGGTCTCGGGCACCCTGAAGCTTGACCTGGCCCAGTTCCGCGAGCTCGAGGCGTTCGCCACGTTCGGTTCGGAACTCGACAAGGTCTCCCAGGCCCAGCTCGACCGTGGCTATCGGCTCACCGAGTTGCTCAAGCAGGGCCTCAACGCCCCGGTGCCGGTCGAAGAGCAGGTGCTGGTGATCTTCGCTGGCTCCGAGGGCTATGTCGACGGCATCGCTGTGGCTGATGTCCAGCGCTACGAGGCCGAGGTGCGTACCCACTTCCGGGCACATCACTCCGACCTTCTGGCCACCATCCGTGACACGGGCAAGCTGCCTGACGGCGATGCCCTGGCCACCGCGCTCCAGGCATTCACCGACGGCTTCGCCGGAAAGGCCGACTGACCCATGGCCGGTGGGCAGGAGCGCATTCTCCGGCGTCGGATCCGGAGCATCAAGTCGACGCAGAAGATCACCAAGGCGATGGAGCTCATCGCCGCGTCGCAGATCGTGCGGGCCCAGGGCCGCATTGCCGCTTCGCGCCCCTACCAAGACGGCATGGCCCGGATCGTCCTCGAGACGGCGATGGGGGACTGGTTCTCCGCAGGCCGCCTTCTCGGCACACCTGATGACGTCAGTTCGGTACTTGTGCTCTGCGTCGTCGCCGACCGAGGCCTGTGCGGCGGATACAACTCGAACGTCTTCCGAGCCACCGAGCGTCTCTTGGTCGAAAAGCAGGAGGCCGGGATCGAAACCCGTCTCGTCACCGTCGGGAAGAAGGCTCAGGGCTACTTCCGGTTCCGCGGCATCGAGGTCGCCGAGTCGTTCCTCGGAATGAGCGAGCGTCCGACGTTCGCCGATGCCCGCACGGTGGCGGGAGCAGCTGTCGCTCCCTTTGTCGCTGGTGAGGTCGACCAGGTGATCGTGGTCTCCACCCGATTCCATTCCGCCGGATCCCAGCGCATCGAAGTTCGTCAACTGCTGCCGCTTGCCGATCCTCGCAACGACGAGGCCAAGGCCAGCCATGAGGACGAGCCTGGCGTCAGTCGGAACATCGCCCCGGACCAGGTGCCTGACGTGAAGCACGGGTACACCGAGTTCGAGCCTGATGCAGCCATCCTCCTCCAAGAGTTGGCCCCCAAGGCAGCCGAGACGGCCATCTTTGCCGCCCTGCTCGAGGCGTCAGCCTCCGAGTTGACCGCTCGACAGCGAGCGATGGCTGCGGCCACCGAGAACGCTGGCGAACTGATCAAGAAGTACTCGCGGATCATGAACCGGGCCCGCCAGGAGACCATCACCACAGAGATCATGGAGATCGTCGGCGGTGCCGAGGCCCTGAGGGCCGGCACCCACGATGACGAGGGCGGCCTCGTCATCCAGACGACCGTCTGACCGCACTGACCGCACGACCGACCCGTCGACACGAGACACCAAAGGGAGCACGACCCCCAATGACCACCACCGCCCCTCAGCCCACCGAGACCAAGACGCTGCCCTCTGGCCGCGTGGTGGCCATCGCCGGACCCGTCATCGACGTGGAGTTCCCACCCCACGCCCTTCCCGAGATCAACGGCGCCGTTGAGACCGATGTGCAGCTTGAAGGTGGCACCGTCACCATCACCGCCGAGGTCGCCCAGCAGATCGGCGATGGACGTGTGCGCTGCATCTGCCTGAAAGCCACGGACGGCCTGACTCGAGGCGCTGAGGTGCGCAACCTCGGCCGCGGGCTGCAGGTGCCGGTCGGCGACGCTGTCCTCGGTCACGTGTTCAACGTGCTTGGCGAGGCGCTCGACACCGATGACATCGGTGTCGTCGAGGACCGCTGGGACATTCACCGGGCTGCCCCGGCCTTCGACACTCTCGAGCCCCGGGCCCTCATGTTCGAAACCGGCATCAAGGTGATCGACCTCCTCGAGCCCTATGTGCAGGGTGGCAAGATCGGCCTCTTCGGTGGTGCCGGCGTGGGCAAGACGGTGCTCATCCAGGAGATGATCAACCGTGTGGCCACCAACCACGGTGGCGTGTCAGTCTTCGCCGGCGTGGGTGAGCGCACCCGTGAAGGTACGGACCTCTGGCTGGAAATGCAGGAGTCGGGCGTCATCGAGAAGGCCGCCCTGGTCTACGGCCAGATGGACGAGCCGCCAGGCGTGCGTCTGCGTGTGGCCTTGGCTGCACTGACCATGGCCGAGTACTTCCGTGACGTGAAGAACCAGGACGTGCTCCTCTTCGTGGACAACATTTTCCGGTTCGTCCAGGCGGGCTCTGAGGTGTCGACCCTGCTGGGCCGCATGCCCTCGGCCGTGGGCTACCAGCCCACCCTGGCCGACGAGATGGGCCAGCTCCAGGAGCGGATCACCTCGACCCGAGGTCGTTCGATCACCTCGCTCCAGGCCGTCTACGTGCCTGCTGACGACTACACCGACCCGGCGCCGTTCACCACCTTCACCCACCTCGACGCCACCACCGAGCTCTCCCGTGACATCGCCTCGTTGGGCATCTACCCGGCCGTGGACCCGCTGGCCTCGACGTCGAACATCCTTGCCCCCGAGATCGTGGGCGACCGCCACTACGCCGTGGCCCGCCGAGTCCAGGGCGTACTCCAGCGCTACAAGGAACTCCAGGACATCATCGCCATCCTCGGTCTCGACGAACTGTCCGACGAGGACCGGGTGACCGTGTCCCGTGCCCGCAAGGTCCAGCGCTTCTTGTCCCAGCCGTTCAACGTGGGTGAGGTCTTCACCGGCCTCAAGGGCGTGACGGTGCCGGTCGAGGAGACCGTCGAGTCCTTCGAGGCTCTGGTCAACGGCGACCTGGACGACGTGCCCGAGCAGGCCTTCTTCAATGTCGGCGGCGCCGAGTCCGTGCTGGCCAAGGCCCACGATCTGGCCAACAGCTGAGCCCCATGGCTGAAG
Organism: uncultured Acidimicrobiaceae bacterium; assembly: GCA_903873395.1. Lineage (GTDB taxonomy): Bacteria > Actinomycetota > Acidimicrobiia > Acidimicrobiales > RAAP-2 > Bog-756. Next base: position 17,054 of record CAIQOJ010000117.1, read on the forward strand.
ACTCCCTCTTCCAGATCAATCTGGTCACGCCCGAACGCATCCTGCTCACCGGCATGGCGTCCGAAGCAGTACTGCGCACGGCCGAGGGTGACGTCACCTTCTTGGCCAACCACACGCCTCTGGTCGGAAGTGTCGAGGCTGGCGTGGTTCGGGTCATCCGGCCCGACGAGGACGATCTGCGTGTCGCCGTGCACGGTGGCTTTGTCCAGGTGGAGCAGGGCGTCGTGTTGGAAGGTGGCGACACGGACGGCCAGACGACAGGCAGCCGAGTCACCCTCTTGCTCGGTGTGGCCGAACTGGCCGACGAGGTCGACGTCGAGGCGGCTCGTGCTGACCTCGAAGCAGCCGAGTCCAAGGTGGCCGAGTTGACTGGTGCAGGACGCCCCGCCGGGGAGGCGGACGAGTCGGACCCAGCGTTGGCTGCGGCAGAGGCTGACGCAGCTTGGGCCCAGGCCCGTATTGATGCAGTGGACGCCACCGCTACTTCGGGCTGAGACAACCCAGTAGGTCCTTGCTCGGACGGCTGACTCGGGCCGAGCCCGATGACCTGGGGGACATCGGCAACCAGGGCGGGTGTAAGCGCCACAGGTTCCGACAGGGGAAGCGGTCCGCTGCACCCTTGGACTACCCCTCAGAAGCAGAGTGATGCCTTCCCGAGGTCCCTGTAGTCCTCCGATCAGAGAGAAGCCTCCATGGCCTTCCGGTTCCGTGTCACCGCCATCGGCTGCACTGCTGCTGTCGCTGTCGTTCTTGCCGCCTGTGGCTCGAGTTCGTCGTCCTCGACGACCACCACAACCAAGGCGACGACCACCACAACCAAGGCGACGACCACCACAACCAAGGCGACGTCGGCCACGACGATGCCGGTGACCACGACAACAGCGAACGCGTCTTCTTCGACGACCACCACGGCAGCGTCGACAACCACCACATCGTCGACGTCGGGCCCGCCCTGCACTGCCGCCGCTCTGCAGGCAGCACTGCCCCCCGGGCAGACCATCGTCACCACCGACCTCGGCTACAAGTGCTCGGGCGACTATGCCGGCTCGGAGATCCACATCACGTCATCCGATGGGAGCGGCCCTCCCGGCGGTTACAATTCGGACACTCTGTTCCAGGCGTCGGGGTCGAACTGGGTCGATATTGGCCGGTCGCCAGAGAACTGCTCGCTCGTGCCTGCTGAGATTCACGTCTACTGCACGGTCAGCTGAATCAGGATCATCTGACACACCTCGGAAGAGAGAGGCAGAGACACCGTCCTGTTGACAGCGCCAGAGCGGTGGCTCTGGGGTCAGAGCTCATCGCTCGGTCCCGACAGTTCAGACGGCCCAGTTCAGACGGCCCAGTTCAGACGGCACGTCCCGCTTGTTCAGCCGAACTCGATGGCGCTGTACTCGGCCAGCTTGTGCAACGGGTGCCTGGCGTCGATGAGTCGAACCGTGCCTGACCTCGAACGCATCACCAGCGACTGAGTGTTGGCTCCGAACTCGTCGTAGCGCACACCCTGCAGGAGTTCGCCATCAGTGATGCCGGTGGCAGCGAAGAAGCAGTTGTCGCCCTTGACGAGATCATCGGTGGTCAGGATGGCATCGAAGTCGTAGCCGAGTTCGAGTGCTGCCCTCCGCTCTGCGTCATCGCGAGCGTAGAGACGACCCTGGATCTCACCGCCCATGGACTTGAGCGCCGCAGCAGCGATCACGCCTTCGGGTGTCCCGCCGATACCGACCAAGAGGTCGACGCCGGTGTCGGGCCATGACGTGGCGATGGCGGCAGCCACGTCGCCATCGGAGATCAAGCGGATCCGGGCGCCAGTGGAGCGCACCTCGGCGATGAGGTCGTTGTGGCGGGGGCGATCGAGGATGACGACGGTGAGATCGCGCACCGAGGTGCCCTTGGCCTTGGCCACGGCATCGATGTTGTCCTTGATGGGCCGGGTGATGTCGATGGCGCCTACCGCCCGCGGGCCGACCGCCAACTTCTCCATGTAGACGCATGGGCCCGGGTCAAACATGGTGCCCTTCTCGGACACGGCGATCACGGCAAGGGCCCCGGGTCGGCCCATGGCCGTTGAGGTGGTTCCATCGATGGGGTCCACGGCGATGTCGGCATGAGGAGGGGTGCCGTCACCGATCCGTTCACCGTTGAAGAGCATGGGAGCGTTGTCCTTCTCGCCTTCGCCGATGACGACGACGCCGTCCATGGGCACACTCGACAGCACGATGCGCATGGCGGTGACGGCAGCGCCGTCGGCGCCCTCTTTGTCGCCTCGCCCCATCCATCGAGAGGCGGCCAGCGCGGCGGCTTCGGTGACGCGGACCAACTCCATGGCCAGGTTGCGATCTGGTGCCTGAAAGGATTGACTCACGGGCACTGACGATAGTGGTTCTCAGGCCTCCGATGCGCCGTGAGTCGCCTAGACCCGTCACGAACCCAGGCTGCTCCGTATGCTCTGCCAGATGAGCACGGACATGCCTCCCGCGGGGAAAGACGCCTGGGAGGCCGCCTTTGGCGGGTCGACCTTGCGAGATGTCGACTTCGAGACGATGTCGGGCATCCCATTGGCGCCCGTGTACGGGCCCATCGGTGATGATGCAGATGGATCGGGCGAGCCCGACACCCGCATCGGATGGCCGGGGCAGTTCCCCTACACGCGCGGCCCGTATGCCTCGATGTATCGCTCGAAGTTGTGGACGATGCGGATGTTCGCCGGCTTCGGCACGGCCGAGGACACGAACCGCCGGTTCCGCGAGCTGTTGGCCGCTGGTGGGGACGGACTCTCGGTGGCCTTCGATCTGCCCACGCTGATGGGCCGCGACTCGGACGACCCGTCGTGTGAGGGTGAGGTCGGGCGTTGTGGCGTGGCCGTCGACACCTTGGCCGATGTCGAGGACCTGTTCGCCGGGATCGATCTCGGGGCGACGACCACCTCGATGACCATCAACTCACCGGCCGCTCTGTGCTTTGCCATGTACGTCCGTGCCGCCGAGCACGCGGGCACGAAACGGTCCCAACTCGGTGGGACTCTCCAGAACGACATGCTCAAGGAGTTCCAAGCCCAAAAGGAGTACATCTTCCCGCCGCGCCCCTCGATGCGCCTGGTGACCGATCTCATCCGCTACTGCTCGGCTGAGCTCCCACGGTTCCATCCGGTGTCGGTGTCGGGCTACCACATTCGTGAAGCGGGCTCGACGGCTGCGCACGAACTCGCATTCACCCTGGCCAACGGATTCGCCTATGTCGAAGCGGCACAAGCGGCTGGACTCGAGGTCGATGCGTTCGCTCCGCGCCTGTCGTTCTTCTTCAACGCTCACATCGACTTCTTTGAGGAGATCGCCAAGTACCGCGCCGCCCGACGCATTTGGGCCCGGTGGCTTCGTGACCGTTATGGCGCCACCGACCCGCGCTCGATGACGTTGCGGTTCCACACCCAGACAGCCGGGGTGTCCCTCACCGCCCAGCAGCCCGAGCTCAACATCGTCCGCACGGCCATCGAGGCTCTGGCCGGCGTGCTCGGTGGGACTCAGAGCCTGCACACCAACTCGATGGACGAGGTGCTGGCACTGCCCACCGACAAGGCAGCCCGGATCGCCTTGCGCACCCAGCAGGTGATCGCGTCGGAAACTGGAGTCGCCAATGTGGCTGATCCGCTGGGCGGTTCGTGGTTCGTCGAGCAGCTGACCGACGAACTGGAGGCTCAGGCTGAAGGAGTCTTCGCTTACCTCGACGAACTCGGATCCGGTTCTCTGCTCGAAGGTGTGATCGCCGGCATCGAGGCCAACTGGTTTCAAGGGGAGATCGCTGATGCCGCCTATCGGCTCCAGCGCCAGGTCTCCTCGGGTCGCTCGGTGGTTGTCGGGGTGAACGGGTTCACCGGCGGAAACGATGAGAGCGAACTGCCTGTGCTGGCCATTGGCCCCGAGGTTGAAGCACTGCAACTCCAGCGTCTGGCCTCGGTCAAGGCGGGTCGGTCCGATCAAGCGGTCGCCGAAGCACTTGCTCGCTTGCGTGGGGACGCCGCCCATGCCGATCGCAACGTGATGCCGGCCGTCTTTGACGCGGTGGGGGCGTATGCCACGGTGGGCGAGATGATCGATGCCCTCGCTGAAGTCTTCGGCCGCTGGGAGGAGCAGGCGGTCATCTGACGCGCCCTTCGATAACGCC
>CAIQOJ010000118.1 GCA_903873395.1 uncultured Acidimicrobiaceae bacterium
CAGCGAGCTGTCCTGCTCGATGGAGCCGGACTCCCGGAGGTCAGAAACCATCGGGTGCGTGGCTGACATACCCCGCTCACGTACGAAAAGCCGTCTTTCCTCAATGTGGCGGGTGATATGACGCTGATTCTGCAGCGACAATGCCCAGAAGGTTCCCGAAGGCGATGTTGACATCAACCAAGTGAAGGCCCCACGTGGCGAGGGGGCTGGGATGGAGGGCCGGTGCGCCATTGCGGGGTGCGACCTCCAGTACGGATGCCCCGCCGTTTGACACACATTGGGCGCTGTAGGAGCCAGGTGCGCTGATCCAAGGAGTGGAGGCAGGCGGGGTGCGGATGCCTAACAGTGAGATTCCCGCGGCAATCGACGAGCCCGGGGCGAACGGGCGGGTCGGCAGCAGTGGATTGAGGAGGCCGGTCCCTCCAGTCAGGGCGGCGGGATTGGTGCAGAGCACCTGCAGGCCCGGTGTCGTCGTCCGGCCGAAGACAGCATCGCCAGGAGGGGTGGTGCCGAAGGTCGACCAGGCCAGCACACATCCCGTCTGAGTCGCCGAATGACACGCCCGGATATGGCGGAAGTCGCCCCCGACATCGGATCCGTTACGGACGGTGACGTTGCCACCAAGGAGGATGGCCGACACCATGAGGCGTCGGGCTGAAGCTGAGGTGTCGACCTGGGTGGTGATCAGTCGACGCAGGAGGAACGCACCCTGGGAGTGGCCGATCAACACGACGCCTCGACCGTGGTTGTAGAGGTGGAGATAGGTGGACCACGCGGTGCGGACGTCACCGTAGGCGAGAGCCTGCTGGGCTGGTGTGGCGGCACCACCGATGTTGGACAGGGTCAACTGCCGGTACATCGGCGCGTACACCTTGCACACCCTGGAGAACATGGCCGCTTGGAACTGGGCGATCGATACCTCTTGTGGATCGACGGTCAGGTTGGCGTTCGGCGTCTTTTGGTCGCTGACTGTTGGGTACACATAGAAGCAGTCGATCTTCGGATGAGCTGCAGGCTTGGCACGCACCATGGCCACGGCGGGGTTCGTGAAGGACACCCGGGAGACCGTCAGATCAGGAGTACACGGGTTGTGGGCCTGACCGGGTAGGCAGAGCCAGGTGGTGTGCCCGGTGACGGCCGAACCGGCAGGTGTATCTGCACCTGCCGGGCGCGTGAAGCCCACGAGCCCGATTGCTAGGAGCGTGACCATCGCCACCAGTGTGAATTTCGAGATGGGGAACTTGGAGGAGCGCACCTCGGCACCCTAACCCCACCACCCCAATCGATGGCCTCATGCGATGGCTCATGCGATGGCTGGTGCCCTACGACGACGATGGCACGACTGCGACGCCATGCCTTCAGCCGTATGCCTTCAGTCGTATGCCTTCAGTCGTATGCCTGCAGCCACACGCCCTCGTGGTTGGCCGTCGATCGATCGACAACAGGCTCAATGGTGTCCTCTGAGAGACGGGTGCTGGGACAGCCGATGGTCAACGCGGACATTGCCAGGCCGCATGGAAGGTTGGCTCCTAGGATCCGCTCCATGTCAACTGAGTACACCACCCTCCTTGTCGATCGAACCGACGGCGTCCTTACCGTCACCATGAATCGACCAGAGCGCAAGAATGCCGCCAATGGCACGATGTGGCGGGAGTTGGGGAGTGTGTTCGAGGACGTGGCCGTCGACCGAGAGGTTCGCGTCATGGTCCTGACGGGTGCCGCAGGAGCCTTCTGCTCAGGAGCGGACCTGTCGGATCCATCCGACATGGCCGGACGGCCCGGCGATCCCTTTCTGGTGCAGATGCGTGCTCTGGGCGACCTGGCGCTTCGGCTGCATCGCATTCCCAAGCCCACGATCGCCAAGGTGGGTGGGGTGGCGGCCGGAGCGGGCATGTCCTTGGCGATTGGATGCGACCTGGTGGTGGCCGGTTCTTCCGCTCGCTTCTCGCAGATCTTTGCCAAGCGCGGCATGTCGGTCGACTTCGGCGCATCGTGGCTCCTCCCACGACTCATCGGTCTCCACCGCGCCAAGGAGTTGGCCTTCTTCGCCGACATCTTGTCGGCCGACGAAGCCGCGGAGTTCGGGCTGGTCAATCGCGTAGTGGCCGACGAGGATCTGGATGCCTTCGTCGACGGGTGGGCCCGGCGTCTGGCCGATGGCCCGACCTTGGCTCTGTCGATGACCAAGAGCATGCTCAACGGAGCATTTGCGATCTCCATGGAGCATGCCTTGGAGGAAGAGTCCCGCTCGCAGGCCGTCAACTTCGGCACCGAGGACACCCGCGAGGCGATTCGGGCCTTCATGGAGAAGCGTTCGCCGAAGTTCCAAGGGCGCTGACCGACAGCCCACCAGCGCAGCGTCCGCTGCAGTCCGCTGCAGTCCGCTGGAATGGTCCCAACCGACTCGGTTTCCCGCTTCGACCCCTCGCAGCCCTCGTCGACGACTCCCTCCCAACTTCGCGTCAGCACCCGCTGAGGGTTTGTCGCAACGCCGTCCTAGGGTGCGTGGGCGCCTCGAGGGCATGGCGCTCGTTCCTGTGGATCATTGGCCCTCCTGCACGATGGATCGTCAGGAGTTCCCATGATGGATAGCACCCCGCTCACGGCAACCTTGGGTGATGCGGCAGTCAGCGGGCGGCCAGGCGTCGGCCGCCACCGACGTCACATCACGGATCGGGCGTCGCCGGCCGTCGTTCACGACACGTTGAGTCATGGTAATGCAGACGAGTCGGCGTGTGCGGCAGCGTTGGTCGAGTTGGAGGGCATGACCCCACGGCGCCTCATTCGCATCCTGGACGGCCTGCGTCCCACGGTGGCTTGGGCGGCATTGGCGTCAGGCACACACCCCGCGGATCGCGCCCGTCGCTTTCGGGTCGACGTCGCATCACATGATCCCCAGGCGACAGGTCGTCGGTATCGGGCGGCTGATGTGTCGGTGCTGCGCCCACGCCGCCCCGGGTATCCACCATCGCTCGACGGTGATCTCGATGCACCGGCTGTCCTGACTGCCTTGGGGTCACCAGCAGTGCTGGAGGGCCGGCCAGTCGTTGCCGTGGTCGGCACCTCGGCGGCCACTCCCTACGGAGGCCGGGTGGCCGCTGAGCTAGGACACGACTTGGCCTCGGTGGGTGTGGTGGTCGTCTCGAGTCTGGACGTAGGGGTCGATGGCGCGGCACTGGCCGGTGCCCTCCGGGCAGCGAACGCCCCTCCAGTGGCGGTGGTGGAGGCGGGGCTGGCCTGCCCCTCGCCGCGCCAGAACGTGATGCTGTGGAACCAGGTGGCCGATGTTGGTGCCATCCTGTCCGAGGCAGCGCTGGCCCAAACACCGGGGACCAGGCCACCTCATCGACGCAGCCGAATCATTGCGGGCCTTGCTGACGTGGTGGTGGTAGTCGAATGCCATGCGCGCGAGAGCCCACTCCTCATCGCCGAGGCCGCGGCACAGCATTCGGTTCCTGTAGGTGCGGTTCCTGGATCCGTGCACAGCCGGGCATCGGCGGGCACCAATGCGCTGCTTGCTGACGGGTGCGCTCCGGTCCGTGATGCCACCGACGTGCTGGTCGCACTTGGCCTTGCTCGAGCGGCCCGTGGCCAGATTTCGGCTGGTCAGCCGGATAATTGCCTCCGTCCACGGGTAGATATCTGCGAGCCGAGCGATCCCATCGAACGGTCGGTGTGGGCCGCCGTCGACGCCAATCCGACAGATGTGGAGACGGTGATGGTGCGCACGGGCCTCAGCCTCGGTGCGGCACGTGCAGCCGCAGAACGGCTTGTCGACCAAGGTCGCCTCATGAGCGGCGTCGGCTGGTGGTCACGAGAATGACGTGGCGAACTCCACGAATCCGCCGAGGAGACGTCGAACTCCGTTGCCCCGATAGCGCCGACTCGACCTAGGCGCTCGGGAATGAACTTTGGCTCCACCCGATAGATGCCGACGTCACTTGGCTGTTTGCTGGGGCCGCGACCAGGGCGGGGGCCGCACATGATGACTGCTGGGTTTGAGCGCCGTACCAGGTGCCGCTCTTGGCCGACCACCACAGGTACCAGCAGGTGCCATCAGAGGACCGGGTGGCCATGGTGACGGCCCCGGAGCCTGAGGGATCGCCATAGATGCTCACGTCAGTGGGACCGCTGGAGGCACCGACGGTGAACGTGATCGACGGTTCGGCGGCATGCAGAGCATCGGTAGAGAGCGCCCCCGTCGCTTGGGCGGCCACGAGTTGGGACTGGGCTGCGCCCAACGCGTTACTCAGGGACTGCTGAGCTTGTGCCGCGTCAGCTGCGGCCATGATCGTGGTGTTGGGCCCAACAGATCCCGATGATGGCCCCATGTTCGCCTTGATGGCGATCAGGCCGAGGACCACGACAACAACGATGGCGATCATGACGAGAAATCCAGAGACGCCGTCGTCGTCGGTGGTGCGTCGTTGGTTGGGAGAGTGTCGTTCGCCGAAGGGGCGCACCAGGACACTTCGGTTCGAACCCGCGGGCGAACTCGATCGTGAGTGAAGCGCAGATTGATCACTGCCGGACCATCGGTGCATGGCGTCTGACGCTACTGTGCCGTTGTGCCTGTTGACCACGCCGGCGATCCAACGACTGCCCCATGGGTCGGGTGCGGTCTGGTGGTCGACCCATCGACCATCGGCGGTACTGGTTCGTTCCTCGAGCGGATGACCGCCGTGGCGACGATTACCGAGTCGGCGGGGTATGCGGCGTTGCTGGTGGCCGAGTCCGCCCCAGGCGCCGCCTTCGGCGAGCCGTACTCGCTCCTCGGCGCCCTCAGCGCCAGTACGTCGCGACTTCACCTGGGAGTACTCCCGTGGGGTGTCGACCGGCGGGCTCCTTCGATCGTGGCCAAGATCGTGACCGCAGTCGATGTGATCTCTCATGGACGAGCCCTTCTCGTGGTGGGGTCCGATGGTCAGACAGCCGCAGCTAGCCGTGGACACCTGCGTGAGGCACTGATGGTGACTGCTGGCGTGGTGAACGGCACAGACACGACATTTGATGGCACGTACTTCTCGATTCATGGAGCCAGTAATCGGCCAGCTCCGGTGCAGGTCGACGGTGTGCCCGTGCTTGCTGTTGTGGACTGTGCTGGTGGCCATGAGGCGGAGAGCATGGGCCTGTTGGCTGAGTCTGCCGGAATCGCCGATGGACTGATCGTCACCGGTGGAGCAGCGGGGGTGACTGCGGCCCGGTCTGCTGCAAGGGATGCCGGCAGGCCCAAGCTGCCCGTCCTCGTCATGGCAGACCCAGGTGCCACCTCAGGTCTGGGAGCCGATGGCGTGCTCGTCCGCTGGGCGGGTGGCGATCCTGAGGCAATTGTCGATCTGCTCCCTGCGGACTGATTCGTCCCGATTCTTTCGGTCGCCAGGAATGCCAGGTCGTGTCGGCCCATGTCCTCGATCCAATCGGCACTGCTACGGTGCCCTCCATGTTGATCGGAGCCCACGTGCGGGCAGGAAAGGGCCTGGTTCCAGCCTTGCAACACGGGGCGGACATCGGGGCTGACGCCGTCCAGATTTTCACCCAGAGCCCGCGGATGTGGAAGCCGTCCCAGTACAGCGATGACGTCCTCGCTGCCTACCGGGCCGCTCAGGCTGAGCATCCGTCGGTCCAGGCGACGTTCTGTCATGCCACCTATCTGATCAACCTGGCGTCGCCTGACCCCGAGTTGGCAGCAAAGTCCCGATCGTGTTTGACCGCCAACCTGCACACGGCTGATGGCATGGGCGCCGACGGTCTGGTCCTGCACATCGGAAGCCATCGGGGCAGCGGGTTCGAGACGGCGCTGCCTGCGGTGGCCGAGGCGCTCGTCGGTGCCCTCGACGAGGTCGATGCTGACGTCGAGAGCTGCCCGATCTTGCTGGAGAATGCCGCTGGTGCAGGTGACACCGTCGGGCGGTCATTCGAGGAACTCGCACAGGTGATCGACGCTGCAGGCGGTGACGAACGGTTGGGCGTGTGCCTCGACACCCAGCACCTGTGGGCCTCGGGTGTCCCTTTCGCCACGATGGACGAAGCCGATGCTCTCGTGGCGCTGATCGAGGCGACCGTGGGGATGGACCGTCTGCGCTGCATGCACCTCAATGATTCCAAGGTGGAGTTCGGTGCCAACAAGGACCGTCACGAAAACTTGGGGGATGGCACCATCGGGCCCGATGCGCTGGCTGCCCTTCTGGGGCATCCGGCCCTCCAGGACATCCCGGCAATCCTCGAGGTGCCCGGCGAAGGGGATGGACCTCGCGAGCAGGATGTTGCAGGGGCCCGAGCGGTGCTCGAGGCGGGACTGGCACTGCGGTCCTGACAGTCAGGTCCATGGCTCTGTCATGGAAGAGCCTGAGAGCCGCTGGCACAGTGTGGAGTCCGGCGAGTAGATCGTGACGGCTTCTGACGACCCGAGCCTTACTGCTCCCCAGCTGTGTTGTCCGGTGGCCTGAGGGTTTGGCGCCCTACGAACCAGTCTCTGACGAAATGCATGCACAGGGGTCGCAGGCATCCTCTCGGCCAGTAGCAATGAGAATCATTCCCAACTAAGGTCGGGGAGGTGGTGCTCGCTGGCGGTGCAAGATGTCGAACGGCCGTCGCCCGTTGTGCGCTCGTGGCGCTGGTGACGGTCCTCCTGTGCGGGTGTGCGATGACGCCCCCGCCCGGCGGGCAAGAGGCCAGCACCTTGTCGGACAGGGTGGTGCCCGTGGTGGCCGCCGAAAACATGTGGGGCAGCCTGGCCGCCCAAGTTGGGGGAGTCCACGCCCGAGTCGTCAGCCTCATCGCCAACCCGGCCACCGATCCCCACGCCTATGAACCGTCAGCTGCAGATGCCCGACGCCTGGCCGATGCGCGTTTGGTCGTCGCCAACGGCGCTGGTTATGACCCCTGGATGCAACGGCTCCTGTCGGCGGCAGGGGGCACCAGGACGGTGCTCGATGTTGGAAACCTCATGGGTGTGCCTGCTGGAGCCGACCCCCATCTCTGGTATTGGCCTGCAGCCGTGGACGCCACCGTCTCGAAGTTGGCTGCCGATCTGTCTGCACTCGATCCCGGTGATGCCAACTACTTCAAGCAACAGGGCCGCCACGTGGCGACTGTCGCCTTGGCCGACTATCACGCGGCTCTGGCCGGTATCCGGGCTCGGTTCAGTGGCCGACCGGTGGCCGCTTCCGAGTCGTTGGCCTTCTACCTCTGCAGATCTACCGGCCTCGACCTGATGACACCTCCGGCGTTGTTGCGAGCGGTGTCGGAGGGAACTGAGCCATCGCCGGCCGACCGGGCGACGGCTACCCATCAGCTCGGCGCCGGAACGCCATGGGCATTCTTGGAAAACACGCAGAACCTCACGCCGGACGTGCAGGGCATGGCGGCCACCGCTCGGTCCGCAGGTGTGCCCGTGGTCGCACTCACCGAAACCGTGGTTCCGGCTGGGGCCACGTTCCAAACTTGGCAGACACGCCAACTCGGCGCGCTGGCTCGGGCACTCGGAAGTCATAGCGTGGGGATGCTGGCCCATGGATGACCTGACGTTGTTGGATCCAGCCGTCCGACTTGACGATGCATCGGTTCGTCGGGGCGGACGCCTGATCTGGTCGAAGGCGAACCTCGAGGTGGCAGCAGGGACCTTTGCTGCCGTGTTGGGCCCCAACGGCTCCGGCAAATCGACCTTGATCCAGGCCGTCCTGGGAACGATCCCGGTGACCCACGGTTCTATCGAGGTCCTCGGGCAGTCGGCCGGTCACGACGGGACTGCCATCGGTTATCTACCTCAGCGTCGGAGTTTCGAAGCGGGCGTGCGGGTGCGAGGAGTCGACGTCGTCCGAATGGGCTTGGACGGCCACCGATGGGGGGTGCCGTTGCCGTGGGGTGCAACCAGCAAGATCCATGCCGCCAAGGTCGATGAGGTCATCGACCTGGTGGGAGCCGCCGACTACGCCCATAGGCCCATCGGCCAGTGCTCGGGGGGCGAGCAGCAGCGGCTACTCATCGCCCAGGCTCTGGTCCGTTCACCGCGCCTCCTCCTTCTCGATGAGCCATTGGACAGCCTCGACCTTCCCAACCAGGCTGCCGTAGCCGGGCTCATCGCCGATATCAGCGCCGCCTCGGGCATCACCGTGCTGATCGTGGCTCACGACATCAACCCCATTGTCGATGCCATCGATCAGGTGATCTACGTGGCTCGGGGACAAGTGGTCAGTGGACGACCAGATCAGGTCATCACGACCACGACGCTCTCGGCGCTCTACGGGACGCCGATCGAGGTCCTGACTGCATCGGACGGGCGTCGGGTGGTGGTGGGTCAACCTGATGCCGTCTCGCACCACGGTGGTGCCCACGGACACGATCATGACCACCACCAGGGGAGTAGGGGGTGACTCACTCGATCGTTGGGGCCGCCACTGCCGAACTAGCCGGTCCCACCTGGAACCTCGTGGTGGACGTGCAGCGAATGCTGGCCCTGCACTTCATGGTCAATGCGCTGCGAGCCGGGACCGCGGTGGCTGTGGTGGCTGCAGTGGTGGGGTGGTTCATGGTGATGCGCCAGCAGAGCTTCGTGGGGCACACGCTTGCCGTCGTGTCCTTTCCCGGTGCTGCTGTAGCCATCTGGATCGGTGTCAGTGTCACGCTCGGATTCTTTGCCGGCAGCCTTGGTGCTGCACTGGTGATTGCCGCTGCCCCACGGACACCGATCGGCCGGGTGCGCAGCCAGGAGTCAGCACTGATCGGCACGGTCCAAGCGGCCGCGCTGGCTCTTGGTGCGATTGCCGTGGCCCTGTACGGTGGTTTTTTGGACAACCTGACCGGCCTTCTGTTCGGCTCGTTCCTCGGCGTGTCCGATGGTCAAGTGATCGTTCTGGTCGTTGTGTCGATCGGTGTGCTGGCCGCAGTGTGCGCCATGGGCCGACCGCTCCTGTTCTCCAGCATTGACGAGGCGGTGGCTGACGCCAGAGGCTTGCCGGTCCGTCTTCTCTCTGCCGGTTTCCTCATCGTGCTTGCGCTGACCGCAGCCGAGGTCAGTCAGGTGACTGGTGCATTGCTGGTCTTTGCTCTCCTGGTCATGCCGGCTGCCGCCGCGCAACAGATGACAGCGCGCCCGGGGTTGGCCATCGTGTTGGCCATCGTCATCGGAGTGTTGGTCGTGTGGCTGGCGCTGAGTGCCGCCTTCTACTCGACCTGGCCTGTGGGGTTCTACGTCGCCACCTTTGGGTTTGCTGCCTATGTCGGGGCAGCAGCCGGTCGCAGGGCCGTTGATCGGTGGGGCACCAGGCGCCGGGGCGCACCAACGTTGTTCTCTGGACAGGCGAAGGCCGTGGTGCCGGCATGTTGACGGCGTCGGTGTGGACCGAGCCGTTCGTATGGTGGGCCGTGCTGGCTGGCACGGCCATTGCCCTGGCCGCTGGACTCGTTGGGCACGTCACCGTCTTGCGCGGTCAAGTCTTCGCTGGCGACGCACTGTCGCATGTGGCCGTGACGGGTTCGTTAGCGGCGCTGGCCTTCGGGGTCGATCTCCGATTGGGCCTCTATGGCGGTTGCGTGGGTTTCGCCCTACTCCTCGCTGTGCTGGGTGGCCGCCAAGGTGCGGACGACACCGTGATCGGTTCGGTGTTCGCTTGGGTCCTTGGACTAGGAGCACTGTTCCTCTCGCTCTATGCGTCCAACGGGAGCGGTGAGGCGACTGGCGGGACGGCTGGCGTCAGCGTCTTGTTCGGCTCGCTCCTTGGACTCACCGGCCAACAGGCTGTCGCGGATGCTGCGGTATCGCTCGTTGCCGCTGGCGTCATGGTGGTGGTGGCCCGGCCGTTGATCTTTGCCTCGCTGGATCCAGCCGTGGCCAGAGCCGGAGGTGTGCCGGTCCGCATGCTCTCGGCACTGCTGTTCCTGCTTCTTGGCGTGATCGCTGCGGTGGCCACCCAAGCCGTCGGTGCCTTGTTGTTGCTCGGCCTCCTCGCTGCCCCGGCTGGGGCGGCCCAACGCCTCGTGGCTCGTCCGTTCGCAGCGTTATGGCTATCGGCCGGCATCGCCATGGCCTCGGTGTGGTCTGGCTTGATCGTCTCGTGCCTGTGGCCGAGCATCCCGGCCAGCCCGGCCATCATCGTGGCCGCCACCACCGCCTATGGACTGGCGTGGATGGCATCCGTCCGCCGTGGTGGCCCGCGCACCCGCATCGCATCTGCTTCGACCGGCCCCGTGGCAGACGACCTAGTGTGTCCGGCGTGAGCGCAGCCCCCGTGCACGAGCAGGCCGCCCTGCGGCTGGCCGTCCAAGAACAGCGCTACACCTCGGTGAGGCGAGCCCTCGTCGACACGTTGGCCGGAGCAGGGCGACCGCTGTCGATCCGCGAGATCCTGGCCGCCAACGAGGATCTTCCTCAGTCCAGCGCCTACCGGAACATCACCGCCTTGATCGAAGCAGGCGTGGTTCGACGAGTTACAGGGGTCGACGATCACGGTCGATTCGAACTGGCCGAAGAGCTGTCCGGCCACCACCATCACTTGGCCTGTGGCCGGTGCGGCACCGTGGAGGACATCGCTCCATCAGCCCGCCTGGAGCGCGCCATGACCGAGGCTGCCCGAGTGGTGGCTGACGAGCACGGCTATGAGGTCCTGGGCCACCAGTTCGACCTGGTGGGCACATGCCCGGCTTGCCAGCGCTCGTCGACTGAGTGGACGATGCCAGCGACCCGAAGCTCAACCTGATGAATGTCCGAGGAGTAAGCCCGGCGATGCAACTGAAAGGCAGGAAGTACGCAAGATGAGTGGCGCAACACGCACTGAAACCGACACCATGGGAGCCCTCGAGGTTCCCGCCGACCGCTACTGGGGTGCCCAGACGGCCCGATCGCTGCACCACTTTCCGATCGGGGACGACCGGATGCCCGAGCCCCTCATCCGGGCAGTTGGCATCTTGAAGGAGGCATCGGCACAGGTCAACGCCGACCTCGGCAAGATGAGTCCCGAGACGTCTTCCCTGATCGCCCGGGCAGCCCGCGAGGTGTCCGAGGGCAAGCTTGATGATCACTTTCCCCTGAGCGTCTGGCAGACCGGCAGTGGCACGCAGAGCAACATGAACGCCAACGAGGTCATCGCCAACCGGGCCATCGAGCTTGCCGGCGGGGTCATGGGATCCAAGGTCCCGGTCCATCCCAACGATGACGTGAACATGTCACAGTCCTCGAACGACACCTTCCCCACGGCCATGCACATTGCTGCCGTGGAAGAGATCACCCACCGACTCCTGCCGACGGTCCGTCACCTTCGAGACGCCTTGGCCGTCAAGGCCGATGCCTATGCGGGCATCACCAAGATCGGCCGGACCCACCTCATGGATGCCGTGCCGCTGACCCTGGGACAAGAGTTCTCGGGCTATGTGGCCCAGCTCGATGCTGACCTCAAGAGGATCTCGTCCACCCTGGACGACCTCTATGAACTCGCCGCTGGCGGAACGGCAGTGGGCACCGGGCTCAACACGCATCCCGAGTTCGGCACCCGGGTGGCAGCAGCCATCGCCGAGCTGACTGGGCTGCCCTTCGTGACGGCCCCGAACAAGTTCGCCGCCTTAGCGGCTCATGACGCTCTGGTGATGACCAGCGGCGCGCTGCGGACGCTGGCCACCTCGCTCATCAAGATCGCCGACGATCTGCGTTGGCTCGGGTCGGGACCTCGCAGCGGCCTCGGGGAGCTCAACCTTCCCGAGAACGAGCCGGGTTCGTCGATCATGCCAGGCAAGGTCAACCCGACCCAGAGCGAAGCGATGATCATGGTCTGCATCCAGGTCTTTGGAAACGACGCTGCGGTGGCGATGGCCGGAGCCCGGGGCAATCTCGAGCTGAACGTCTGCAAGCCGGTGATCATCCACAATGTGCTGCACTCGGTCAAGCTCCTCACTGAGGCATCGGATGCCTTCACCCGCTTCTGTGTCGATGGGCTCGAGCCGAATGAGGCCCGTATTCGTCAGCACCTCGAGAACTCGCTGATGTTGGTGACCGCGCTCAATCCACTCATCGGCTACGACAAGTCAGCTCAGGTGGCCAAGAAGGCCCACAAGGAGGGTTCGACGCTCCGAGAGGCCGCACTCGAGCTCGGTTTCTTGACAGCCGAGCAGTTCGACGAGGCCGTGCGGCCCGAGTCGATGACCCACCCATGACGACCCACTAACCCTGAAGCGACGCACCCCGCCAGGAGACGTCCCGGTGAGGGACGTCTTCGGCTCGGACCCACCGCACACGCACGAGATCTCGTTGCATCTCTCGAGAGGAATTCGATGAACCCCAGTCCGCCTTCTGGTCTCCACATCGGCCTTGCTGACGGCACCTTCTACGGGGGGAACCCCTTCCCGGCATTTGCTTGGATGCGCAGCGAGGCTCCGGCCTACTTCGACGAGTCCTCGGGCGTGTGGGGAATCACCCGACACAGCGACATCCGGGACGTCTCCAAGGACCCCGAGACCTTCTCCAGCGCAGGTGGGATCCGCCCGGACAGTCCTCCGTTCCCGATGATGATCGACACCGATGCTCCCGAGCATGTCCGCCGACGCCGTCTGGTGTCCGAAGGTTTCACGCCCCGGCGCATCCGTGAGTCCGAAGACGACATCCGTCAAATCTGCGACGCCATCATCGACGATGTCTGCGAGCGCGGCGAAGCCGATTTCGTGACCGACATCGCCGCTCCGCTGCCCATGATCGTCATCGGCAACATGTTGGGCGTGGCCCCCGAAGACCGAGGGGATCTGCTGCGATGGTCGGACGACATGCTCAAGTCGCTGGGGTCACCCGACCCGACTGCCTCGGACGCCGCAGCGGTGGCGGCATTCGAGTACGCCGAGTACATCATGGCCAGGATCGAGGAGCGACGGAGCGACGGCCGGACTGACGATCTGGTGGGCACCTTGGTCCATGCCGAGATCGAAGGAGATCGTCTCGATGTGGACTCCCTGGTCTACGAGACCCTGCTGATCTTGATCGGCGGAGACGAGACCACCCGCCACGTCATCAGTGGGGGCATGTATGAACTCTTGGAGCATCCCGATCAGATGGCCGCGCTGCAGGCTGATCGGGCACTTCTGCCCGGAGCGGTCGAAGAGATGCTTCGGTGGGTGTCGCCCATCAAGAACATGGCCCGGACCACCACGCGTGATGTTGTCCTCCATGGCGAGACGTTGGCCAAGGGCGACAAGCTCCTGCTCCTCTATCCAGCGGCCAATCGAGATGAGAAAGTCTTCGCAGAACCAGAGTCCTTCGATATCCAGCGCTCGCCCAACGATCACATGGCTTTCGGCTTCGGTGCGCACTTCTGCCTAGGGAACCGCCTGGCGCGCATGGAGCTCTCGGTCATGTTTGACCGACTCCTCGAGCGCCTGCCTGACCTGGCGTTGACCAGCGACGCCGCCCTGCCCTTGCGCGAGGCCAACTTCGTCTCGGGAATCGAATCGATGCCCGTGACCTTCACGCCAACCGCCCGCCTCGGAGCGTCGGCCTGATGGTTCGACCCGTACGCCTCGCTGCTGAGGAACTCTCGGCCGCGCTGGCTGCTCCTGATGCCCCGTCGTGGGACCTTGTCGACGGGCAACTCGTGACCACGGTTCGATGCCCCAGCTTTCTGGGAGCCATCGACTTCGTGGTAGACGTGGCTCGGTTGGCCGAGCAGGCGGACCACCACCCAGACATCGACATCCGTTATCGGGATGTGACGCTGGTGCTGGTGACCCATGACGCCGGCGGCCTCACCCAACTCGACATCGATCTGGCCCGAGCCATCGACGGGGTCCGGCCAACAGGCTGAGGTCTGTGGGATCGGGTCTGCCTGTAGACGCGTCACTGGGGTGCCCGCAGGCACCCCAGTGAGCAGTTGTCCGACCCGGCGTTCGCCACCCCCACAGCGCGCTTCGGGCGAGCCGAGGGGGGTGACCAAAGTCAGCCGTGGTCGTCAATAGCCGTTGCCGCACCCGTTCTGGTCGGGGGCGAAGTTGGCACTGCCGTAATAGTGGACGGCAAAGGCGACGGCGACGCGGATCTGCTGGTAGGGCGTGGCGAACGCTGCGTTCGAGGGGAATCCGAACGTATTGAACTGCGCCCAGTTGGGTCGGGTGAACCCGAGCCCTCCAGCGAATCTCGAACCGTTGACGTGCCAGTTGCCACCCTCTTCGCAGATGCTGACCTTGGTCCAGGCATTGACCTGGTACTGCGTCAGGCCATAGGGAAGGCCGACAACCACAGGTGCTGGCGGAGCCGGGGGCGGAGGCGGTGGCGGGGGCACGTAGATGGTGCTTCCTCCGAGCGATCCCTTGAACGCCGTCGAGCCGAAAGTGAACACGCCACCGTCAGCTGCCACGTCGAGGTAGCCGGCGGGCGTCGTGGCCGTGCCGGTGATGGCCTCGTTCAGCGGTTTGCCGGCCAGCGACCCAGCGAACAGGGCGCCACCGAAGGAGAACGCCGCTCCGTTGCGGGCCACCAAGCGGTAACCCGAGCGGCTGGCGTCGATTCCGATCACCGGGCTGGTGGGGGTGAGGCCAGCGGCGGAGCCATGGAAGCCAGCATCACCGAAGGCGAACACGCCACCGTCTGCACCAGCCAGCCAGTATCCGCCACCGTTCTTGGTGGCGGCCATGCCGACGATGGATGTGGGCAAGGGGTTGCCGCTGAGCGATCCATGGAAGCCGGCGTTACCGAAGGCGAACACGCCACCGTCAGCTCCCACCAGCCAGTAGCCGTGGCCATTCGATGTGGCAGCCATCCCCACGATGGGTGAGGCCAAGTGACTTCCTCCGACGGAGCCGTAGAAGCCGGCGTCACCGAAGGCGAACACGCCACCATCGGCCGCCACTTCCCAGTAGCCATGCCCAGAGGCGGTGGCCTCGATGGCGACGATCGGGCTGTTGAGGTGGAGGGATGCGGCAGCGCCATAGAAACCGGCATCACCGAAGGCGAACACACCGCCGTCGCCACCAGCAAGCCAGTAGCCCTGGCCGGAGGGTGTGACTGCAGTGGACACGATCGGGGCGTTGAGGACTAGGCCTCGGCCATCGATCGGCGCCGCATCAGCGGTGCCGCTGAACATGCCCAACGAGGCAACTGCAGAGGAGGCAGCCAAGGTGGCGACCCCCAGAGCGGCGGCACGGCGTCGACGACGGCGGACGGCACGAGTGGTGTGGCCCGGCACGCGGTCGGGCAGGGGAGTAGGTACGGGTAGGGACGTTGAGGTGCGCGCGTTGCGCATAGTGGGAGACCTTTCCTCGGTCGGTCCGCTCTGCCGCGAGCGCGGCAGGGGGACTCTCTTCTGGTTGGGTGGACCCCACATCTGTGCATTCACGCCCCAGCCGGTCACCGGGAAGGGTGGGCCGGCCTGGCTCTTGGAGCCGGGTGTGCTAGCGGGTGTTCATGTCCGTGTCGTCAAAATGGTGACGTGTCGGCATACTCCGTGATTCACTCGGGGGCCGGGGCGTCGGGACGATCACCTCGGCGAAGATGGGGACGATAGCGCGGTTGTCCACCTGAATCCAGGGTATGTCCACAACTTCTCCCACATTTCGGGGGTCAACCTGTGGATAACTGCCGTTGTCACGCCTGACCGGGCTGTGGAAGACCGCGTGGTGCAGTTGGGTTGCTGTGGCACCTTTTGGCCCATGTAGCCGTAGGTAGACCTCGGGAATCCCGTGATCAATTCGTTATTCAGACGCCCTGAACGACGTGTCCAGCAGAACGCAGAGCACCTAGTGCCCGGTCGGCGTCCGCCTCCTTGACCAAGAGGAGGTCGGTGTCGAACGTCGAGACGATGAAGATGCCAATTTCAGCGTTGGCCAGCGGGGTGGCCAGGGACGCGACGACCCCGATCAGGTCGAAGGCCAGTGGTCCCATCACGCGAAACGACCGCCATCCAGCCTCCACTCGGGCCCCTTGGGGCTCCTGGCCCTGTGGGCAGACCACCGAGAGTTCATCTGGGGTCCGGGTCACCGACCACAGTCCTGTGGCGCTCGGCTCGGGCCAGGGCGTGTCTGCATCCAGCCGGCAGACCGACAGGAGGCCGTCCTCCAGGGTCAGGTCCATGCCGACTCCCGGGTCATCCGACGGGCAGATCCCAGAGAGGGAACCACCGAGCCAGGTCGTCCTCGACTCGAAGATCGTCGGCAACCAGGCTGCGCAGGCGCAGCTCTTCTTCAGTCGAACGCTGCTCATGGCCCGTCGGGACGAAGGGGTAGAAGGTGCCGCGTTTGAACAGGTACACCAAGAAGGCGGTCGAGGCCTGGACAGCACCCGGTCCGACGACGACCGGGGCATCGGGTGCGCTGGGCGGTAGGGGGGCGAGCCCAATGACCGAGCAGAGCAGCTGAGGTCCCCATCCGGCGTCAGCCAGCGAGGAATTGACCATGTGGATCCGGGTCACCAGCGCCTCAATGTCGGAGTCGGTGACCACCACCCAGCGATACCCGAAACTGTCTTCGGAGGTGACGCCAGGCTCCCCACCATCAAGAGTCAAGAGGCGGTCGATCTCTTCCTGCATCTGCTCGATCCCCTGGCCTGACGGGGCTTTGTAGCAAACGCCGGCCCGACCCGAGCAGACGAGTCCGGCTGCCGACTGCAGGGTGATCGAAGCTGACGGGATCCCGAAGAGGGCGTCGAGGTTTGAGGGGACCGGCTTGGTGCGGCCCAGGATGGTGTCGAGTAGTCCCATAGAAGGCGTCAGGGTCCTTGGGTGCCGGTCAGGACGGGCGACCCAGCTCGGCTTCGATGGCCGCCAACTGAGCCAGACGCTGGTCGAGCGTGGGGTGGGTCGAGAAGAGCGAGGACAAGCTCATGCCGGACTTGGCGATGGCTGGAGTGAAGTAGAAGGCGTTAAACGCCTCGGTCGACCTCAGGTCCCGACTGGGGATCCGACTGATCTCGCCGGTGATCTTGACGAGTGCGGAGGCCAAGGCCGACGGCTGGCCGGTCAGTAGTGCTCCGGATCGGTCGGCAGCTAACTCCCGATAGCGCGAGAGCGCCATGGTGAGAAGGAAACTGATGGCGTAGACGACGACCGAGACGACCAGAATGGCCAGCTCGACCAGTACGGCGTTCTCTCTGTTGTTGTCGTTGGAGTCGCCGCCACCGAACCCGCCCATCATGCCGGTCCAGAGCATCATCCGGGTCACCATGCCTGCGGCCATGCCGAGGAAGCTGGCGATGGTCATGACGGCGACGTCGCGGTGAGCGACGTGAGAGAGCTCGTGGGCCAGCACGGCTTCGAGCTCAGATTCGTCCAGGCGCCGCATGAGGCCCGTGGTGGCACAGACCACAGCGCTAGATGGGCTGCGTCCGGTGGCGAATGCGTTCGGCACGTCGGTGTCGGCGATGGCCACCCGGGGCTTCTTCATGTCAGCCATGGCGCACAGTCGATCGATAGCTCCGTGAAGCTGGGGTGCCTGCTCGGGCGTGACGATATGGCCACCCATGCCAAACAGGGCGATCCTGTCCGAAAACCAGTACTGGACGAAGAGGATGCCGGCGGCCATCACCAGCACGATGGAGTAGGAGATGCCCACGGCCACCAACATGGCGATCACGGCCCCGTAGAGCAGAACGATCATCAACCCAGTGACGAACATCCTGGCCGTGAGGCCCCGATCGTTGGGAATGTTCCGGGCGGTGCTCACCGCATCGACCCCGGCACGGGAGAGTTATGGCGTTGAGTCATGAGGAGGCGTCGCCTTCGTCGACATCCTTGGCAGTGCCAAGCTGAGGAGAAGGAGCGGGAGCGGCCAACTCGGCTTTCATGGCCGCCAGCTCGGCATCGACATTGGAGGCGATGGCGACCTGGTCAAGTTGGGCCTGGATGTCGTCGGTCGACCCCGTGAGGTCAGGCAGCGCACCTGAGGTGACCAACTCGTCCATGGCGCCCGCTCGGGCCTGCATTTCGTCGATCTTGTCTTGAGCCCGCTGCATGGTCATGCCGGCGCTTCCCATGGAGTCGGAAATGCCGGTGACCGCTTCGCCCACTTTGGTCTGAGCTTCGGCCGCCGTGTAGGTGGCCTTCATGGTCTCCTTCTTGGTCCGGAATCCATCCACCCGGACCTGGAGTTCCTTGGACTGGGCAGTCAAGGTCCGTTCCTGGCCGGCCACCTGGTCGTACTGCTTCTTCAGGTCATCGAGCTGAGGTACCAGGGCTGCACGACGGGTCAGCGCCTCACGGGCGAGTTCTTCGTTGCCCTGATCTAGTGCGGCTTTGGCCTGGGTCTGGTACTTGTCCGCCTGGGCCTGGACCTGTGAGGCCTGGAGTTCGATCCGCTTCTTTGCTGTGGCCACGTCGGCCACAGCCTTGCGGATCTTTTGCAGCTGCTCTTGGAGCTGCTGGTAGGACAGGTCAAGGGACTCCCGTGGATCCTCGACTTTGTCCAGGATCTTGTTGGTCTTGGCTTTGAAGATCCCCGAGATCCGTTGCATGACACCCATCGACGCCGCTCCTTAGGTAGTGCCTCTCTACGGAAGTGTAGGGGCCGACGGCCCGGTAGCGTGGGCGATGTGTCCGACGTGCCCTGCTTGCTGACCATCCATGCCCATCCTGACGACGAAGCCTCCAAGGGGGCCGGCACGGTAGCCCGCTACCACGAGGCCGGCGTTCGATGCGTACTGATCTGCTGTACGGGAGGCGAGGAGGGGGAGATTCTCAATCCTGCCCTCGACACCGACGAGGTGCGGGCCGACCTGGCTGCTGTGCGTCGCAGGGAGCTCGACGAGGCCACCGCCATCATCGGCTACGACGAGGTGGTCATGCTCGGCTACCGCGACTCAGGT
Organism: uncultured Acidimicrobiaceae bacterium; assembly: GCA_903873395.1. Taxonomy (GTDB): domain Bacteria; phylum Actinomycetota; class Acidimicrobiia; order Acidimicrobiales; family RAAP-2; genus Bog-756. The sequence continues at coordinate 18,761 of CAIQOJ010000118.1, forward strand.
ATGGCGGAGTCCGAGGCCAACGCGCATCCAGGCTGCTTCGCTTCTGCTGACCTAGACGAGGCCACCGAGCGACTGGTCGCCATCATCCGCAGAGTTCGACCGCACGTCATGGTCATCTATGGCGACGATCAGACGGGCTACCCGCATCCCGATCACCTTCGAGTCCACGAGGCAGGCCTGGCCGCGTATCTGGCTGCTGGCGACGCCCACCGCTATCCAGATGCCGGCCCGGCCTTCCAGCCAGCCAAGCTCTATTACACGGTCCATTCGGCAGCCCGGTTTCGGGCCATCCACGAAAAGTTCGAAGAGCTCGGGCTCGAGTCGCCATTCGACGACGAATGGCGAGCCCGTTGGGATGCCATGCCTGAGGACGCTCCGACAACTTCGATCGATATCGCCGGTCACGCCGATGTGCGGCGTCTCGCCCTGTTGGCTCATGCCACGCAGGTGGATCCCGACTCCAAGTTCTGGTTCGGACTGCCACCAGAGGTCATGCGCACCGTGCACCCCCACGATGAGTACCGACTTGCCTGGATCGCGCCCAACAGCAGCGACCCGGTGGTCGCTGAAGCTCCCCCACACCTTGAGCACGACCTGTTCGCAGGCATCACCGGGTTCGACCCAGTCCTCGAGGCCGTCGTTCCATGAGCACGTGGCTGACAGCCGACTGGCTGAACGACGCCATGGCCGCCATGGCCGACGTGGCCCTGCCGCCGGAACGTGAAGGCGTGGTGCAGTGCACCGTGACCGGTGGAGCAGAGGATGGAGCGGACGTCGTCATCTCCGCACAGGTCCAGGCCGGTCGCCTCCGGGCACTCGTGAGGGGAGCCGACGACACTGCGGTTCTGGCCCTCACGCTTTCGGCTGGCGATGCTTGGGACGTACTGCTTGGCGATCTTGGAGCGTCAGTGGCGTTCATGCAAGGTCGACTCAAGGTCGAAGGCGATATGGGCTTGCTGCTCGATCTCTTGGCATCAACCGCTGCCGCCGAGGCTGACAGTGCTCGCACGTCATTGGCGGCAACGACCCAGCGTTGATCCGCTCAGACATCCGGTGGGTCTGGTTGCCATGCCGACATCTGGTTGCCATGCCGACATCTGGCTTCCTGGTCCCGGGTTCCGACTCACCCTGACCCAAGGGTCACACGCCATCACTGTGGGGAATAACCATCCCGGTGCCGCCAGACCCTCCCGGTCCTCCGAGGATCGGCAGGTGGATGACCCCGGCGCTCTGCAGTAGGACCAGGCTTACCAACGCAATGGCCAGGACTGCGGCGACCACGATCACGACGGGGCGCAGTCGCCGCCACACCGGTCCACGCACGCCGGGAGGCGCCATGAGGTGCGACCGACCAGCGGCCCTGGTGACGGAGGACGCTGCCTGGGGTCCGTGGTGGTGGACGACGAAACTGTCGAACCGGTGCGCCACCGGTGTTGGGTCGAGCCCGGGCCGAACAAACCGGTAGGTGCCGGCAGGTGTTTGCACCGAGAGGAGTACTCCGGCCGCTACATAGGGCATCCCATCGTCGGAAGATCCTTCGATCTGGTCTGCGGATTCATCGATGCCCTCCGTCAGCCAACGAGCCGGGACCGTCCCTCCGGGCCAGGGTTCGACGGCATGGGCGGTGACATCGTCCCAGGCGAGGATTCGGGTGGCCCCTCCTCGTGTTCGCGTGACGGCAATACCGTCAGCAGCGAACGTGAGTCCGTCGACGGCGACAGGATGTTCGCCTCGGGGCCCCACAAGAAGGAGGCCTCGAAGCGTGAACGGCCTCGGGTGTGCACTGCGGGCGGACACGGATGGCGCCTGAGTCTCGGTCACGACCCCTGGAGGGAACGGGCCAGATCACGCAGAGGTCGATAGCCGATCGGCGTCACGCCGGAATCCGCCACGATCTGGTGGGCGGCCGCGCTGCAGAGCAGCGAGTAGTCCGCAGCACGCGAAGGCCAATCATCAGTAGCAGCGCGCAACTCGGGTGTGTCCAAGGCTGGATGGAAGGTGAGCTCGGTGACTCCCGGCTCGAGATCAGCGAGGGTGGAGGCCAACGAGTCGAGATCTCGGGGGGCAGCTAACCGCCGGCTTCGATCGGCAAACACGGCTCCCTCCTCTTGGGCCAACTGGCGGAGCGGGAACCCGACGGCCGCCTCACCCTCCGCATCGGGCAATCGCAGGGGGAGTGCGAACTCGAGGGCCAGATCTAGATAGATGTCGAAAAACTCGGGGCGAAGCAAGAGGGCGTCGAGGTGCGTCCCGAGGTGGCTGAGATCAATACCCCACAGGACGGCCCGCTCGATCTGGGCTCGGCACTCCTTGCGCACCTCGTCCAGATCGGCGTGATCCCAGAGATCGGAGATGGTGCGAGGAAACCCGCCGTCCCCATCGAGAAGCGAGGGTGATTGTGTGAGCGGTCCCCATCGATAGCGATCGTGTTCGGCATTGAGGGTCAGATGCACGCCGACGTCCTCTCCTCTGAACTCCGAGGCTGCAAAGCGAGCCCAGGGTGCAGGTACGAGCAGTGACGCCGTCGTGGCCACCCCGTTGCGCAGTGCGTCATAGACCCCGACGCCTGCTGCGTGGCAGAGCCCGAAGTCGACACAGTCGAGGATCACGAGGCGGGCCTCCGCAGAGGCCCCGAGTCGTTCAGCCAGACACGCCATGCCTTGACCGTAGTGCCCGCAGGCTCAGGCGGCGCGCCCACCGTTGTGATCAGGGCTCAGCAAGGCTCGAGCGGCGGCCACGCCAGCCAATCCGACCTTGCGGGTCCGTTCGTCCAGTCGCCACGAATCGGGGATAGCGGACTCGGCGTCCTTGGAGGATTGGGCGAGGGTGCGGTGAGAGCCAGCGCTGCGAGCGACGGAGCGGCCAGAGGTGGTCCTAGAGGCGGTTGAGCGGCCGAGCCGAGGGTTGCCGGCGCGGGCTGGGGTGGATGACGAGGCAACTGGCCGAGCAGGTGAGCCAACCGCTCGACGAAGTGCGCTCGACCGAGATGGTGTTGCAGATGGGACGTCTGCAGGCCGTGTTTCTTCAAGCCGTGTTTCCTCAAGCCGTGTTTCCTCAAGCCGTGAGTCCTCAGCAATGACGTCCTCAGCAAGCGCAAGTGCTAGCTGCATCGGACGGTGACCAACGCTCGAACGTGGTTCACGACGAACTCGGGACACGTTGACAACGGGCACCTGGCGCCCATTATCCGAACCGCCATTCGGACGGCGATCCCGGTCTCCAGTTCTCCGTGCCTGGCCTGTCATGCGACCAGTGTGCCGACAGGGTGTATCAAAGGGTCCATGAGTGAGCCTTCTGACGCCCCCAATGCACCCCGTCGCCCTCGCTACGGCATCACCGTCCCCTTCGACGGGATACCCCTGGCTGATCATCGTCACTGGTACGAAGAACTCGTCCGCCTGGGATACACCGATGCCTGGTCCGCCGAGACGGACGGGGTCGATGGCCTGACCCCGCTTGCCCTCGCCGCGGCGTGGACACCGAGCCTCCAGCTCGGCGTGGCCATCATCCCGGCGTACACCAGGGGGCCCGCTCTGCTGGCCCAAAGCGTGGCCGCCATGGCGGAGGCCGCTCCTGGTCGTTTCACGTTTGGCCTGGGAACGTCGTCAGACGTGATCGTGTCTCGGTGGAACGGCATGCCCTTCGAGGAGCCCTACAAGCGGGTGCGGGACACACTCGCCTTCCTTCGTGCGGCCTTGTCGGGGGAGAAGGTGGATGAGGCATACGACACCTTCGAAGTGAGGGGGTTCCGGCTGGCCCGGCCCGTCGTGGAGCCACCTCCGTTGTTCCTCGCCGCACTTCGACCCGGCATGCTTCGCCTCGCTGGGCGAGCAGCTGACGGGGTCATCATCAACTGGCTCGGCGCAGAAGATGTCCCCAAGGTGACCGCCGAGTTGGGCGCTGACATTCCCGTTGCCGCACGACTGTTCGTCTTGCCGACCGAGGATGCCGAGCTGGCCAGAAGTATCGGTCGCCGGATGATCACCGCCTACCTCAACGTCGCCGTCTACGCCGAATTCCACCGGTGGCTGGGTCGTGGAGATGCCTTGACGCCGATGTGGGAGGCGTGGCAGGCCGGGGATCGCAAGGCTGCGCTGGCCGCCGTGCCAGACGAAGTTGTGGACCAGTTGGTCATCCACGGGTCCTATGCCGAGTGCCGAGAGCACATCGGTCGCTACGTGGCCAACGGGGTGGATATTCCTGCGCTCATGGTGATCCCGTTGACCGGGACCCTCGAAGAGGCCGTGGAAGGCCTAGCCCCCCGCTGATCAGATCTGGGAGAAGCGGGCTACGACCTCGGCGTCCATGTCCTTGACCTGCTCGGCCATGTTGGCGATATAGCGCTCGAGTTCGGCAGCGATGCGGTTGTCGGACAGCGCCATGATCCGCACAGCCAAGAGGGCGGCGTTGCGGGCACCATTGACGGCCACGGTGGCCACGGGGATGCCCTTGGGCATCTGGACCATCGAAAGCAACGAGTCCAGGCCACCGAGGTTGGCCAGGGCCACCGGCACGCCGATGACGGGCAATGGGGTCACGGCAGCCACGACGCCAGCCAGATGTGCGGCACCTCCAGCGGCACAGATGAGGACCTTTACGCCTCGCTCGGCAGCCCCGCGTGCGAAGGCGACGGTTTCGTCTGGTGTGCGGTGGGCTGAAAGCACACGGACGTCCACGGGGATGTCGAAGGTGCGCAGCGTTGTGACGGCGTCTTCGAGGATCGAGGCGTCGGAGGAACTTCCCATGAGGATGGCAACGGACATGGATGCAGTATGCCAAATTTCACCACGGCAACTGACGAGGCACCCCGGCCGGGAATCCAACCCGGCACCGTCCATTCAGGGTTGGCCTTTCGCACGCGGAGAGATCCTTCGGGGGCCCTCGTGCGGCTCCTGCACTGCGTGCCCACGCCCCTCATGGGATTGCCGCTCATGGGATTGCCGGCTCATGGAATATTCGGCTCGTAGGATTTCCGGCTCGTAGGATTGCCTGATCCCAAGGAGACGTTGCGTGCGACCCATCTTCCATCTCTCGGTCCCAGTTCGTGATCTCGACGAGGCAGTTGACTTCTACCGGAGTCAGCTTGGTGCCGACATTGGCCGGAGAACCGCTGATTTCGCCGACGCACTGGTGTTCGGTGCGCAAGTGACCCTGCAGAACGACCCGGCCAGCGTGACATCGCCCATGCCACGGACACGGCACTTCGGCGCCACGGTTCCCTGGGACGAGTGGAAGTTGCTAGCGGCTCGCTTCGACGGAAGCTCGTTGATCGTGGAGTCCCCCACAATCTCCTACGAGGGAGAGCCAGTCGAGCAAGGC
>CAIQOJ010000119.1 GCA_903873395.1 uncultured Acidimicrobiaceae bacterium
GCCTTGCTCGACTGGCTCTCCCTCGTAGGAGATTGTGGGGGACTCCACGATCAACGAGCTTCCGTCGAAGCGAGCCGCTAGCAACTTCCACTCGTCCCAGGGAACCGTGGCGCCGAAGTGCCGTGTCCGTGGCATGGGCGACGTCACGCTGGCCGGGTCGTTCTGCAGGGTCACTTGCGCACCGAACACCAGTGCGTCGGCGAAATCAGCGGTTCTCCGGCCAATGTCGGCACCAAGTTGACTCCGGTAGAAGTCAACTGCCTCGTCGAGATCACGAACTGGGACCGAGAGATGGAAGATGGGTCGCACGCAACGTCTCCTTGGGATCAGGCAATCCTACGAGCCGGAAATCCTACGAGCGATCATCCGCTTGCCGCCCTGTCCCGGCCACCGGCCCGCACGCGGGTGAGCGAATCCGACACCGGTGTACCTCCCCTCAATCATGTGGGAGAACGGGGCAAGGTAGTCACGATCGGAAAGGGTGCCTCTGTGGCGGCGAGCAACTCAACTAGGAGGATCGGCCCTGTCGGCGATAGTCTCCCGGCATGGACCTGAGCTATCCACCTGAAGCCGAAAAGTTCCGCGCCGAGATTCGTCAGTGGCTGACCGACAACCTGCCCGAGGGCTGGGGCACGCCGGGGTTCACGATGGGCAAAGCAGAGCGCAAGGCGTTCCTCGCCGAATGGACGACCAAACTCTTCGAGGGCGGGTGGATCTGCGCTTCGTGGCCGACCGAATACGGAGGCAAAGGCCTCTCCACCATGGAAGCTGTGGTGCTGAACGAGGAGTTCGCCCGGGCCGAAGCTCCACTTCGCGCCGACTTCTTTGGCGACACTCTCGTCGGCCCCACCATCTTGCAGTGGGGCACCGAGGAGCAAAAGCAGCAGTTCATCCCCGGCATCCTCAAGGGCACTATTGCCTGGTGTCAGGGCTTCAGCGAGCCCGATGCCGGCAGTGACCTTGCATCGCTCAAGACCCGCGCCGAACTCGACGGTGACGAGTGGGTCATCAACGGCCAAAAAGTGTGGACAACCCAAGCCCAGTTCGCTGACTACATCTTCCTCCTGGCCCGGACCGATCCTGACGCCCCCAAGCACGCTGGCATCTCGTACCTCCTCGTACCGATGAATCAGCCCGGCATCGAGGTCCGTCCCATTGCTCAGGTCGACGGAAGCGCGGACTTCAACGAGATCTTCATCACCAACGCCCGCTGCCCCAAGGAGAATGTGGTTGGCGGCGTCAACAACGGCTGGAAGGTGGCCATGACGACCCTCGGCTTCGAGCGGGGCACATCAGCCACCACCGGCCATCGCCGGTTTGCCCGCGAGCTCGACGCCATCATTGCCACGGCCAAGAAGAACGGGAAGGTCAACGACCCGCTCATCCGTCAGCGCCTGGCTGAGGCATGGTCCGCTGTCAAGATCATGGAGATCAACGGCTATCGGTCCCTGACCGACACGTTGAACGGCACTCACCACATGGCCGCTCTGGGTGCAGCCAACAAGATGAGCTGGTCGCAGTACCACAAGAAGACAATGGAAATGGCTATCGACATTCTCGGGATGGACGGCCAGATCCTGACCGGCGACCCCTCGGATCTCGGTGAAGGAGCGGCCCGGCGGGGTCGTGACGACTACCCGGTCAGCGAGTTGCAGGCCTACTTCTTCTTCTCCCGCTCCGAGACCATCTGGGGCGGCACCTCGGAGATCCAGCGCAACATCGTGGGTGAGCGGGTCTTGGGCCTGCCCAAGGAGCCCAAGCCAGCTTGATCGCCAACTGACCAGCCGAGCCGTGCAGGCTCGACCGGTCGGGTGGCCAGGTAGTGGGCCTGGCACTGCGTCCCGGGTCAGCCGATGGCGATACGGAACGTCTGACTCACCGTGCGACCGCCGAGGCTGGCGCGTACTCGCAGGGGCGAACTTTTGTCACCTGCGACCGGAGTCCCAGACAGCGTGCCCGTGCCGTCCCCGTTGTCGACGAAGGCAAGACCGGCGAGGTGGGGCGGGATGACCGGGGCGCTCATGCTGACGCCGGAGAGCGAGTTCGGCACAGCCACGGTGAACGAACCGGGCTGGCCGATCGTGAACGAACCGCCATTCGTCGTGGTGAACCCCAGGATGTCCAAGGTCACAACCTGATCCGTTGGCGTTCCGCTGCCATTGGTAGCCGAGACAGTGAAGGACACCGCACCGATGACCCCGGCCGGTGGGTTCCCCGACAGGTGGGCTGTGCCGGGGGAACGAGCCGAGCCGAGGGTGAAGTGGAGCCAGGCCGGCTTGCCGGTCTGGGTGAGCACCGGCGCAGGACTGCCCGAGGTGGTCACCTCGGCGTTGATCATCTTCCGCGTCACGGCCACGAAGGTTGCCGGCGAGGTGAACGTCGCTGTGTTGGGACTTTCGGCCATGGCTACCGGCGCACGGCCAGCGGCGGCGAGCGCGCCAACGGCAGTAAGGGCCACACCTCCGGTAGCACCACGGCGGATAAGGCTGCGTATGGCGAACGTCATCGGAATCTCCTCGAGGCGTGCGGCCGACCTTGTGCGAGGCGGACGTCGGCTCCGACCACGAAGTCTAGGAAAAGCCCTCCATCGCCGACGACGTCGATGGCCCCAGCGCCGTCGCCAATACGAACTACCTGAAGCTGCCACATGCTGTCAGGCCATGCGATGTCAGGCCATGCGCTGTCAGGCCATGCGCTGTCAGGCCATGCGAGCCTCGGCTTCCTCCACTGCGAGCGCTTCGATCCGATGAGCCTCGTCGTCAGCCACAGGGCCCAGTGTCACCCGGTGGTGCCACATGAGCAGTCCGATGGCTATGAAGATCGCTGCGGCACCGGCCGCCAGTGCAACACGGGGGTTCGTCCACTCGGCGATGGCTCCGACCAATGGTGCCCCGATAGGCGTGGTGCCAAGAAAGGCCATGGCATAGAGGGCCATGACGCGACCCCGCATGGTGGGATCGGTGGCCAACTGCAAGGTGGCGTTGGCGGTGGCGATGAAGGCCAGCGATGCGGCCCCCATGGGCACGATCAGCAGATCAGCCACCAGCAGATTCGGGGCGAAGGCAACGCCGGCCAGAAGCAAACCAAAGCTGAGCCCAAGGCCCTGCAGTAGCCGAGGAGAAGGTCGGCCCCTATGGGCAGCCAGCAGCCCGCCGACGACGGCTCCGATGCCCATGCACGAGGTCATTACCGCATAGGTACCTGCCGTTCCATGGAACGTTCCCTTGGCCAACAGGGCCAAGGTGACGGTGAAGTTGTAGGCGAAGATCCCGATCAGAGCCACGGTGGCCAACGTCGATCGGACCACAGGTGTGTGCCACGCATAGCGAAAGCCGTCTCGAATCTGACCCTTGGCCCGGATGACTGGCTCGGTGGGTTGGAGCTCGTCGGTGCGCATCATGGCCAAGCCGATGATCACGGCAACATAGGACGCGGCATTCACTAGGAAGCAGATCCCGAGGCCGAAGAGCGTGATGATGAGTCCTCCGATGGCCGGCCCGACGATGCGCGAGGCATTCATGACCACCGCATTCAGACTGACTCCGTTGGACAAGCCCTCTCGACCGACCATCTCGATCATGAAGGTCTGACGGGCCGGATTGTCGAAGAGATTGACCACGCCGAGTGTGGCGGCCAAGACGTAGACCTCCCAGAGGGCGGCCGTTCCAGTGAGCACCAAGACGCCAAGCAGGAGAGCTTGCAGGGCACCAGCGGTCTGAGTGAAGAAGAGCAGGGTGCGCTTGTCCGTCCGGTCGGCCACCAATCCGCCGAGGGGTCCGAGCAAAAGCATGGGCAGGAACTGCAGCCCGACGACCAGACCCACAGCGATGCCGCTGCCGGTGAGATGGAGAACGAGCCACGCCTGAGCAACGGCCTGCATCCAGGTCCCAGAGACCGAGATCATCTGCGCGATGAAGAAGATCCGGAAGTTGCGGACCGCCATGGAGCTGAATGTCTGCCGGAAGGCAGCTGTCATGGTTGCCATCACCCGACTTCCCCGTCGTTGAGCCGCTCGAGAAGTGCTGTCAGATGCGTCAGTGCTTGGCGGTCCTCAACAGGAAGGCGATGCAGGGCATCGGCCAGGAATGCGTCCTTGGCCGATCGGATGGTGCTCAGAACGGCTGTCCCCTCCTCGGTGATGGAGAGCCGGGCAATACGGCGGTCACCTGCATCGGGCACTCGGGAGACCAGTCCCATCCCTTCGAGCGCGGCCACAATTCGGGTCATTGTCGGTGGTTGAACGGACTCCCGGTTGGCAAGAGCCCCAAGCGTCGGTGAGCCAAGGATCTCGACGCCAGCGAGTGCCGAAGCTTGTGACGGGGTCAGTCCCCCGCTCGCCTGCTGGCGCAGCCGCCGATGCAGTCGGGTCACCGCCATCCGCAGTCGAGCAGCAAGTTCATCGTCCTCGGACGAGTCGATTTCGGTGACGGGAACCATCGTCGAGGGCGCTTGGGACGAGGTCATACGTCACAGTATAGTTAGTTCTGCTAACTAATGTAGTTCCGGGGCACGAGTGTCACTGCGAGTGTCACTGCGAGTGTCACTGCGAGCGTCACTGCGGGCGTCACTGCGGCTTTGGGGACCCTTGAGCCACGGACCTATCGGAATCACGGAGTCATCCGTCTGACAGGCGTGGCCCGCTCACCGGTGATCCGGTCACTACCCTGACAGGTGTGGTCCCCTTGGATGTCGTGACTGATCAGACGGCCGCCGCCGGAGGGGCTGCCCGACCTGCGGACGAGGACGGTCCAGCCACGTCGTCAACCGAGCAAAGACGTGGACGTGTTACCGACCGACAGGGTCTGGCTGTAGCTCTATTGGTCCTGGCCTACTTCCTGGTGAGAGCGACGGCCTGGATCGCCGGCGTCCGCTACGACGACAGCGTCTTGGACGGCACACGGGCGACCGACGTATGGCAACTCCTGGACGTGCGCCTTCTGCAAGGCGATCTGATCGACAGCATCTGGCACCTCAACAGCCAACCCCCGCTCTTCAACCTCTACGTCGGCTTCATCCTCCACATGCCCGCCGGCCTGCGCACGCCGATCGAACTGGCCTTCGCACTCACTCTCGGGGTCGCCATGGTCGTCTGTGCCTACCTGCTCCTGGTCGAGCTCACCGTTCCCCGCTCCGTGGCCTTCGGGGTGACGCTGGTCTGCGTCGTGGCCTCGCCCGCCTACCTGCTCTACGAGCACTGGCTCAACTACGCCTACCCGACGGCCGCATTCGGGACGATTGGCGCCTGGTGCCTGGTGCGCTACTTGCGCAGTGGTCGCGCCAGGTTTGGACTGGGCTTCTTCACTGCGTATGCAGCCGTGGTCCTGCTCTCCTCGAGTTATCAGATCGAGTGGCTGGGCGTTGGAGTACTCATTGTCGTGATCGCCCAGCGCCAACACTGGCGCCAGGTACTGGCCGTGGCTGCCGTGCCTGTCGTCGTGGTGGTCGGCTGGTATGCGAAGGACTACGCACAGGTGGGGACGACCACCACGAGCAGTTGGCTGGGCATGAACCTGGCTCGCTCCGTCCTCTACCGAGCACCGGCTGGCCAGGTGGCAGACCTGCAGCACCAAGGACGCCTCGATGCGCTGGCATCAATCCCGCCATTTTCCGACCCACAGGTCTATTCGCCTCGCTTCGTCCATGCCCAGCCGAGCAGCGTTGCCGCCATCGGGGCACTGACCAAGGCCGACGGTGCCACCAACTTCAACAACCCTCTCTACGCCACCATTGCCAACCGCTATCTCCACGATGATCTGGTGTGGATCCAGGCCCACCCACGGGCATATGTCAACGATGTGTCTGGATCGGTGGCCGTCTGGATGGTGGCCACCGATCAGAACTTCACCAGTTCGGTCAACTGGCCCGCTGTGCGCAACTACGCCTGGCTCTACGACAAAGCAGTCGAATGGCAGCCTGTCCAAGATCCGGCCCCGGGCTTCGTCGTTTTTGCTCGAGGCTGGCACCGACCTGCTTGGTTGTCGTTCCAGGCCATCGCCGTCTACCTCGTGGCTCTCGTGGGGACACCGATCCTGGCCTGGCGGAGGCGCAGGAGCGATCCGGCACTGGCCGGCACGCTCGTGGTGCTGTGGTGGACGACCGGCTACGCCATGGCCACAAGCACACTGGTCGAAATCGGAGAGAACGAGCGTTTTCGCTCCGAACTTGGGCCCGTGCCCCTGATCTTGGCCGTGGTCATCGCCACCGCCGTGGTGCGGTGGGTGTGGCAGCGACGCGCCAGGGACGAAGACGCCCTGCACTCAATCTGAGGCCTCAGCCCACCATCTCAACCTGACGAGCCAGCCCGGACGCCAAGTCCAAGTTGCCCGACAGTGGGCAGGATCGGACCCTCCAGCCATCGACCACCCTCCTTGGAGATGTGGATGCCGTCGGCCCAGCGCACCGCGATGCCATCGACAGTGCGCGTGTAGTGGCCTTGCGGCCCCAGGATGTGGTTCAGGTCGATCACAGTGACGGTGTCCGGGCGGGCGGAGGCCACCTGGCGGACCAGGGCGTTGTAGGCATCGACCCGGGCCGGGGAATTCTCCGGCCAGGTGGAGCCGTCCGGAGCTTCGTTGGTCGGTGCGATATACGGCATGGTGAACAGCACGACCTTGGCCCCGTGGGCGCTCAGCACATCGACCACCTGGTTGAGCTGCTCGGTCAGGTGGCGCCGCCAGGCCGGCTGGTCGATCGAGACCCGGGTGCCGCCGCTCCCACTTGGGCTGCCCCCGACGACATGGTCGGCGATGGCCCACCGACCAGCCAACACTCCGGCTACCTCCGGGTTGGTGGTCGCCACGTCGTGGGCCCACAGGGTGGGCCACTGTCGACAGTCCGACACCGGCACATCAACGGTGCCCGAGGTGACCGACGGCACGTTGTCGAGGTCACAACCCAGTACCCCTTTGTTGGCCACGTGCACGCCGAAGTTCGCCACGCTGCCCTGCACCAGACCGAGGCCCATGGTCAATGCCAAGGAGTCACCGACGAGGAGGAAGCGCACCGGGTGAGGCCCGAAGGCACCATCTGTCTCGAGAGCCTGGCGCTCGGCTTGCGGGAGTTGTCCCGTCTGCACGGGAGCTGCAGCCACATCGGTGGCGACGGTGGCGACCACCACCACGGCCACCGTCACGCCAATGGCCACCACGGCAGGCCCGATGGCCTGCATTGACCGCCAGAAGCGTCCCTCCATAACCGGACGCTCGACGAGATACCAGCTCGCAGCGGCCAAGGCGAAGGTTGCAGCGAAGCGGGCAACCAGCAGGGCCGGACCGTGCAGGCCGGTCCGGGCTGCGTTGAGCTCGATGAAGACCGGGTAGTGCCACAGATAGGCGCCATAGGAGACGGTGCCCATCCAGACCATGAGGCGTAGTGACAGGAACCGCCCCAAGAGACTGCGAGGCACGGTGACCACCGAGGTGACGATGGCGGCAGCCGACAGGGCGGACAGC
>CAIQOJ010000120.1 GCA_903873395.1 uncultured Acidimicrobiaceae bacterium
CGGGTCGAGGGAGAGGCGCCATCGGCAGTAGTCGAAGATGAGGTCGGTCATCTGCTCGTCGTAGACGAACATGGGATTTCGGCCGACGGGGACGTCCATGGCTCCATGTTCGCAGACCCAATCTCACAGACCCCATCACACAGACCCCATCACACAGACCTCATCTCGCAAGCCCCATTTCGCAGGCCATGGCTGCAGGAATGCCGACCCGAGCGCACAGATCCAAGGCCGTGGGGTCAGGACATGCGGCGATGCACGGACACGACGTAGTCCGACGTGTCCACAAAGACCTCGGACTCCCAGGTGGCCCACCGATCCACGAGCACCAGTCCGACGGTCTGGCACGAGGCATCCCACTCGCTGAGTTCGTAGCCGTGACCCAATTGGAACCCGGCTACCACGTACCCACCGGGGCTGACGTGGCGGCCACACCCCGCCAACAAGGCTTCTTGGGTGCCGGCCGGGGTGAAGAGGGGGACGTTGCCGGCCAGGAGCACCACATCAAAGGTACGACCGAGGTCGAGATCGGCCAGATCGGCCACGAGGAACGACACGTCGGGTACTCGCTGGCGGGCCGTGTCAATCATGGAGACGTCCCGGTCGACTCCGATCACGTCGACCCCTCGCGCCGAGAGTTCGGCGGCTACTCGGCCCGTGCCGCAACCTGCATCCAGCACGGTGGCAGGGTCCAGGGAGCAGACAAGATCGGCTTCGGCATGGAGGTAGGAACCGCTGGCCGCCCATTCGTCAACCCGGGCCTGGTAGGCGTCACCGTCCCACGAGGTCTCGCCTGCAGGTGTGCCCGACGGCAGGAGTTGTTCGTCACCGGACACGTCACCACAGTCGCTACGTGCGTCGTCGCCAATGTCTGCGGTCACTTGCCTGCGGTCACTTGCCTGCGGTCACTTGCCTGCGGTCACTTGCCTGCGGTCACCTGTCTGCGGTCATCGCGCAGAGGAACCGGCAGCCCACGTGGTGAGTTGTGCGGCCCCCGTTGGGTTGCCGAGCTCGATGACACCGTGGATACACCCGCTCGGCCCGGCTGCTGCGCCCAGAGCTTTGGCTCCGGCACTGCGGGCCGGAGGGAGATCGGTAGTGACCAGGACCACGGGACCGAGGTCGTCACGCTCAGGGTTCTCGTTCCGGGCTGCCGACAACACAGCGGCCGTTCCTAACATGCGCCACAGCACTTCGGCCCGCTTCAGGCCAGGCCGAGTGGTGCTGAACGCACCGGCCAGGAGGAACAACCAGGTCTGACCAGCCGAGTCGCGGGCACGGAAGTCGGCGGCCGTGCCGAGGTCGCCGAATGCGGGACCTCGTTCGATGTCCACAAAACCGGCTCGTCGCAGAGCCAACTCGGTCACATCCCTGGCCTTCTGCCCCGATGCCATCAGTTCGTCTTCGGGCATGTCAGGACTGGCCGCTGGTGTCCGACCGATCCCGACGGTCACCTGTGGTCGACGGTGGTCACGTTCGGCCAGTTCCCGGCGCTCAGCCTCGAGGCGCCGCTCGGCCAACGCCACATAGTCGGCATCGGTGTCGAAACCTAGGTAGTGGCGCCCGGTCCGCAAGGCGGCCACTGCAGTGGAGCCCGATCCGAGGAAGGGGTCGAGCACCAGATCTCCCCGATAGGTGTAGAGCTCGATGAGACGGCGGGGAAGTTCGACGGGGAAGGGAGCGGGGTGGCCGACACGGGTCGCCGATTCAGCGGGGAGGTCCCACACGTCAGTGGTGGCGTCGACGAACTCGTCCATCGTCATCGACCCCTCGTGCGGCAGGCCTTCAGATCGACGCTGCTCTGGAGTGCGAGCCCGATCGAAGCGTCCCTTGGAAGCCAGCACGACGCGTTCGGTCACGTCTCGCAGCACCGGATTGCCGGGGCGCTGATACGTACCCCACGCACACGAACCACCGGCGGCCAGGCTCTTTCGCCAGACGATCTCGCCGCGCAGGAGAAGGCCAAGGTCTTGGAGGATCCCGACGATGTCGGCCGAGAGAGATCGATAGGGCTTGCGACCGAGGTTGGCCACGTTGATCGCCAAGCGACCACCCGGTTCGAGTTTGGCTACACAGCGGGCCAGTACGTCGTGCAGCATGGTCAGGTACTCGACGTAGTCGGCGGGCACGTGACCTACGCCGAGTGCCTCTTCGTACTCTTTGCCGGCGAAGTAGGGCGGTGAGGTGACGACGAGGGCCACGGATCCATCGGCCACCTGCCCGACATGGTCCATGGCTCGTGCATCGCCCACCCACAGTCGGTCAACAGCGGAGGGCCGGACAACGGTGTCGTCGTCACTGACGACGGGCGAGGGGAACCGGGCATAGAAGCCGGATGCATCGTGACCTTCGCGTCGTCCGACTCCGAACGACGAGGTGGACGTCGCTTGGCGACGGGATGCAGGTGGTGATCCTGGCGGGCTGGTGAGCCCGGACGGGGGCGCGTTCAGTGTCTCGGGAGCGGAGGTGGAGCGTGCGCCCATCGCACCGACGCTATCGGCGCGCCTGGATGGTGCCGGGGATGGGCGGCGTCGATCTGGAGCGAGGGAGGGACGTCAGTCGGGTGGTGCCAGGTGGTAGGTGACGGCTTGGCCGACCGCTGTGCACGCCGAGACGTCGGTGCAGGCCACCCCGGATAGCGGCAGAGCGAAGGGCACGGCCACCGTTTTACGCAGCGCCGACGTGCTTACGCCCGTCTGGGTGGCCAGCACGGCCACGCCGGCCCGAGAGAGCGAAGCCACCGTCGTGCCCACGGCCACGCAGGGGCCGGCGGCACAGGTCACTGAGCGCAGATCGGCCACCGAGGCGGGTACGGCAACGGGCTCCCAGGTGGTGCCCCCGTCGATGGTCACCGCCAGCACTCCACGCCCGGTGCGGGCTGCACCGGTAATGGTGGCCGTGGTGCCGACAGCCGCACAGACGAGCGTGGCGGTGGCCGAAGCACTCGACACCGACGATGTCGACCCGGGCTGGGCCGGACCACACCAGACGCTGTGGAGGTGCCCGATGGCGGTCGGCACGTTGATGGACGTCCACGTCGCACCTCCGTCGGTCGTTCGGGCGCCAGCTGCTACGCCGTGCGCGGTATCAGGGGTGGCAGCCCCTGTGGCCCAGCACCGCTGGGTGTCGGGGCAGGCCAGCCCCGAGGCGGACACGAGCGAGGCGGGAAGGGGACCGGCAGCCGGCCAGGTGGCTGCCCATGCGGTGCCAGAGCCCAGACTGGAGACCAGTGCGGTGATCTGCGCAGAGTTGGCAGCCAGAGCGGTGCACCGATGGTCGGAACGGCAGGCCACCGCACTGATGTCCGTCACACCGGGCGGCAGGGTGGCGGGCGTCCAGGCATCCCCTCCATCGGTGGTGACGAGGAGTGTGCCGACGAGGCCCGACTGTCCACCGGCAACACAGCGACGTCTGTCCGTGCACGAGACCGAAGAAAGCGCAGTCACACCGGGCGGCAGGGCAGGGACGGTCCAGGTGCGAGCCCCGTCGGCAGTGGTGGCGATCACAGCACCTCCCGACGTCGCAGATCCCACAGCCACGCACCTGGTGGCTGTCGAGCACGACACGGCAGTCAGCGTCTTGACGGTGGGGGGCACCAAGCTCGCGGTCAGCGCACCGGTGAAGGCCGAAGGTGGCTGGGTCGAGGTTGTGGATGCTGGTGTGGTTGGCGTGGAGGGATCGGTGCTCGAGGTGGATGACGTTGAACCGCTCGAACCGCATCCAGTCAGACCTGTTGCGCTGATGAGGAGAGCGACTACCGATGCTGCGATCGCAGGCGTCGCACCCCTCGACGAGTGGCGCCGGTGACTTCGCCTCACGAGCACGGGTCGCTGGTCGATCACTGGGGTCCTCGGGTTCGGGTGCGGTGGCGGGCGTGGCGGTCAGATGCGGCGGTGAACGACGCAGTGAGCTGCAAGGTCGACGGCGATGAGGCAGGACGCCACGTACCGGGAGGTGAGTGACGTGATGACGATCTTGCCACGGCGGACTCGTGAATCGGCCGATCACCGTGCACCAAGTGACGGCGGCAAGCGCCCGGAGCCGTCTACCGTGGCTGATGTGGTCGACATCATCGTCATCGTTCTGGTGGCGGCCGCTGCTATCCAGGGCTTTCGGGTCGGTGCCGTGGTCCAGGTCTGTTCGATCATCGGGTTCCTGGCCGGCCTGTACGTCGGGGCGCTGGCCGCCTCGGTGACCGTTCGCTGGGTGCACACCCCTACGGCCAAGACGGCCGTCGCCTTGACCACCATGCTGGGAATCGCCTTCGGACTGGGCATGATCGGGCGCGTCCTCGGCGACATGGCCTTCCGCCGGGTCCACCGGGGAGCGGCTGGAACTGTCGACGGTGGACTGGGCATCGGCGTGGCTGTCGTAGCGTCCCTGCTCACGTTGTGGCTGGTGGCTTCCACCTTCGCCAACTCGTCGTCGACCACCCTCAACAAGGCGTTGGCTTCTTCGCACGTCCTACGGGCCATGGACGGGGTGCTGCCCCCGCCGCCGTCGGTCTTCTCCCGGGCCCAGGGCTTTTTGACCACGCAGGGCTTCCCGCCCGTGTTCGCGCAGTTGGCCCCGGCGTCGGCCGGGCCAGTGACGCTGCCCGCCGACGCGGCCTTGCGAGGTGCGGTGCTTGCCGACGGAAACTCGACGGTCAAGGTGGTCGGCATCGGCTGTGGGCAGATCCAAGAAGGCTCAGGCTTTGTGGTGGCCCCAGGCATGGTGGTCACCAATGCTCATGTGATCGCAGGCATCGGCCATCCGACGGTGGAAGACCGGTCGGGCAGCCATGACACCACGGTGGTCTCGTTCAATCCCTCCTATGACCTCGCGGTATTGCGGGTCCCTGGACTACAGGACCCGGCACTTCCGCTGGTGCCGACCCTGGTCGACCGTGGTACTCAAGCTGCCGTGTTGGGCTATCCCGGAGGCGGGTCTTTTTCCGTGGGCCCGGCCGGGGTGATGGCCGAGTTCGACGCTCAGGGCCGAGACATCTACGGACAGGGCCTCACGGTGCGGCGTGTCTATGAGATTCAGGCCGACGTACGACCGGGTAACTCCGGGGGTCCACTGGTCCTTCCTGACGGTCGGGTGATCGGTGTGGTGTTCTCTCGATCGACCACGGACGTCACCGTTGGCTACGCACTCGTGTCGCCAGACGTGCTGGCCAAGGTGCTGGCAGTGCGCCCTGCTGCCCCTGCTGTGGGCACGGGTGCCTGCACGCCCGGCTGAAGCCGGGTAGAACGGTCGTCATGGCACTTCCCATCGAAGAGTACGGAATCATCGGCGACCTCCACACTGTCGCCCTGGTCGGACGGGATGGGTCGATCGACTGGTTGTGCCTCCCGAGGTTCGATTCAGCGGCCTGTTTCACCGCACTGCTCGGTGACGAGGACCATGGCACGTGGCGCATTGCTCCCCGGGGAGCGACCACCGCCACCCACCGGCGGTATCGGGGTGACACCTTGGTGCTCGAGACCGAGTTCGTGACCGATGAGGGTGCCGTCCGCATCATCGACTGCATGCCTATCCGCCGCGAGCACCCAGAGGTGGTCCGCCTGGTGGAGTGCGTGCGGGGGACCGTGACGATGGAGATGCACCTCGCGGTGCGGTTCGACTACGGCCAGGTGGTCCCGTGGCTTCGGCGCACCGACGGGACGCTCACCGGCGTTGCCGGCCCCGATGGTGTCTCGTTGTGGACGCCGGTGGACACCCGGACCGAGGATGCTGTCACGTCGGCCACCTTCACGGTGTCTGAGGGGCAGACCGTCCCGTTCTCCCTGTCGTGGTTCCCGGCCACCGACATGCCGCCGCGCCCGATCGATGCGCAGTACGCCATCCGCGACACCGAGCAGTGGTGGACCGAGTGGTCGGCCCAGTGCACCTATGAGGGTGAGTACCGCGATGCGGTCATGCGATCGTTGATCACCTTGAAGGCGCTGACCTATGAACCGACCGGCGGAATCGTCGCCGCTCCAACGACGTCGCTCCCTGAGGCGCTGGGCGGCGGACGTAACTGGGACTACCGCTACTGCTGGCTGCGAGACGCCACCTTGACCTTGGAATCACTCATGCGGGGCGGCTTCTACGCCGAGGCCATGGCGTGGCGCCAGTGGCTGTTGCGCGCAGCGGCTGGTGATCCGGCACAGTTGCAGATCATGTACGGGGTGGCCGGCGAGCGGCGCCTCGACGAGTGGGAAGCACCATGGCTGCCTGGCTACGAGGGCTCCGCCCCGGTGCGCATCGGCAATGCCGCCGCCGGCCAGTATCAGCTCGATGTCTACGGCGAGACCATGTCGGCGCTCTATGAGTCGAATCAGGCCGGCCACCTCGACGGCGACCCCTCCTGGGAGTTGCAGCTGGCCCTCATGGACTTCCTCGAGACGGGCTGGCGGGAACCCGATGACGGCATCTGGGAGGTCCGTGGCCCTCGCCGTCACTTCACGCACTCCAAGGTGATGGCGTGGGTGGCCTTCGACCGGGCCATCCGCACGGTCGAAGACCTCGGTGCCGACGGACCGGTCGAGCGGTGGAAGGAGATCCGCCAGGAGATCCATGACCAGGTGTGCACCGAAGGATTCGATGCCACCAAGGGCTCCTTCACCCAGTACTACGGCTCCGATCAGATCGATGCCAGTCTGCTGATGATCCCGCTGGTCGGGTTCCTTCCGGCCAGCGACCCCCGCGTCGTGGGAACGGTCGAGGCCGTCGAGCGCGAATTGATGGATGGTGGTTTCGTCCTGCGCTACCGCACCTCCGACGGCGGTGAGGTCGATGGGCTAACGGGCCGAGAAGGAGCCTTCCTGGCCTGCTCGTTCTGGCTGGCCGACTGCCTGGCTCTCATCGGCCGCGAGCATGACGCCAAGGCGCTGCTCGACAGGTTGCTCGATCTCCGCAATGACGTCGGCCTCCTGGCCGAGGAGTACGACCCGGTCTCGGGCCGCTTAGTCGGCAACTTCCCCCAGGCGTTCTCCCACGTGTCGCTGGTCAACTCGGCAGCCAAGATCTCGGGCCACCACAAGCCCAGCGCCGAGCACATCTTCCAGGGCCTGGCCCGCCATGTCGGCACCGTCGGCCGACCCACCGGCATGGCCCGGCGCTACATGAGCCGGTCGATGTCCTCGCCGACCCGTTTCGACCGGACGGCCCGCCGGAGTCTCGTCCGCCCGGCCACCGAGGCCCTCCTTTCGGACGAGGAGGACTGAGCCCGATGGGCGGACACCACCACGGCCCCGGTGGTCATCATCACGGTGGTGCTGGTGGTGCCGACCATCTCCATGACGCCGACGGGCACGAGATCCCTGTCCCGCCACCGCCACGACGGATCGGTGACGGGGTGCTCGAACTCGACACCCTGTTGGGCGGATGGGAACGGGTGACTGCGGGGTACCTCGTGGAGGGCGACGCACCGGTGCTGGTCGAGACGGGTAGTCAGTCCTCGGTCCCGCTCCTTCTCGCCCACCTCGAACAGGTCGGCCTGGGTCCCGACGACCTGGCCGGCGTGGTGGTCACCCACATCCATCTCGACCATGCCGGCGGCGTGGGCGATGTGGCCCGGGCATTTCCCAAGGCGACTGTCTACGTCCACCCCAAGGGCGCCCGCCACCTCGCTGACCCGACGAAGTTGATCGACTCCGCAGCCCGGGTCTACGGCCCGCTCCTCGACTCGCTCTACGGCCGCCTCGACCCGACACCAGCCGAGCGCATCCATGTGCTCGAGGACGGCGAAACGATTCGCGTTTCCTCTAACCGAGAACTGACCGCCATCGACTCACCAGGTCACGCCAAGCACCACGTGGGACTGCACGACTCCGAGAGCGGCATCCTCTTCGTTGGCGATGCTGTCGGAGTGAAGCTGCCCGACGCTGGCGTATTGCGACCCTCTACCCCGCCACCCGACTTCGATCTCCACCTCGCCTTGACCTCGTTGAGGAAGTTCGCTGGTCGCAAGCCGACCGGCCTGGCTCTGGCCCACTACGGACTGCTGTCCGATCCGCTCGATGTGCTCGACGAAGCCGATGGCACCTTGCGCCGGTGGGCCGATGTGGCCGAGGCCGCCTACCGCAATGGCGAAGACATCGCCGCCGCCCTGTCGACCACCTTTGCCGCTGATCTCGACGGCGTGCCCGAAGAGCATCGAGAGAAGCTTGAGGTCATGAACGGCGTGCACTCGAATGCGGCAGGGTTCCGGCGGTGGCTCACCACCAACGATGCCTCTGCAGCGAGTGACGGCTGAGACGCTCCCTGCGTGACGCTGTCCCGCCCCTAGGTGACGCAGTCCCGTTCCGGCCCGCCGTGCGGCTGCACGCCGTGAATCGTCGGCCTACTGCTGGGGACTGAATCGGTGTGCGGCTGGCACCGCCGCGGGACCTGCGCAGCGGGACCTCGACTGGAACTGCTGCGTGCGCCCCGGGGGACTCGAACCACCCAACCTCCGGATTAAGTGTCCGGTGCTCCACCGTTGAGCTAGGGGCGCAGTTGCACACTAGGTCGGACAACTGGTCTGTGTCGGCAGTCTTGCGTGAGAGCCGGTCAGGGGAGGGCGGAGGTCCGCTGACTACGATGAGCGCCTTGGAGAGGGCGTTGCGCCCACCCGAATACCCTGCGAGAGGCCAGACCAGTGACCGACGACCACGCCGACACCACGAGCGCCGCACAGGCCCCCGACGAGGCGGCTGCCCCGACGCTGGACGCCCTCATGGGCGAACGCCGCAAGAAGCGGGGCGCACTGGCCGATGCCGGCATCGATCCGTATCCGTCGCGGTTCGATCGCACCGCCGTGGCCGCCGATCTCCATAGTCGTCACGAGGGGCTCGAGCCCGACGTGCGCACCGGCGAGCAGGCTCGCATGGCCGGTCGGGTGACGGCGGTGCGTCGCCACGGCAAGCTCTCCTTCGTCACCCTGTCCGACGTCTCTGGATCGATCCAGTTGCTCCTGCAGCAAGCATCGCTGACCGACCAGGCCGCTGCCGTTCTCGATTCGATCGACCTAGGTGACTGGATCGGCGCCGAGGGCGAGGTCATCACGAGCCGTCGTGGTGAGCTGTCGTTGGAGGCCACCGAGTTGTGGCTGTTGTCGAAGGCCTTGCGTCCGCTGCCCGACAAGTGGCACGGCCTAACCGAGACCGACACCCGCTATCGGCAGCGTGAGGTCGACCTCCTGGCCAACCCCGACAGCCGCCGGGTGTTCGAGATCCGCTTTGCCGCCATCCGAGCCATGCGTCGTCTCATGGAACACCGTGGCTTCGTCGAGGTGGAGACCCCCATTCTCCAACCCCAGGCCGGTGGAGCCATCGCACGCCCCTTCTTCACCCACGCCAATGCTCTCGACATCGAGCTCAGCCTGCGCATCGCTCCCGAGCTCTATCTCAAGCGTCTGGTGGTCGGAGGCTTCGAGCGGGTCTTCGAGATCGCTCGGAACTTCCGAAACGAGGGCATCTCCACCCGCCACAGCCCCGAGTTCACGGCACTCGAGTCCTATCAGGCATTCGGCGATCTGACCGACGGCATGGACCTCACCGAAGCCTTGGTCATGGCCGCTGCCGAGGCGGCGACGGGACGGACCACCTTCGTCACCGGCGATCGAGAGATCGATCTGGCTGGGCCGTGGCCACGCCGTCCGCTGCTCGATGCGCTGGAAGAACGCCTGGGTCGTCGAGTCCATCCCACCGACGATCGTGAGGAGTTGGCCCGGGTGTGTCGGGCCCATGGTGTCGAACCCCTCGACGAATGGGGCCCGGGCAAACTGGTCTTTGAACTCTATGACCAGGTCCTGCTGCCCGAGACGACCGAGCCAGTGTTCTTGGTCGGCTACCCCGTCGAAGTTTCCCCCTTGGCTCGCCACACAGCGGACGACCCGACGATGGCCGATCGATTCGAACTGTGCATCGCCGGCAAGGAGTTCGCCAACGGCTACAGCGAGTTGAACGTCCCTGAGGAGCAGGCTGAGCGGTTCGAGTTCAGTGCTGCAGCCAAGGCTGGCGGTGATGCTGAGGCCCACCCGGCCGACCAAGCCTTCGTGCGAGCTCTTGAATACGGGCTTCCGCCCACCGCGGGCATCGGCATCGGCATCGACCGGCTGGTCATGCTGCTGAGCGAGGTCGAGGCCATCCGGGACGTCATTCTGTTCCCCATGCTGCGGCCCGAGGCAGGTTAGGCACGACAGACCAGCGAGACACCTGGCACCCACTCCGGCGTCCTCGTGGAAACCCGTGCCATGCATGTGGTGGCCGACCGCCAAGGTGCTGCTGGTCGGGAAGACCGTGCTCTTCAAGGATCGATCTCGCCGATGTCATGATTCCAGCCGGCCCACCGGTTTGCCTGGTGCAGGGTCACCCGTCAGACTCCAGGCTGTAGGTAACCCGTGGAGTCGACGCCACATCGCCGACGCCACCACAGGAGCACCACGTCACCGACACCGACACCGATGTCACTGTCGATGTCGGGGAGTTTGATGTCACGAAATCGATCGATTCGACCAGGAGGAAACCCATGTCTGAAGCCAGCGAGAAGGCCTATGCACTGTTCGAGGGGGCCATCGGCACCTCGGAGGGGACCGGTGAGTGGTTCGAGGTCACCCAGGCCGATATCGATACATTCGCCGACGTCACCCATGACCACCAGTTCATCCATGTCGACCCTGAGGCCTGCGCCACAATGTCGCCCTGGGGTGTGCCCATCGCCCACGGGTTCCTCACCCTGTCGATGCTGACCCACCTGTCGGCCTCCATCCCGGTTGCCGCCGACCGTCTGGCCGGCATCGTCATGGGGGTCAACTACGGCTTCGACAAGGTGCGCTTCGTCACCCCGGTCAAGGTCGGCAGCCGCATCCGGGTCACGTCGTCGATCGCTGGGGTCGAGTTGAAGGGCGATGCCCTCCAGGTCGTGCGAGCCATGACCGTCGAGATCGACGGCGAAGAGAAGCCCGCCCTTGTGGCTGACTGGATCACCCGCCTCGTCTACGGCTAGGTCCTTTACGTCCCACCTGGGTGGGGCCACGGCGGAACTCGCGTCCATGGTCGGCTCTAGGCTTCCAGCCGTCTGATTGAGCCGTCTGATTGAGCCAACTGACCGAGACGTCCCAGTAGTCGCTACTCGTGGGAGTTTCAGACAGCACGTGGTGATGGCTTCGTGAGGACAACCGACGGCGAATAGTCGCCGCAGGATGTCGGCCCAAGAGCGGAAGGGGGGTGTGTGAATTCAGGACATCCTGGACTGCATGTCGCGAGACATGGCGGACACTCCATTTGGGAGATTTGTCCATGGTCCTCCGTCAGATGGTCATCGATGCAGTCCTCATAGAGGGACGCTCCGTCCGAGAGGTCGCCGTCTCGTTCGGTCGCTCCAAGAGTTGGGTCCATGACCTCGTGATTCGCTACCGACTCGAGGGCGATGCCGCACTCGAGGTCAAGAGTCGACGACCGGCCACCTCACCGGCACGCACCAGCGACACAGTCGAGAACGAGATCGTGCGCCTGCGCAAGGACCTAGAAGACATCGGGGCGGATTCCGGTCCCCAGACGATCGCCTGGCATCTCCACCGACTCCACGGCGCCTCACCGTCTCCTTCGACGATCTACCGCATCTTGGCTCGGCGTGGCTTCGTCAATCCTGAGCCGAGCAAGCGGCCCAAGAGTTCATTCATCCGGTTCGAGGCCGATCAGCCCAACGAGCGCTGGCAGGCGGACGTCACCCATTGGGCCCTGGCAGACGGCGCCGACGTCGAAATCCTCAACTTCATCGATGACCACTCTCGCCTGATCCTGGTGGCCGATGTGCGGGCGGTGACCAAGGGACCGCACGTCCTCCAGACCTACGACAAGGCTTGCGAACGCTGGGGAGTGCCGGCAAGTGTGCTCACCGACAACGGAGCGGTCTTCAACGGCACGTCTCGAGGTGGCATCACCGCCTTCGAAGTCAAGCTCGGTCGCCAAGGCGTCGTCTACAAGCACTCCCGGCCCTATCACCCCGCAGACTCAGGGCAAGATCGAGCGCTTCCACCAGACGCTCAAGAAGTTCCTTGATCAACAAGACCCGGCCATCTCAAAGAAGCAGCTGCAGCGTCAACTCGACTTCTTCGTTGAGTACTACAACGGCACCCGACCCCATCGAGCCCTCAATCGACGCACCCCGCTCGAAGCGTTCAACGCCCGTGAGAAGGCAGTGCCCACGGGACCCAAGATCGATGCCAACGGCTACCGGATCCGTCACGACAAAGTGGACATATCGGGCTGCGTCACGGTTCGTTATCGGGCAAGCTCCACCACATCGGGCTCGGTCGGCCCTACTCAGGCTGGAGGGTCATCATGCTCATCAACGGGCTCGACATCCGAATCCTGGGGCTTGATGGATCACCACTGCGGCACCTCACCCTGGATGCAACAAAGGACTACCAGCCACAACCGTGACCGGCAGTCCTTTGTCTACGGTGTCTTGAGACACCTGTCTCCGATGTCTCGCGACATC
>CAIQOJ010000121.1 GCA_903873395.1 uncultured Acidimicrobiaceae bacterium
CCTCTACCTGTCAGCTCTTGACGAAGTTGCCGTACGTGGGTTCAAAGGAGCCCGGCTGGTTGACATCTGCGCCGGAGCTGGAGTGACCACGGGGTTCCTCTATGCCCGGTGGAAGGGAAGCAGGAGTTTTTCCTCCATGCCATCGAACACATCTGGGGATCGGCCTTCGGCTCGAGCGCAGCCCTCCAAGCCGACCTGACTGATGAGTACGGGCCTGCCGTTGCTGAAGCGGTGATGTGGCGGGAGATGACCCACCCCGACCTCATCTCCAAGATGATCCTCGTCTTGGAGATGAACCGACTGGCGAGGTTTGATGAAGCGGCTGGTGCCGTGTTGGCCGACCAGGAGGCGGGATTCGTGGTCATGGCAGCCGGTGACCGTGCTGCACTCGGCGAGGTCCTCATGGAGGTGGCGTGGGGTTTGGGACTTGTTGCACTGGGCTCTGCGCTCCCAGGGGTCAGCACGCTTCCCTACAGCGTCGTCCTGCGGCGATTGGGGCCCGTTCCCGTCTAGGTCCCGTCAAGGTCGCAGTGCCAGTGCCCGAGGCCATGACACGGTTGGCTCAGACATGGTTGGCTCAGCCAGCCGCCGACCGTTGATCGTCGAGCCAGTGTTGCGGACTGCGGGCTGTGATCGCCGTGCGCAGCGCAGTGGCCCGGGCTGCTCGTTCGTCGGCATCCATGGCCAGTGCCCGAGCGAGCACACTCGCCGTTCCTGTTACGTCGAAGGGATTGACCTCGAGAGCCGAACCTCCGAGGATGTCGAAGGCGCCAGCCTGACTCGAGAGAGCCAAGACTCCCTGGCGCTTGTTGAGAAGAGGGCCCTCCATGGCCACCAGGTTGAGTCCGTCGCGCACGGGATTCACCAAGAGGACATCAGAGCGCTCCAAGGCAGCAAGCGATCGCGGGTAGTCGTCTTCGACTTCGAGAATCACTGGGGTCCAACTTGGCGTCCCCCATCGTTCGTTGAGGCGAGCAACGGTCGTCTCGACCTCGTCTTGGTAGGCGAGATAGTCGGCCAGCCCCTGTCTGGTGGGGTAGGCGAGGGCCACGAAGACCACTCGCTCTCGGAGACGCGGCTGGTGCTCGAGTAGTTCATCGAACGCCCAGAACCCCCGCAGGATGTTCTTGGAGAGCTCCATTCGATCGACCCGCACGATGACCTGGCGTTCCTCGTCCCCCACCGCTTCTTCGATCCGAGCGAGAGCCGGGATGACGGCCGGATCACTGGCCGCCTCGGCCAGTTGGCCGGGGTCGACCGAGAGAGGAGCAACGAACGTCGGGACATCGACCGCACCCCGCAGTTCGGCCTGGCATTGCCGGTAGGCGCGAGCCCAGCGGTCCGAATGGAACCCGCAGGAGCGATAGGCCCCGAGTCCAGCCAACAGCTCAGTGCTCACTGCGGTGGGCAGCATGCTCAGGACCGAGGGATCAGCAAACGGCGTGTGAGTGAAGTGGACGGCGGTGATGTCTGGACGAAGTTTGGCGAGCGAGGAGGCCACCAAGGTCAGGTGGTAGTCCTGCACGAGGACGCGCGCTCGCGGGGGTGCCACGTCGGCAACCCGCTCGGCCACCAGGCTGTTCACCTCTCGGTAGGCGTCCCAAGCTTCCATCCATCGCCGGTCCGTCCGAGGCCGGCGTGCGGCGTCGAAGAGGTGATGGTGGCAGAACCACAGGGTGGCATTGGACACCACGTCATAGGCCATGGCGTACGAACCAGCGTCAGGCAGGGCCGGTTCCAGGTGAAGACCCGGGAGAACGAACTGTCCTTCGGCGGCGGCCACGCGGTCCGCTTCACCAAGAGCACAGGCGACCCACGTGGCTCCTGTGCCCTCGACCAGAGGACGGAGGGAGCCAGCCAGGCCGCCACCGGTGGCGGTGGGGACGGGGTGGCCTTCGTGCATCCGAAAGGCGAGTGGACCTCGATTGGAGACAAGGACGGTGTCCTGCAGCGAGTCGTACAGGGGACCGGTGACACCTCGGCCATCGTCGTGTGCCATCGGGCGGTTCAGCTGCCGTTGGCCAGAAGCGAGCGGGCCAGCGAAGCGGCCAAGATCTCCGTGGCTTGCGGTCGCAGCTGGTCGAGTGGGCGATTGCGGTGGACCCGCACGCCGAGGTCGACCTGGGCGATGGTCTCGACACCGAAGCGAGAGGCGACGTCGATCAGGAGGGCGATCTCCACCGCATAGCCATCGGCAGGCGGGCACTTGTCGAACACCCAGCGAGGTGCGGCTGTCTCACCGGCCAGTGGTTGCTCGATGATCGACAACGCCGGGAAGAGCAGGTCGATCACCGGCCTGGCCATGAGTTCAGTCACCCGTCCGCCGCCATCAGGAGCGTCGTGGAGGGGTCGCCGGTAGAAACCCTTGACCACAGTGACGTCATCGTCGGTCAGCAGTGGCCCCAGGAGGCCTGTCACGAAGTGGGCCTCGAAGTTGGCGACGTCACCATCGACGAAGGCCACGATCTCTCCGGAAGAGGCCTCAAGCCCCACCCGCATGGCCTGACCTTTGCCTCCGCTCGGCGTTGCCCCCCGCACGACCCGAGCTCCTGCCGACTCAGCTTCGTTGGCCGTGGCGTCGGTGGAGCCGTCATCGATCACGATCACCTCGTCCACCAGATCGACCCCACCTCCCTGCAGCGTCAGCTGGGACACCACGGTGTGCACGATCGGTCCGATGGTGCCGGCCTCGTTGCGAGCCGGGATGCAGACCGACACGGCTCGGCCAGCCTTGGCCGCGGCGAGTGTGCCAGCATCGAACTCGGAGTGGACGTGACGGCGGGCGGTCGTGCTCTCGCCAGTTTCGCCCGGTGCGACATCGGTCATGGTTCCATCATCCCTCATGGCGAACCGCATCGTGGATGCCGTCGCACCTCGTGGTCGTGACGTTCCGTCTGCGTTGACGGCGACCGCTGTTGTCGGCCACAATAGAGGCCATCATCCAGAGCAGCTGAGGGACCGGGCCCGTTGACGCTGCGGCAACCAGACCGGGTGGGCGATCCGCTGAGCGGACACCCATCGGACCAGGTGCCAATGCCCGAGCGATGAGGAGTGTGACGTGGACTTTGTCTCAGGCTTGCGCTGTCGTGAATGCGGCCGTGGCTACCCAGCAGAAGCGCTCCATGTATGCGACTTTTGTTTCGGGCCCCTAGAAGTCACCTACGACTACGAGAAGATCGCCTCGGTGGTCACCCGGGAGCGGATCGAAGCCGGACCGCGCTCGATCTGGCGCTACGCCGATCTCCTACCGGTGCACGATGCCGCTCCTGTCGACCTTGGTGCGGGATTCACCCCCCTCGTGCGGGCCGATCGACTGGCCAGCGAACTCGGTCTTGGTGAGCTGTGGATCAAGGACGACACGGCCAACCCCACCGGTTCGTTCAAGGACCGCGTCGTCTCGGTGGCGCTGACCAAGGCCCGCCAGCTCGGCTTCAAGGTCGCCGCCTGCGCCTCGACCGGCAACCTGGCTAACTCCGTGGCCGCCCATGCAGCTCGGGCCGGTATGGACTCCATCGTTCTCATCCCTCACGATCTCGAGCGGGCCAAGGTCACCATGACTGCCGTCTACGGGGGCACCTTGGTGGCCGTCGAGGGAAGCTACGACGACGTCAACCGGCTGTGCGCCGAACTGACCAGCGAACAGCCCGACTGGGCCTTCGTCAACGTGAATGTGCGCACCTACTACGCAGAGGGTTCCAAGACGCTGGCCTTCGAAGTGGCCGAGCAGTTGGGCTGGCAGGCTCCCGATCACGTGGTCGTGCCCATCGGTTCGGGTAGTCAGTTGACCAAGGTAGCCAAGGGTTTCCGCGAACTCTGGCAGGTCGGCCTCCTCGACGAAGAGCCTTCCGTGCGGGTTTCTGGCGCCCAGGCCGAAGGCTGTTCGCCAGTGGCCACGGCCTTTGCCGAAGGAACTGACGCCATCCGACCGGTCAAGCCCAACACCATCGCCAAATCGCTTGCCATCGGCAATCCGGCCGATGGGTGGTATGCCCTCGACGCCATCCGTTCCTCTGGTGGGTCCTGTGCTTCGGTGACCGATGCCGAGGTGTTGGACGGTATCGGCCTGCTAGCCCGCACCGAGGGGATCTTCGCCGAGACGGCGGGCGGAGTGACTATCGCCACCCTCGCCAAGTTGGCTGCTCAAGGAGCGATTCGCGCCGACGAACGGGTCGTGGCCATGGTGACGGGCCACGGCCTCAAGACCGCCGAGGCCCTGACTGGCGTGGTGGGCCCCACGGCAACAATTGCCCCAACCCTGGAGTCCTTCGGTGACGCCCTGGGTGACCAACTCAACACCATCCGATCCCAGAGGAGTTCTTGATGACCACCGTCCGCATCCCAGCCCAGCTTCGTACGTTGACCGCAGGGGCGGGCGAGCTCTCCATCGACGGGTCGACCGTCGGCGAGGTCCTGGTGGCCCTGGACGGAGCACATGCCGGATTTGCCGAGCGCCTGTTCGACGAGTCCGGAGGCCTGCGCCGGTTCGTCAACGTCTTTGTCGACGAGGAAGACGTGCGCTTCCTCGATGGATTGGCCACTCCACTTACTCCTGGGCAGACCATCTCGATCGTTCCTGCTGTAGCTGGAGGTTGATCGCAGGAGGTTGATCGCAGGAGGTTGATCGCAGGAGGGTGATGGCAGTCCGCATCATCCGGTCATCGGGCGCAACGCATCGGTCACAAGGGTCTGCTCGCGCTCTGTTTTGGGTCAGGCGCCCGATACGATTGTTGTGACATGGCCAACCAGAGGGAGGCGACATGACGTCTGCACCAGGAGCAGGGCAGCACGCGGGATCGTCACAAGGTGGGGGCGGTACTACTGCCACCAAGACGCACGGCGCCTCGTTCGGGACAGATTCCAACTTCCGGCGGATGATCGCCACCTACCCCGTGCCTCCGAC
>CAIQOJ010000122.1 GCA_903873395.1 uncultured Acidimicrobiaceae bacterium
GCGAGGCACGGTGACCACCGAGGTGACGATGGCGGCAGCCGACAGGGCGGACAGCAAGAAGCCGCCTCGGTAATCGAACGCCTCGGTGCCGGTCATCGCATAGGTCAGGGCCAACGTGCCAGCCAGACCCACAAGGCCGAGTGCGAACAGCATGGTGCGGGCTCGTGTCGATCGAGCCTCGGGAGCCATACCCACCTCGCCCCGCCGACGCTGGATCAGTGTGAGGACGCAGGCCAGTGTTGCCCCGACCAGGATCGACTGGGCGTGGGTGTCGGTGCCGAAGTAGAGCCGGG
This sequence comes from uncultured Acidimicrobiaceae bacterium, assembly GCA_903873395.1. Taxonomy (GTDB): domain Bacteria; phylum Actinomycetota; class Acidimicrobiia; order Acidimicrobiales; family RAAP-2; genus Bog-756. Next base: position 294 of record CAIQOJ010000122.1, read on the forward strand.
TGATGTTGGCCCCAGGGTGGTAGCGGACGGCCATGGTGACCGCCGATGCGACCACCCCCACCGCCGACACCCCCAACAGGGCTTCGATCCCTCGGCCGGAGCGTTTGACCAAGGTGAGCACGGCCAGGACCACCAGCGGCCACACCAGATAGAACTGCTCCTCGACGGCCAACGACCAGGTGTGGGTCAGCGGACTCGGAGCCCCGGTGGCCACGAAGTAGTTGCCACTAGCGGCGATCTGCCACCAGTTGGAGAAGTAGAAGAGGGCGCTGAGCGCGCTCATGCGGAAGTCCGGATAGAGGCCGGCGGGTTCGGCGAATCGGACCACCAGGGCGACTACTACCAGCAACACGCAGAGGGCAGGCAGGAGGCGTCGGGCTCGCCGCGCCCAGAAGGCCCCGAGGGCGATCCGGGCCTTGGTGGCCCACTCGCCGAGGAGGAGACCGGTGATCAGGTAGCCGGAGAGCACGTAGAAGATGTCCAGGCTGAAGAACCCGCCTTGTAGGGCACCCACGCCGAAGTGGTAGCCCATGATGATCAAGAGAGCCAGGGCACGGAGACCGTCGAGGGGGACGACCCGGCTCCTGCCCGTGGCCGAGGTGCGCAGCGCCTCATGGTCGACGTGCTCCTCACCGGCACCGCCGAGCGACCGTGCCTCTGAGGAAGGAGCTGCAACGGTAGCTACTGATCCACCGGCTCGCCCCGGTGAATGCGCCCCGTTCCCCGGTGAATGCGCCCCGTTCCCTGGCGAATTCGCCCCGTTCCCCGGTGAATGCGCACCCTGGCCCCGTCGAGGCGTCACGGAGCCGCCGTCGTCGCAGGATGTGTCGCTGGTTGTCGAGACTCGAGGGCGAGGCGGTCAATGGTGGGGAGCAGCGATCCCTGGAGCCATTGACCACCTGCCGGCGTGATGTGAATGCCATCAGCCCATCGCACGGTGACGCCATGGATGACCGAGTGAAACTGCCCCTTCGGACAGAGAAGCCCGTTGAGATCAACCACGGTCACCTTCGGCCCGGCCGCACGGGCAGCGTTGCCCAGGATTCGGTTGAGCGCGGTCACTCTCTGGGGCTGATCCTCGGGCCAGATCGACCCATCAGGAGCGGTGACCGGTGAACCGAAACAGGGCACGGTCAACAACTCGACCGGAACGCCGTCGTTCGTCAACGACCGCAATGCAGCTGTGTACTGGGCCAGCAGTCGGGCGTCCTCGGCTGGCTGACCGATGTGCACCCTCTGTCCACCGACGACCCGATCGGTCAACGACCAGCGCCCAAGAAGAACCAGAACGGCGTCGGGATGCTCGTTGGCGATCTCGTCGGCCCACAGCGAGGCTGCATGCCGACAGGTGGTGAACGGCGTGGTCAGCGTCCCGGCGGCGTAGGCGGGCACGGTGTCGAGGTCGCAACCGAACACCCCCTGATCGATCACGTCAACGCCGTAGGCCTGTCGACTGCCCTGGGCCAGTCCTACCGACAGCGTGATGGCCAAGGAGTCACCAAGGACGAGCAGGCGCACGGGGGCAGAGCCGAATGCTCCCGTTCGAGCCAGTGCCGTGCGCAGCGCAGCCGGGAGGGCAACTCCATCTGGTGTCACTGACGAGGTCGACCGAGAAGCCGAGGACCGTGGAGTGGAACCGTGTCCAGTCACCTGTCCGCCGGCCGATTGCGTGGTGGCAGATTGCGTGATGGCCGCATCGGCCAACGACGGGGTGACGGCACCGACCACCACCACGGCCACCGTCACGCCAATGGCCACCACGGCAGGCCCGATGGCCTGCACTGACCGCCAGAAGCGTCCCTCCATGACCGGACGCTCGACCAGAACGTAACTGGTGGCGGCCAAGGCGAACGTCGCAAGGGCGCGCAGCATCACAAGTCCAAGACCATGGGCGTGCACACGAGCCGGGTTGAGGAAGGCAACCACCGGGTAGTGCCACAGATAGGCGCCATAGGAGACGGTGCCCATCCAGACCATGAGGCGTAGTGACAGGAACCGCCCCAAGAGACTGCGAGGCACGGTGACCACCGAGGTGACGATGGCGGCAGCCGACAGGGCGGACAGC
>CAIQOJ010000123.1 GCA_903873395.1 uncultured Acidimicrobiaceae bacterium
CCAAGTGACCATCGGTCCACGCTCGGGTGTACGAGTCCCACTGGGGATGGGACGGGAAGAAGGGCGGCGGTTGCTGGGCGATCTCCCTCGGGGGCAGGAGCGAGTTCACCACGGCCATGTACAGCGGGAAGAGGATGACGAATGCGCCCAGGGAGAGCAGCGCATAGCGGAGCACCAGACGCATCCGGCGGCGGGCCGGAGGGGTGGAGTTCGCTGCCGCCGACGACGGACCTCCCACCGGTCCCGGCTCGGCTGGAGCCGTTGCCACTGGTGCGGTCAAGGACTCCTCACGCATTGGCATAGGTGACCCGTCGCTCGAGGAAGCGCAGTTGGATGAGGGTAAACACCAGCAAGATGACGAAGAGGACGATGGAGAGCACAGCCGCCATCCCCGGGTCGTTCTGGATGGACAAGGCCTGATACACGGCGTACAGCAGCACGTTGGTGTGCGTGAACCCCGAGTTCTGCGGCCCAATCAGGATGTCGATCTGCCCGAACGACTGGAAGGCGTAGATCGTGCCCACCACCAGGCCGAAGAAGAGCGTCGGCGACAACAGGGGCACCGTCACCCGCCAGAACATCGTCCACGTACCGGCACCATCGAGTCGAGCGGCCTCGAGAACTTCGTCGGGCAACGACTGCAGGCCGGCCGTCATGATGATGAAGGAGAGGCCGAGGAACTGCCACACGGCGATCAGGGCGACAGCGGGAAGCGCCCAGGTCGGGTTCTGCAGGATGGCTGGGTGAGGGTCGATCCCGAGCCAGGGAAGGAGACCGACAACCGGATCCATCAGGGTGCCGAACACGACAGCGGCGACAGCCACCGAGGTGACCACCGTCGAGGAGAAGACCGTGCGGAAGATCGACATGCCACGAATCGCCTTGTGGGCGGCAAGAGCCAGGAGTAGCCCACCGAGCAGGCCGGTCGGCACAACCATGAGCACATAGAAGAAGGTCGACACCAGACTCTGGTGGAACGAGGTGGACGACAGCACCGTGCCCACTTGGTGGAGACCGACGTAACGCGACGGCAGGCCCGGGAACGGTGGGTTCTGATACAGAGCGAGCTTGAAGTTGCGAGCGAAGGGATAGAAGGTGAACACCGCGAAGACGACCAGGGCGGGCAGGAGCATCAGATAGGCCAGCCCCCACTCCCGATACCGCCGCGGCGATCCTCCCTTCACTGAGCAGGCTCGATCCGCACGCCTGATGTTGGGTCGAAGGTGTGGAGGCTGTTCGCGTCGACCACGATGGCCACATGGTCACCGAGATCAGGACGGACAGCGTCGCGGCCCTGACGCACCACGACCTTGGTCCCGTCGCCGATCTTGCAGATGACATGCGTCTCGGCGCCCAACTGCTCGACCAGCACCACCTCGGCGTTGAGTCCCTCAACGTCGAGGTGAGCCGACTCCGGTCGGAATCCGAGTGTCAACGGGCCGTCAGAACTACCTGACGCCGCTCCCACCACGGCGTCGCCGATCCGCAACTCGCCGCCACTAGCCGAGGCTGGAACCAGGTTCATCCCCGGGCTCCCGAGGAACGAGGCGACGAATGTGGTGGCCGGTCGCTCGTAGAGCTCTTGGGGGGCTGCGACCTGCTGCAGGCGTCCATCGCGCATGACGGCGATGCGATGCCCCATGGTCATGGCCTCGACCTGGTCGTGGGTCACATACAGCGTGGTGGTCCCGAGTCGCCGTTGCAGGGCCACGATGTCGGCCCGGGTCTGGATGCGCAACGTGGCATCGAGGTTCGAGAGCGGCTCGTCCATCAAGAAGACCTGTGGGTCGCGCACGATGGCCCGAGCCAGGGCCACTCGCTGTCGCTGCCCGCCGGAGAGCTGGCCGGGCTTGCGCTCGAGCAACTCGGTGAGGCCGAGCGTGGCTGCCGCCTCATCAGAGCGCCGAGTCCGTTCCTCGGCGGACACCCGCTGCTGGCGGAGGGGGAACTCGATGTTCCTCCTGATGGTCATATGCGGGTAGAGGGCATACGACTGGAAGACCATGGCCACGTCACGGTCCTTGGGCTCGACGTTGTTGACCACCGACCCACCGATGGAGACATCGCCGTGGGTCGGGTCTTCCAAGCCAGCCACCATGCGCAAGGCGGTGGTCTTCCCGCAGCCTGACGGTCCGAGCAGGACCAGCAACTCGCCGTCGTGAACATCCAGCGTCAGGTCATCGACGGCAGCAGTCTCGTCGAACCGCTTGCTGACACGTTGGAAGCTGACCCCGGCCACGGCTCCCCCAGTGAGCTCAGGCGCCGCACCCCGGCGCTGTCGGCTCAACCTAGACGGTGACCATGCGACGTGCATGAATCCGACCCGGCCACACCTCAAACTCCAGAGGCGTCGAACGCTGGACAGTCAGCTGGTCAGCCCAGCGTGTTGAGCGCGGCGTTAAAGGTAGGTGACGGCCGCATGGCTGCTGCGGCCAGTTCGGGATCGGGATGGTAGTAGCCACCCAGTTCGACCGGCTTCCCTTGGACGGCCAGAAGTTCGGCCACCACCGTGTCTTCGGCCGCTTCCAATGCACCGGCCAGCGGCGCAAAGAGGGCGGCCAGCTCGGTGTCGTCGGTCTGGGCGGCCAGCTCCTGAGCCCAGTAGAGGGCCAGGTAGATGTGGCTGCCCCGATTGTCGAGTCCTCCCAGCTTGCGGCTCGGAGAACGGTTCTCCTCGAGCAGCGTGCCCGTGGCTCGGTCCAGCGTGTCGGCCAGGATCTGAGCACGAGCATTGCCGGTGGTGCGGGCCAGGTGCTCGAAGCTGACGGCCAGGGCCAGGAACTCACCCAGGCTGTCCCAGCGCAGGTAGTCCTCGGCAACCAGCTGCTGTACGTGCTTGGGGGCCGAGCCTCCGGCTCCGGTCTCGAACAGGCCGCCTCCCGCCAACAGAGGAACGACCGAGAGCATCTTTGCGCTCGTGCCCAGCTCCATGATGGGGAACAGGTCGGTCAGGTAGTCGCGCAAGACGTTGCCGGTGACCGAGATGGTGTCCTCGCCTCGGCGGATCCGCTCGAGCGAATAGGCCATGGCCTCAGCGGGAGGAAGGAATTCGATAGTGAGGCCAGTGGTGTCGATGTGGGACAGTTCGTCGCTGGCGATGGCGATGATGTTGGCATCGTGGGCGCGACCCTCGTCGAGCCAGAAGACCGCCGGGGCACCCGTGGCCCGGGCCCGGTCGACAGCCAGACGGACCCAGTCGCGAATCGGCACTTCCTTGGTCTGACACATTCGGAAGATGTCTCCCTTGGTCACCTGGACCTCGAAGACTTCGGTGCCGGACGCATCGGTCACCCGGACCACTCCGGTGGACGGGATCTCAAAGGTCTTGTCGTGGCTGCCGTACTCCTCGGCCGCCTGGGCCATCAGCCCGACGTTGGGAACCGAGCCCATGGTGGCTGGGTCAAATGCCCCGTTGGCCCGGCAGTCGTCGAGGACCACCTGATAGATGCCGGCATAGCTGGCATCGGGGATGACGGCCAAGGTGTCCGCTTCGGATCCGTCAGGTCCCCACATATGGCCCGATGTGCGGATCATGGCTGGCATCGAGGCATCCACGATGACATCGCTCGGCACGTGGAGATTGGTGATCCCCTTGTCAGAATCGACCATGGCCAGGGCAGGGCCGCTCGCCATCTCGGCGTCGAAGGATGCTCGGATGGCGGCGCCGTCCGCCAGCCCATCCAACCCGGCGAAGATCGAACCTAGGCCGTCTTCAGGGTGGAGACCGGCAGCAGCCAGAGTCGGACCCCACTGCCCGAATGTGATCGGGAAGAACGACCGGAGCACGTGGCCGAAGACGATCGGGTCGGACACCTTCATCATGGTGGCCTTGAGGTGCACAGAGAAGAGAACGTCTTCGGTTTTGGCCCGAGCGATCTGATCGGTCAAGAACGCATGGAGCGGACCGATCCGCATGACTGACGCATCGACAACCTCGCCGGGCAACACGCCGACGGGGGGGCGCAGCTCGGTGGTCCGTCCATCAGCCTCGACCAGTTCGACACGCAGCGCACCTTCTGTAGGCATCACGGCAGACACTTCGGTGGAGCGGAAGTCGTCGCCGCTCATGTGGGCGACGTTCGTCTTGGACCCAGGAGTCCAGGCGCCCATGCGGTGGGGATGGGTTCGTGCGTAGCTCTTAACAGATGCTGGGGCCCGACGATCGGAGTTGCCCTGGCGCAGCACCGGGTTCACGGCACTGCCCAACAACTTTTTGTACCGGGCCTGGATCTCTCGTTCCTGGTCGGTGGATGGATCCTCGGGATAGGCGGGGACATCCAAGCCCTGAGACTGCAGCTCGGCGATAGCGGCCAAGAGTTGGGGTATCGACGCCGAAATGTTGGGAAGCTTGATGATGTTGGCCCCTGGGGTAGTGACCATGGCACCAAGCTCAGCCAGCGCGTCTGGGGTGCGCTGGTCGTCACTCAGGTGCTCGGGAAATCCAGCCAAGATCCGTCCGGCCAGCGAGATATCACGGAGTTCGACGGTCACCCCCGCCTTGGCCGCATAGGCCTGGACGATCGGCAGCAAGGAGTACGTGGCCAGGGCGGGGGCCTCGTCGGTGTGGGTGTAGATGATGGTCGGATCGCTCACAGGGATGTCGCCTTCGATCGGTGGTTGATGTTCGCTCGGGTCATGGGCACGACTCCGCCAAGGTTAGACGGGCGCCATGGCAGCACCGGATGGTCCTGAGAGGGCATTGCTACCGTGTCGGCATGCACGAGGACAGGGTCATGATCGCCCGCGGCCTGTTGGGGGCCGCCGACGTGGCCAGCGGTCCGACGACCGAGCAGCACAGGGTTATCCAAAGTCTGGCCTCGGGCTACCTCGGCCTGGATGGAGCGATTCTCGATCTTGACCCATGCACCCCAGTTGAGTTGGCCGCCACCGTTGATGAAGCCAGCAGGCACCGAGTGGTCGACCTGCTCATCCTGGTCGAGTTCTGCCGGCACCCGAGTCATCCGGCCCAGGCCGATCAGGTCGAGGCCTATGTCGATGCACTGGGCGGCGAAGACCTGGCCCTGGTGGCCCGTGACATCCAGACTGGTCATCGCGACCAGGTCATGGCCGACTGGGCCCGCTTCGGCGAAGGCACCACCCGAATTCATGGAGTCTCCGACGATGCGCTCGGCTCCGAACTGCGCTCGCTCGGCGACTGTGCACCGGGGACCTTGGGGCGCGGCCTGTTCGACTTCTATGCCGATCTCGGCGTTCCCTTTCCGGGCGAGCCCGGCGGCGGAGCCGCAACGCTGGCCTACCACGATGTCACTCACGTACTCACCGGCTACGGCACCACGCCGCCCGACGAGGTGGCCCTCCAGGCCGTACTGACCGCCGCCGCAGGATTCGACCACCATTTCTCGGGCCTGGTCGCCTCGTTGGCCCTATTCGAATCCGCCGCATTCGAGCTGCCGGGGTTCACCGCCAAAGAGGGTGTCCTGAACAGGCCAGGAGCCGCCGACGAGTTGGCCGATGCGTTCCGACGGGGCGAGGCGTGCAGCGGTGATATCTCCACCGTCGACTTCCTGGCCCGCAAAGATGACCAGCTGGCAGACATCCAAGCCGAGTATGGGATGGTCCCCCCAAACAAGACCTGACCGGGAGCGATCAGGCCCCGGCACCCACCACAGTGAGGTGCCAGGTGAAGTCGACCGCACCGCCAAGGGCGGTCGTGCGCACGCCGGTCTCCGTGCCCACGCCTCGCATGTTGACGTAGGCGCCCGTGCCGCCAATCACGCTGGCTGTGCCCTTGAAGGTGGTGGTGCCGGTGGCCGCCACAAATGACGCCTGGCCCCGGGTGTCGAGACCGAAGGTACCCGTCGGCGTGGTCACCGTGATCAGTCCGGTCCATGGTCCGTTGCCATCGGTGTAGTTGACGGTGGCCACCCACTGGATCGTGCCGGCCTGACCACTGACCGACGTTGTGCCCGTCAACAGGTTGGAGCCGAACACGAACTGCCCACGCGACCCCACGGTGGTGAGGTTTTTACCTTGAGATGTCAACGAAGAAGAAAAAGTCAGATGGGTGGCCGGCGCCCCTCCGGCGTGGGCCGTTGTGGCGATGGTCGCCGAACCGACGCCGACGGCTAGTGCGATGACGACTGCTCCAGCCGCCACCTTGGACCTCATTGTCGCCACCATGCTTCTGTCCTTTCGGTCCGTGCTCACCACGTGATCACGGACCGACGTTGTCAGGGCAGGGCCAACGACGTCAACGTTCCCGACTCCAACGCCACGGTGCGTGGTAACGACGCCTGACTGCACCTGCCATCGATGCAGACGACTTCGCTCTCCGTCACCGACAGCACTACGGTCACCTCCGCAGTCGTCCAGAGCACAGCCCGACGAAGAGGTACCTCCCTTGGCGCAGACGTTCGATCCCGCAGTCACCGATGCTGTCGTCGCCGGACTCCTTGGAGGCATCGACGTCGAAGACGGCCCGAGCGTCGAACAGTTGGCCGTGCTGCGTGCACTCACCTCGCACTACCTGGGACGACCCGACATCACGCTGACTGACGTGACCCCGCTGGGGCCAACTGATCTGGCTGGGTTGATCACCGACCCCAAGGACCGTCGCCGCTTCCACCATCTCCACGTTGCCTTGGAAGCAGCCCGGCACCCTCAGGTGCCCGCCCAAGTGGCTGCCGTCGAGCGCTATGCCAGTGCCTTGGAGGTTGCAGGCCCCGACCTTGTCCTCTTCCGATCGTTGGTCGAGCAGGGCGTCAAAGGGGCTGCCACCGATTACCGGCGCTTCAGCCAGGCGATGCTTCCCCGCCGAGCCGAGCCGTCCTTGGTGCTCGATGCCTTCGACCCGGAGGCGCCAGAGCCCGAACTTGTGGCAAGGCTGGAAGCCTTCGACGAACTACCTGCTGACTCACTCGGCCAGGCGTACCTTCGCTTCTACGAGCGCACAGGTTTGGAGCTGCCCGGCAGGGATCCGGCACGGATGAATCACTTCTACATGGCCCATGACATGACGCACGTAATTGCTGGCGTAGCCACGTCGGCCCCGGCAGAGATCGCCCTCAGCGGGTTCATGGTGGCCATGGACGACAACGACGTGAACTTCTCTGCGTTGCTGGCCTCGCTGATCATCCACGAGGCCGGATTCGGCCGACCCACGTCGATCAGCCAGGCAGAGTCGGAATCACTGACCCGACCGGGAGCAGCCGAACTATTGGGTCAAGAGATGGCCCGAGGAGCGCAGTGCACCAGTGATTTCTCCCTGGTGGATCACTTCGCACTGGCACCGCTACCCCTGTCCCACGTACGTGCTCAGTTCGGGGTAGTCGCGCCGGATGACCCTGACGACGGGTTTCACCTCTGGTAGCAGAGGAGACCGTCGCTGCTTGGCCTTTGACGGAACAAGCAACGACGACCCCGCTACGTAGACAACTGCCCGAGTTAGACGGTGGCAGCTTCCTTGGAGTCCGACTGCAGCGAGGCGTCGGCTTCCCCGTCCTTCGGTGGGTGGATCTTCGACGGCCACCAGAAGCTCTTCCCTTGAAGGATGGAGACTCCGGTGATGCCCTTGGACACCAAGAGGAACGAGGCCACCAGGCATGCCACGATGACTGCGGTGCCGATCTCCTCGAGGAGCTGGATGTTGGTGAACAGCATCGAAGCAAAGGTCACGGCCAAGATGCACGCTGCCGCAGAGATGGACGGACCGCCTTCGATCATGGCGTAGCGGGCCGCCTCGAGGGCGTTCTTGCCCGCGTCGTGGGCGCCCCGGATGTAGTCGGCGATCAAGATGTTGTAGTCCGATCCCACCGCCATCACGAAGAGGTAGGCGATCAAGATCACCGAGAAGTCGAGGCCGTTGTAGCCCAACAGATTCAAGAAGAGGAAGCTGACCACGCCCATAACGCAGGTGAAGAGCAGCAGCACCCCCAACATGATGTAGGTCGAGCCCACGATCGTCCGCTTCAGCAAGAAGAAGAGGACGATGCCGATCAGGACGATGGCGATCGGGATCACCGTCTTCATGGACAAGAAGACCGACGACCTCACGTCGACGAAGGTCGAACTTGTCCCGCCGACGTTCACAACCGCCCCCGGGATCGACAAGTTGACCTTGGGTTCGATGGTGTGCTGCACCAGATTGATGGCGCCCACCGAATAGGGGTTGTCGTTGAGGATGGCGTTGAAGTAGGCCGCCGTTCCATCGGTGTTGGCCTTCGGCGGGGTCACGCTCGAGACGCCGCTGATGCCCTTCACGGTGGTCTGGAGGTTCGAGATGTCCGTCGGATTCAACGGGGTGGAGTCGTTCGAGGCCACGTAGATCTGCGTGGGACCGATGAAGCCAGCAGGAAACGCACTGCTCAACGTGTTAGTGGCTTCGAGTGACGGCGTGCTCGACGGAAGTTCGGCCAAGGTGTTGTAGGTCTTGCCGTTCGGGCCGAAGAAGGAGATCATCCCGAGGCTGCAGATGACCATGAACGCAATGACGCCAGTCACCCACAGTGCCGGGTGAGCGGAGACCTTGTCGGCGAAGAACTGCGACTGCGTCCGGTGCTTGGCGTCGGCGGGCCGCTCCTTGGGCTTGAAGGGCCAGAACAGCGCCTTGCCGTAGAGGTTGAACAGAGCGGGAAGCAGCGTCACGCCAGCCAGGCCCATGAAGATGACGCCGACCATGAGGCCTGGGCCGAGGGTCTTCAGCGATTCGAGATTGGCGGCCAGCAGGGCGGCGAAGGCAATCGTCACCGTCATAGCTGCGGAGACAATCACTACGCTCATCTTGGTCAGGGACTTCTCCATCACGGCATGCAGACCCTTTCGGTCTGCTGGCACCATGGCGATGATGTTCTCGCGGTGCTTGAACAACAAGAAGACGACGTAGTCGGTCCCCACGCCGAACATCACCACGATGAGCAAGGGGTCCAGACTCGTGCCGACCTGGAAGTTGAAGGTCTTGGCCAGCACGGCGGTCACGCCAGCGGCCGACATGTGCAGGATGCCGACGACGAGGACGGGGGTGAGGGCGATGAGTGGTGAGCGGAACACCAGCAAGAGCACCAGCACGATGCCCAAGATGGTGAAGAGGGTGAGGATCTTCTCCGCGTCGGTGTAGGCGTTGGTCGTGTCCACGCTGATGGCGGCAGCGCCGGTCAGCTGTCCCTGGAGGCCAGTGCCCTTGAGGTAGGAGTTGGTGTCGTCGCGCACAGTGGTGATGGCGTTGTTGACGTCCGTTGACCCAGACACGCCGGAGAAGCTGACGGACACCACCTGCACCTTGCCGTTGGCCGAGTAGTAGCCGTTGGGATACACCCCGGGGCTGGTGAAGAAGCCGTTTGTGGCGACTCCCTTGATGTTCTTGGCATTGAGGTCAGCTACCAAGCCGGCGATAGACGGCGTCGTCGTGCTGCTCTGCTGCTCGGGCGTGATGGCCGAGCCGTTGGTGTTGGAGATCGCCATGGTGCCGGTGGCGTTCACCGACGATGGGAAGTACTTAGTACCCAGGTTGGTCGCCTGCGTCGACTCGTAGTGTGTGGAAAGGCCAGCACCAGCGCTGGAGGTGGTGTAGTCGGTGAGGTTCGGGCAGACGAACTTCAGGACCACCACCACGACGACCCATCCGGCTACGTAGAGCCAGGAGTGCTTGACGACGGAACGGCTGAGCTTGGCGAACATGGTTGTTTCGTCCTTTGGTCGTTCGGTTCAGACGGAGCGATCCTCGCGCGTTGGGCGATTGCCAACGGCCTGATTGGATGCAGCGTGATCAAATGTTACCCCAACCCACACAGGGCCGAACTGATCCGCTGGCGATGGAACGCTCACTACTCCCAAGGTGCACCTAGTGCGCTCCTTTGCCTTGCAAGCGGACCATGGAACTGCAACCGAGACCGATTGACCCCCCATTGCCCCTCAATCACACGTTGGCTGACCAGCGCCCTAGCGGCGTTGATGTCCTCGGACGGGACCCAGCACCATCGGGTCGGCTGCTTGTCGCAGGTGGCTTGTGCAGGTGGCTTGTGCAGGTGCCTGTCCGGCAACTTCGCGGCCTAGCCGTCGACGTCCCTGCGGTCGGGGAGTTCCGGGCCGAGGATCTGATCGGCAATGGGCTGATCGGCATCGCACAGCTCTTGCATGGACGTGACGTGGTGCCCGTCGAAGGGCGTCAGCGGCGTCGGGGGCTGGAGTGAGTCATCGAGGAGTGCGAACGACGTTCGAAGCAACTTGTGTGGCAGGAAGAAGAACAGCAGGGTGATCCCACCCATGGTCAGGAGAGCCAGGGTCACCGAGGTGAGGTCAGCCACGCCCGAGATGACCAGCTGACTGAGCGGAGTTGCCACCATCGGAATCAAGGCGTAGGCGGTGAGGACAGCTGCTCGAGACTCCACGGGAGCGGCCACTTGCACGAGACCGTTCAACACCGAGGCGTCGAGGTTGAGAACGAACCCCAATGGCACAAGAGCCGCCAGTGCCAAAAGAAGCACGACCGGAGGATCACCCTGGAGATGCGCCGCCCAGCCCAAGAAGAGCAACGAGATCGCGGCGATGAACACGCATGTTCGCTGCACACGTAGCCAACGCACTCGACCATGGATCTTGCGGGTGGCGACCACTACGAACAAGCCACCGAACACGGCTGCCGCTTGCAGGAGGGCGAGCAGATCGGCTCGGTGACCGATGTGATCGGCCACCGCAGGCAGTGTCACCGCGTATCCGGCGATAAGGGAGATCAGCACGGTGTAGCGAAAAGCGGCCCGCAGGTCGGGGCGCTGTCGGCGCACGGCGAAATATGCACCAAAGCGACTCGCCGATGATGAGCCTGCAGGAATCGACCACGGCATGAGGGGCACCAAGGCGAGGATCGGTGGCACACCCAAGATGCCGGCGCCGAGATAGATCCAAGCGGCGCCAATCTGCGTCAAGACAAACCCTCCAGCCAGGACACCGATGAGCGTGGCCCACGAGACGGCTCGAGTGGCCGCACTGTTGAACTCGGTGGTTTGGCCCGGCGGCGAAAGCATGATCCGCACCATGCCGATGGACGGGGTGTTGAGGCCGAGGGCGATGCCCCGCAGGAGATACCAGACAAGCAAACTCGTGGCCGAGAGGTGTCCCGCTAGCGCCAAGAGGAACGGGATGACACACAAGACGTAGTAGGCACCGAGCGTGATCACATAGAGCTTTGGCCCACCCCAGCGGTTGGCCAGGCGGGTCGCCACCGAAGCGAGCGCCAGGGCCGGGAAATTCGTCGCCACCGAAATCAGAGCAACGGCGGCCACCGAGTGGGTCTGCTGATAGATGAGGTAGCTGCTGGCCAATGCCACCATGCCGGTCCCCAAGGATCCCGAAAAGCGGCCCAAGAGATACCCCCGGCGAGCCTTGACGAGGACCGGCTCGGGTGGTGCAACACGATCATCGGGCGCGCTGGGCACGACTGATACTAGAACGACCAAATCTCGGGTCACCGTGCGACGAAAGGATCCGTCATGGGTGCACCCGGTGCACAGACTGGGCCAGCAGCTCGTTCACCATGGTCTCGCTCGCCGGCCCAACCCCGGAGAGCACAATGACCCAGGTCTGAGACCTGGGTCATTGTTGCTTCCGAGCACAGCCTTCCAACTTGGTGGCCGCGGCCGTGCGTACCAGCGAACGGGACCACCTGGCGATCACCGCCTGGCGTGTCATCGAGTGGAACTACCGGGACGGGTCTCCGACCTCATCCCGAGAGTTCCACTGCGACTGCAGCCCACAACAGCGTTGTTGGTTGCTGCGTTGCGTTGTCGCTCAGCAGTTCGACTGGGTGACCGTGATGTTCGAATTGCCTCCGGCGGTGGGCACATACGAGTCCGGCATCGTCCCACCGGCGAAGCGGTCACCAATCCACGTCAACATGTCGTTGAAGCTGGGAGAGATGACACCGGCATGACTCTGTCCCGAGTACTCCCAGCGCTGCGACTGCTGACCGATGCTGCACTCGTGGGTCTGAAGGTACCGACCCAATGCGGCAGGGATCTGGGCGTCGTTGCTGCCCTGGATCATGAGCAGCGGCACGGAAGACGGCGTGGTGAACTGCGCCGGATCGTTCGAGTCCAGCAGCGTCTTCCACGCCGGCACCGAATACGGATTGGTGGTGACGAAGTCGGCGAAGGTCTTACCCGGAACCGCAGCGACGGCAGCATTTACCGCACTCTTCACATAGGCCGAGCAACCCTGGTCCAGCACGGGGAGCAACTTCTTGCCGGTCTTCGACATGATGGCCGAGACGGGCGCTGCCGCATTGCCGTAGTAGCTCTTGTACGAGCCCGCCACCATCAGCAGGTAGTA